>JBGCFE010000001.1:0-10177 GCA_045106775.1 Halioglobus sp.
AGCTGTTCAGTCAGATTCGTCAATACAATGGTTATTGCCATGATGTGCCAAGCAAGGTCAAAATATGCCAAGCTGAGGAACGCCCCTCCGGCCATGAAGGCGACAAGGCTAATCTGCAGCATCCTTGCCAGCATATTGTGATCGGCATGATCCGGGTTGCCTTCGGTTACCCGAATGACCCTCCCCAGTTGTCTCCAGATTAAGAAGAGAATACTCAGGAACATAATTAGGCCAGGCCAACCACCATCATTTAGTACGCCGAAGTAAATACTGTGAGCCACAAAAGCCTTCTTGGCGCCGGGCGCATACTTTGCATAGTTCTCCAGTGACCAGGAGTTAAACCCACCACCGGTCAATCGATCGTTAGCAATGCCTATACTGTATTCCCAGGCTCGCAGTCGCTCCATTGCCGAAGAATCTTCCTGATACTCCGATATTGTGCTCATACGGTCGTGCCAACTCTGGGGCATAAAGGCATATCCGAATAGCGCTAGGACCACGAATACAGCGCCCGTCAAAACCTTGGTTTTCGATTTAAGCCAATAAAATCCACCCACGGCTAGAATCGCCAAAAGAGCCCCGCGTGACTGGGATCCCACCACAGCAACAAGGCTGAAGAAAACACAATAGGGCATCACCAGCTTCACATAACGGTGCGGTGGAAATTTATGAATATAGAGCATCAGAGGAATAATCATTAACACCGCTACGGCAAGCGCGTTGTTCTCCTGAATGTCACTCCCCGCAGGGCCAAAAACATGGAAACCACCGCCTGTTAGAATCGTAAAAATCCCGCCTTTGACACTATAAAAACCGATTGAGAAAACGATCACCCAGATGAGTTGGTTTACTCGCTCCATACTGGTCATCAACAACATCGTCACTAAGGTAATCAATTGAATTTTGATCACCTTGTCTAATTGCTGGTAAGCCAGATCAGGGTAAACGGCTAGAAAACTACAGAAGGTTAACCAAAGCAGCAGAGAACCCCACATCACCACCAAGCCGTTTGATGGCAGGTTTTTCTTCTCTGTGTTCATCACCAATGAAATGAGCAGTGTGATGGCCACAATCTGCGCGAAAGGCATATCGTAGGCGAAGCCCCAGGCGAGGCGGTGCGGATTCATGTAACTTAGCCACGACCAGGCCAATACGCCGAAATAGGCGTGGCGTAAAATATACGGCAAGGTGGCAAACACCATTACTGTTACTATTATATCGCGCATTTTATTTACCCTCCCCGCTCTTCGCCTGCGGGCAACCTATTCGACCTTAGCTCGATTTCAGTTGCTATCCAGCTTGCTAACGACGTAGCGAAACTTACCAGAAGTCTCTCGCTCAATGTTATCCAAATATTCGAATTTAACGTCCAGCGACTCGCCTAAACGAAGCCTGAACTGTTCTGTAATGGTGCTCTCAATAGCAGTAGTATCGTCTAACGCAGTCACCAACTGCACCGTCAGCTGCGTCAGTGTATCCTGAATTATCTTGAATTGATCCAGCTCCTCCATTTCGCGGAGCACATAGATAAAAGCCAGCCCGTGCAGAACCGTACCGTCCGCAGCGCGGATAAAGTCCGTCGTGCGGCCATCTATCTCCGCAAGCAATGGCAAGCCTCTGCCACACTCACACGTCAAATCGGTTAGGCTGCCCACATCACCTGTGGGGTATCTAACAAACGGAAAATCGCCCGTACACAAATGAGTGACTACAATCTCGCCCTTTTCTCCCGTCGGCAGAACATTCCCGTCGTCATCAACAATTTCTACAACCATGTCCTCGGCAGTGATATGCATACCGCCACTTGGGCACGCATGCGCTGTGAAACCCGCATCTCTACTTCCGTATCCGTTCGCTACAGGGCAATTGAACGCGCTCTCGATGGAATTACGCTGGTGCTCATAAAGACGCTCTGAAGTGACAAACACAACCTCTACACCCAGATCATCAAGCCGGTAGCCATTTGTTTTAGCGTACTCCGACATCAATGCCAGAGAGGATGGATACCCAAAAACCATTTTGGGCCGCATCGCACGTATCTGCTGAGTAAATCGCAGTAGGTTTGCATTCGACATCTCAAATGCCGACAGCAACTCAGTGCGCAAAATTTTGTCGCGCACCAGTCGCACTCTGTCCTGGGAATTGAGTTCGATCGGAGAACCCCAAACGACAATTTCAGGGTCTCCAATATCCACACCCCACCAGCGTGTTGCTCTCCATTTTGCCGCAACGTCGTGGCTGACCCGTTCTTTGCCTCGGTAAAAAACCAAAGGCTCACCGCTCGAACCGCCGGTGCTGAAACGCTCCAGGGGGCCAGCATTGTCGGCTTTCATAGATTCAATGTTAGCCCGAATCTCTGGCTTACCTGTTAGTGGTAAGCGCTGCAGATCCTGAATCGAGTGAACCGACTCCGGATCGAAATTCAGCTCCTTAAACAAATCGCGATAGTACGGCACATCTAGGGCAATACGTCGCAAAAATTTGCGCAGCCTTTCAAGCTGCAGCGCTTCAATCTCTGCCGGGGGCAGCCACTGCGATTTTTCCATGGCGCGCATAGCGCTCACCGAGGAGTGCCCTTTGAGCTTTTCATGAAGCGGAAAGAACAGAGACGAAACTGCGCGTGTGTATAAACTCATACCGCAGCACCGAGGCGCTCATACAGCGCCATCCACTGGGGCTTAACCTTGTCCCACGCGTACTGTGTAACATCTACCCTGCCGGCATCACTCAACGAAAGTCGAAGGGATTCATCCTGACGTACCCGAACCATTGCCTCGGCCATGGCCTCGGCATCATTCGGTGGCACAAGCACTGCCGTTTTTCCATCTTGCACAATAAACGGGACTCCACCGACGTCAGTTGAAATCACCGGCAAACCACAAGCCAATGCTTCCAGCACAGAGTTTGGCATGTTGTCGACATGGGTGGGGTTTAAGGCGGCATCGGCGCGATGATACAGATCAACAATCTCCTCACGGGATAACCGGCCGCAAAAATCTACGGTATCATTCAGGCCAAGCTCCGCAACCAACGCCTCTAATTCCGCGCGCTGGGGACCACTACCCGCTACAACGAGCCGGAGCTCCGGCACCACCTTGTGTGCTATCGATAGTGCGCGTATGGCAACATCAAGACCATAGATAGGCTCTAAATTTCGCGTAACAGCCAGCGTAAACTCGGTTCGGGAATCGACGCGTGATGGCGGCGAAAACGTCTCTAGATCAATGATATTCGGAATGACAGCAGAGGCTATGTCGAAACGTGAAAACACATCCTGCAAAAAACCAGAAGGCACAACCAGACTCGCGGCACGAGACAATGAGGGCCTCACCCAACGTGCAGACTGCGCAAGGTAACTCTCCGCCTCCCCTCCCCGATAATTCACAATGACGGGAGTACTGCGCAGCCAACCGATCCACAGCACAGGCGCACAGAAAAGTTGCCATGACCAACCCGAATTTGCCATAAGGTGAACTACATCGACCCGCCCACACAATCGCCACACTCGCCAAAGATACGGCAGGAGTCGGAATACAGCGCGAAGCCCTCTCAAGTTTTCAATCCAGGCAGGCTGGTAAGGGTGATTCGTTTGAACTACAGAAACGTCCAGGCCTGCCTCCTCCACCAACCGGGCAAGCTGGAGCGTTTGCATGGCCATGCCTCCGCTGGGCGGTGGCAGTGGACCGACTAGGCCGAGGTGCATCGCCCTACCCCACCGTAAACTCGTCGCCAGCTATCGCAGCCTGGAACATCATCAATGACCAGAGCGGCGCACTGTGCTCCCGAAGGCCGGATTGATGATCGTTTACCAACTTTTCCAAATATTTTTGATTGAACAAGCCGGTTTCTGCAAGACCACCGTCTAGCAGAGACGTGCGCAGGCGCTCTCGCAACGGCCCACGAAACCACTTTCCAAGCGGCACGCCAAAGCCCATTTTAGGTCGGTAAAGCACATCGTGCGGTAAATGTGGTTCCAGGGCCTTCTTCAGGATGTACTTACCCTCCGCTCCACGGAGCTTATCGCTAACCGGCAAGCCCGAAGTCCATTCGACGAACTTATGATCGAGCAAGGGAACACGAACCTCAAGGGAATGCGCCATACTGGCTCTATCGACCTTGGTAAGAATGTCTCCTACTAAATACGTTTTCATATCCAAATACTGGATTAGCGAAAGCGGATCATCAGTAGGGCTGCGCTGAGCATGATAATTGAAGGTTTCTACGGCGCTGTAGCCTTGCAACTCGCTACGCAGAGCGCCGCTAAACATTTGCTGCCTCTGCGCCTCTGATGTAATCGAAACAGAGTGTAGGTAGGCTTCCACTGAATTGCGCGCTAGCGACTCAAAGGTTGTTTTGGCCCTAAACACCCGCGGTGCCCAATCCAATTTAGGATACAGGCGGCCAAGCGCGCCAAAGATAGGTCGCCGGATTCCCAGTGGCAGAGCACCACGCAAGCGCTCTTCATTCATGTGCCAGCGATAACGTCTGTAGCCGGCCAAGTTTTCATCCCCACCATCTCCAGACAGTGCAACAGTTACTCGCTCTCTAGCCAGCTGACAAACACGATAGGTGGGAATCGCAGAACTGTCTGCATACGGCTCGTCATAGAGTGAAGCAAGAGTATCCAGCAAATCAAAATCATCGCTTTTAACAACACTCTCGAAATGGTTCGTTTTGTAGCGCTCTGCAACCTGTCGGGCAAAATCAGTTTCATTGAACTGTGGAACATCAAACCCGATTGCACAAGTGTTGACTGGGTCGCTTTGCAATTGTGCCATTGCTGCGACCACAGCACTGGAATCGACTCCGCCGGACAAAAAAGCCCCTAAAGGGACTTCTGATACAAGCCGAATATCGACAGCTTCACGTAAGCGCTCGAACAACTCTATTTGTAACTCTTCTTCAGTACCTCGATCAACGGGTGCAAAGGGTATGTCCCAATACTGGCGCTGCGCAGGCATGGGCTTACCCCGCTCCAGCAAAAGGGTGTGACCGGGGTTTAGTTTGTAAACGCCTTTGTAGATTGTCTTCGGCTCAGGCACGTAGCCAAGGGTAAAATAATCTTCCACCGCCTGTGGTTCCAACTGCCTAGGCAGCCTGGGATGAGCCTTCAGTATTTTCAGCTCAGATCCAAAGGCTACTGCCCGACCGTCTATCAACGAAAAAAACAGTGGCTTAATGCCCAGCCGATCACGCGCAAGAAACAGGCTCTGGCGACGTTTGTCATACAGCGCGAAGGCAAACATGCCGCGAAACCGCTCAACGCAAGCCTCACCCCATTCTTGCCAAGCGTAAAGAATAACTTCTGTGTCGCAGCGCGTTCGAAACTCATAACCCAGGGCCTTCAACTCCTGGGCTAGCTCCATAAAATTGTATATCTCGCCGTTATAAACAACGCAAATTTGACCATCTGCGCTGTGCATCGGTTGCTGCCCAGAAGAAAGATCAATGATAGAAAGCCGCCGGTGAGCCAATGCAACGCCCGGCTCTACATATAGACCTTCTTCGTCCGGGCCTCGATGAAATTGAGTTTGATTCATAGCCTGCAGGAGCTCTCGATCGAACTCTGCATAACCCTCAATATCAAAAAGCCCTGCTACACCACACATACACTATCCAATTTTCCGCGCGAGCACTTGGTCGTACACATCAAGATAAGCCGCGACGGTTCTATCCCAATTAAAATTCTTCACTACAGCCTGGTGAGCATTGTCACCCAGCTCTTTTCTCTTCTGCGGATCACTCAGCTGTTCAACCAGCGCTTCACCCAAAGCACAATGATCACTCACGGGAAACAAAGCGCCATTGAAGCCCTGCTCCACCAATTCCAAATTGCCACCAGAAGCCGTTGCCAATACGGGCAAGCCGCTGGCCATGGCCTCCAAAATCGTATTTGAAATCCCCTCCGCCAGTGAAGGCAATACAAATACGTCTAGCGTCGCAAGCAAATCTGGCACATCGTCCCGGTCACCCGCGAACCAAACCACTTCGGTGAGGCTGAGAGTGCTGGCAAGCTCTTCAAGCTGAACGGCCAACGGACCATCGCCAACAATGATCACGCGTAGTTGATCGAACAATTCTGGCTGATTTTCACGAACCCAAGCAGCCGCCAGCAACAATAATTGCTGGTCTTTTACCGGTGTTAATCGACCGACTGTCCCTACGATTACGATATCATTCTGGCCCTGCCAGTGCGCTGGCAATAATGCCAAGGGCTTCACAGTTCCCGGTTGAAACCGGCGAAAATCTACCCCGTTATAGATGTGGCTCACACGAGCAGGGGCAACGCCCACGCTAGCTTTTAGCCAGTTCTCCAGATCACGACTCACCGCTATGTATTGATGAATCAGCAAACGCATCACGCGCCTAAAGTTGAGGTACTTCCAATTCGTGCCATCCAGATCATTAATCTCTCTACCGTGTTCTCCATGCACACGAACAGCGCCGAGACCAAGCGAACACCATTGAGCCTCAAGGGCGGCAAGGTTGCGGCTGTGTATGATGTCGGGACGCAGATCTTTCAGCAATTTTCGAAGTTTAAGGTAGCAACCCCAATCGTGCCCTTCGCGCTTGTGTAGTTGAATAACCTGCACACCCTCAGCGGTAATTCGCGTAGCGAAATCATCGGCCGTTGTTAGGCAAATTATCACATGTCGATATCGATCAACTGGAAACCTGTTGATGATATTCACGAGACCATTTTCAAGTCCGCCCGTTGAGAGCGAAAAAATAATATGCGCGATCAGTGGGCGAGAAGCCATTACTGAGATACGTTTGCAGCTTGTCTCAGATTTTGAGACAGCGTTACCGCATGCTCTTGAAGGAACGATTTCAGAACAGCGCGAGCTTCTTCGGGATCTTCCTGTTCAGCTGCTGCGACCACAATGCGATACGTGCCGTGTTCGGCTACACCAAGATAAGCCAGTGCCTGCTGAATTTTTGCGCGATAGGCATTTGACGTGCCTAAGCCGCCAACATCGTACCAAGACCAAACACGAATGCCATCGTCTACACCAACCACAGTCGCTTCATCGACAGAAACAGTTTGCTCGGCATAATTGATGGAATACTTGCTGCGGTTTGCCAATCGCGATCCGCTTCGCCACACGGCAAATTTCGGACTGCTCCCCAGCACATCTTCCGACCAGGGTGTCGCATTATCGTACTGCAGATAAAGAGCAACCGACTTCCCGCCCTTCTTGTAATAACGTGCAACCTCTCCACCCCCTACTGAAGGCGCTTCCCAATACCAGGGAGAAACTTCAGAACTTTGCCATCCACTCTCGGCCACCGGCAGAGCCACCTGAGTGTTTTGGTCTAACACCGGATCAGTTTGACTGCTGTATGCAAACCAAGGCGCCATATATACCAGGCCCAGAGCACCCAAAGCAGTAAAAGGCAAAACGTAGCTGGAAGCACCAGACGCGCTTTCAGCGCCTAACTCTGGCTCCAAAGGTGGCGGAGGAGCCTCGTCCTCGCGGAAAAAATTACCCAACCAGAAGAGCAAAAAAATCACGATACCGAAGAAGGCCCAACCGTACACAAGGTGATCAACACCCGTAGCAATGGTCATTCCACTCCAGTGTCCGAGCATAACGATAATGAAAGCTCTAGCGGTGTTCGCAAAAATCGGGACAATAGCAGATATCACGATAAAGAGAATGCGTCGCTTGGTACTGCGATAAGTCAGGTAGGCATAAAGGGTGCCCACAGTGACCGACGCAATAATGTAGCGAACGCCACTACAGGCTTCAACAACTGACCAGTAGCCCGAGGGAAGAGAAAAATACAAACCCTCACGGTAAACTGGAATGCCCGTTAGCTTTATTAACCAGACTGTCGAAAAGGCCGTAAACTCCATCATCGGCGCAATCAGACCCTCGCCCATCGGCACGCCGAAATAGAGGAAAAAAAGAGGAAACGCCAAAACGAGCGCAAGCTTGTGGCCAAGAATCATCCAAACACCGACGATCAGAAGGGTAACGAGAGCCAACTGCTGAACTACCGAAACATCGATCATCCATGCCAGCAACCAAAGCATGGCTGGCGGCACCAAAAGAAGGCCGACCCGGGGCGCCGGTTGAATATTTCTGATCATCAGATGGTCGCGCTTTATCCAAACCAACCAGAGTGAAATAGGTAACACTAAAAATCCGTGCGCGAAGGTATCGGAGCGCGCCCATATCGATATCATCGACCAGGTGGTTTCAGCGTAGATAAACAGCAGGGCAACCGCGAACAGAGCAGCCCAAAACAAACTTCGCGTTAGGCGTAACCGGTCATTGGCTCCATAATCACTCATGCAAATTAACCCAAGTCCTTTGCCAATGGTGGGCCAAGTAAATTCGCGATAGGCAAAGGCAAACGACTCCATACCTTAATCATAAGCTGATACTTTGGATTCAACGGATTAACGTCTGGTATTGAATCTGACTCCACGAGAAAATAGTCATAGGGAAGGGGCTGTGGTTCAAAGCCAAAGTTTTTCTTGAAACTAAACGGCCCAGTGCCCTCTTTACTGCGACCAAAATCGAATAAACGACAGCCTTGCTCAGCGCTTCGGCGTATCAACTCCCAATACATAAAGTGGTTCACGCCCTTAACAGTGCGAGCCGCTTCAGTACTACCGCCATAGTAGGGTAAAACTTCATCACGAAAATAAAAGTTGAGCACGCCCGCTATATCCTGACCTTGATGCGTAATCATCAAGATGCTGCATTTATCGCCAAATACGTCTTGAAGAACACCAAAGTACTTGGCTGAAAAAACCGGTGTACCTAAATTCCTAACACTCTCTGAATAAACGCGATAAAGCCGCTCTGGAGAATCATCCCATGCGCTTTCAAGACCTTCTTTAATACCTTTACGGACCATGGCCCGCTGACGGTTAGGTATCGCCTTAAGGTTTACATCATCATCAGCATCAATCGCTTTTCGAAACGTATAATAAAGTTCTTTTACCGGCCAGCCCGACTCACTGGCTTCGCGATTGCGCATTTCAAGCGCATCGACTTTAAGTTGTTTAGCTAATTCACAACCTTTCTCGCGCAGGGCATCTGATGCTTCTTTCGATTGCGCTACAACTCCGCCATAAACGCAAAAAGGCAGAGAAGATAAAGAGTTTCCAAACAGAAGGCTTTTGACCTGCGCTAGCGGCAGAATACCAGTGATTTCTCCATTCTCTTCAGCGTACAGAAAATGGGCTTTATGACCGAACGCGCGCTCCAAGACATGCTTCCAACCGGCCAGATGAAAGAAGGTTGCACTCGCAGCGCTTTCGACATACGCATCCCAGCGCTCAAAATCGGCATCCTCCAGCACCCTAATTTGAACACTCACTGCTTTACCTCATTCGGCAAAAATATTTCATCCATTCGCCCCCACTCAAATTCTTGAATGAGCTTCTCCAATCGGGAATACGTTTTTTCAAGATTGAGGTAATGACGGAATCGAGTTTTCAAACCCAAACCTTGTTGCCTTGGCTGATCTGGATCGATCTCCCATGGATGAAAGTAGAAGATACCCGCTTGGCCGTCGGATTCGTTCACACTTCTCATAGCCCAGCGCGAAAACGCATAGGGAAACAGACGAAACCAACCTCCCCCACCACAATTAATATTTCGCCCAGCAAGTGAAACCGTGGTAATGGGAATCTCTAGCAACCGCTCCTGCGCCGTACGAAAAGGAAACCGTGGTGCGTCTGGAATACCATAAAGATCATGATTAATAGGGACAATACTCGAGCTATAGAGGTAACCCGCTTCAGCAAGCTCATTCCAAGCCCAGGATTGCTCAGCGCCGATAGAGTAGCTTGCCGCTCGATATCCGATAACGGGTGACCCGCTAATATCTTGTAACAATTTGCGCGTACGGTCGATATCTTCACGAAACGCCTGGGGAGTCTGGGTACTCACACGAATATGTTCCCATCCATGGCTCGCTAGTTCATGCCCTTGATCGACAATATCTCTCACTAGTGCTGGATAGCGTTCAGCCACCCAACCCAGCGTAAAGAAGGTGGCTTTTATGTCTTGCTCAGCGAACAGCGCTAAGATTCTTTGTGTATTTGCCTCTACTCGGCAGGGAATAGTTTGCCACTCACTTTTAGCTACATGCGGTTCAAACGCAGAAACTTGAAAATAATCTTCTACATCAACCGTCATTGCATTGGCGATAG
>JBGCFE010000010.1:0-9783 GCA_045106775.1 Halioglobus sp.
CTGAAACAGCGACACCGCTGCGGCATTCGCCTGCCGTGAAATCCCCGAGGTCAGTTCACCCACCACGTCTCGACTAATGGCTTCCGAGCGCTCTCTAGCGCCACTCGCGGAATCGCGGACCAACCTTAAGCGTTTCACGGGGTCAAGCTCAGTGGAACCAAGGCTGCTTAACAATGAGAGCTATGGAGTCTGATATTCGTAATGGACATTCAATCCTTTTAGCACCGACTATGGGCGGCACTAAACTTCCATCGTGGTGGCGCATCGATCCAATATCCGGAGAGACTATCGGCATGGGTATCGATGGTCGAGGCTCCACGATGACTGAGGATGCAGTAGCGAGAACATTTTCCACGAAGGCTGCATGGGTAGCGTCCAGTCTTGCCCGTGGCCTTATAGGGTTTAGCGTTTGTATCTCAACCAAGCTAGCTCTGAAGGAATACAGAAACTTTAAGGAGGGAAAACATCTCTCAAAAGTCCCTCCAGGACCAACGTTCACGCAGTGTTTAGCTACATTTGCCGTGTCAGCACTTGTCAGCGGACCGAATACGATAAAGGAAATCTTAAAATACTGGACGGCTTTATTTGCAATTATTCTTCAAACTGAAATTCTGTGAGGCGTGAAGCTCTAGTTTTAATGGTTCTGGCAACTTAACTCATTGAGGTCGCAGAAATCTGCCACCCAACCTCAAGCCACCGCCCGGTACTGAAAAGTTAACTCCTCACGTCGCGAGAAATCGAGACCCCTCTCTCAAGCAACCGCCCTACTCCACTCGTCAAACGCAATTACCCTCAGATCCCGGTAACGTTGAGCACGAATCAGGTGTCTTCCGAGGTTGAATAGATTTGATACTGCAGCATGGGCAGTGACAAATCGCTGGGCCTGGATCATCGACTTGCATCGTCGCATCCCTCTCTCGCGCACCCTAGTCGACTCGTGGGACTGCTCAGCTCGATTGTTCTCATATTGTTGTGTGCTATGGATCGTCTCGGGGAGCAGCTCACGATGAGCGACACCATAACCCCGCAATTTATCCGTCACGATCTTTCTGGGTTCAGCGCCATGACTGCACAGTAAACGTCTGAAGAACCGCTTAGCTGCAGCTCCATTTCGTTTGGCCTGAAGGTCTTCAATGTCTCTGTGGCTCAGGTTGAAGCGATAGTACAGCCAGACAGCATAGGAAATAATATCTGGTGGGAATCGGTGGCGCTTATATGTGTTCATGAGCCGATTCTAGCAATTTGGGCCGGTTAACTTGGCGGTACCCCTAGAGGATAAAGAAGCGCAGCACTAACCCCCATATTCAATGTACCAGCGTAAGTCAAAAATGGAACAAATGCCGCATCTGCTAACGGGAAGCTCGAAAAGAGCGTTGGCATGTGACAGTATCTAGTCAGAATCAAACACAGTCGAACTTGCGTTCGAAACATTGGTCCTACAACCGAGGCGCAGCATGATTCACAATTTTATCGATCTACTCATTATATTCGGCGTTGTTGCCGGACCAGTGAAAGCGCTGGCGATATTTAATGCCTCGACGCGGCACATGGACAGGAAAGAGCGCATCAATATCGCAACCAAGTCAGTGATGGTGTCTTCAGCGATCCTGTTTCTATTCGCTTTTCGCGGAAACCATATCATCGACTTTTTCCACGTGAGTATTCCTGCATTGGAAATCGCAGGCGGTATAATCCTCTTTATCTTCGCACTGGGCATTGTGCTTGGCGAAGGTCATGATGACGAAGAGCCCAAAAGCGGTGATGGCATCGCGATTTACCCCATGGCAATGCCTTTAATGGCATCACCGCAAGCCATCGTCGCCATCGTGGTCGTCACCGCCCGATCAAAGGAGTTCAGCGATACGCTTATCGTATTTGGTGCACTGGGCACACAGATGCTCATCAATCTGGCACTGTTGGTCGGTGTTGTATTCCTGGCAAAACCGGGCAGTCAGGGCGAAAAGAAGACCAGCGCAATGAGTGAAGTGGTCTTGCGCATCGTAGCACTTTTGTTCTGCGCCTTCGCGGTAGAGCTAATACTGCTCGGCCTTAGAGACCTAGAGATCGTGCCTCGTCTGGCAGAGGCCGCAGCACATTGATGCATGCTTCATCTCACAGGCCCGGGTGATCGCCGGGCCGGTGGTTCTGAATAACAGCAAAGAGAATTGCGGTTGAAACACCGAACATCATCAATCCATTCGCGGCCTCTACCGGGCTCAGGCCGCGATGCGCAAGACTGAGGGTGACATCGCCATAACCGAGCGACGTAAATGTCACGCCGGAAAAATAAAACGCATCATTAAAGTGGTCGAACTCGCCCAGGTAGAGATACAACAGTGCCCACACAATGATTTGCAGAAAGTTACCCAGGGTCAGAATCAACAACATCAGGGCGATACCCCAGAATCGCCACAATGCAGGGCGAGCAGCATCCGTTCGCGCAACGAAACGCCGACTAAACTGCACGGCGTAAACACCAAACCCAGCCTGCAAGCTTAGGCAAAGCAGGGTCATAGCGGTGGCGACGAAGATAAACGTTAGCTGATTCATGCGGTAGTAAACATCCGCCCTCTTGAAGTCCAACCGTGCACAGCGTCCAGCAGCTGCACTGCTAACACAGTGTAAAGAGACACCGCGAAAAACAGGCCTATTCTAATCCACATGGCTTGCTGCACATCGTTCCCAAACGCTGGATCCTGAACCGCCGGCCCCACCAGAATCAACATTGTGACCAGAACATTTTGCCAAAAAGCAAAATCAAAGCGCGACTTCCAGGCCCCATAGAGATAGCCGGCTATCACATACACTGCAAACGCAATGCAGAGCGAGAGAAAAAGCAAATTCGGCCAAAGGCTAAGTATGTTCCACAACACAACCGTTGCCACGCTACCAATGAGTGTGGCCAGAAGCAGCTCTCTCGCTTGCTGCCATGCACCTTTGGTATTGGTCTGTTGTGCTAGAAACGAGCCTTTGATCAGCAATGGAATAAAAAACAGGTCGTGCAACACAGCGAGAAACGGCGGCAATATCACCAACGCCGCCCGTAATGAAACCCAGGTGTGGGTAACCGGTAATGGCTGCTGAACCTCTCCCACAGTATCTTCGCGTAGCAAAAACACATAGCTCAACCAGGCGACCAGAAACGCAAAGACAAATGCGCTGAGCATTACCAGCATCATCACCAAACCCAGTTGCGCCGAACGCATAGAGATCGCTGCAATAATGGTCTGGCCAACGATAAAGAGCATCGACACCACGCCCATTTCGGGCCGGGCCAATCCAAAACGCAACGTTATTGTCATGCCGACAAAAAACAGCAAAAGACCCAATGCCGGAATCCAGGAAAGCAGTATTCCCAGCGCCATTCCCCAAAGCGTTGAGAGAACCAGCACTAAAAGCAGCTTTACCAAATCGGCAAAAGCCGGCGGCGGCCGCGGAGGAAGCATAATGAAGACGCTCAACAGCACAAAAAGGTAAGCAAAGTCAGGCATTAGAGCGTATGACACGAGGGTGGCAAAGCCTGCACCAAAGGCCAGGCGCCAGACCCTTCGGGTTTCAGTGGGAAGTGAGCGTTGGGAAATCATCTACGGCAGCGCCTCGTCTCCTCAATAGAGATAGGAGAAGAACCCCATCGCGCGAATATAGAGTCGACCAATCCAGCGAGTCACTACACTGGTCGATGTGTAGACGATAACATCCGCCTGGCCGCCGATCTTGAGTTGCGCTAAATCTGCTCGGTCTGCGTTGACCATTTCAAGAATCACAGGAAAGCGCTGCGCCTGGCGAAGGAAATCTTTGCTGTTTTCCACCTGCGAAAGTTGCCCCGGCTTTGGTTCCTTTTTTGTATTTACGCCGAAGCTAACGCTGCGGACAGCCGCCTTGAAAACACGGCCTGGCATAATATCGAAAACAACCTCGGCCTCATCACCTACGCGCAAATGACCCAGATTGTTTTCGGTCATATCTGCCGAAACCCAGACATCATGAATCGCAATAAAAGTCATAATCGGTTTGCCCGGCGACGCGAACTGGCCGGTATCAATACCAAGGTTAGTAATAAGCCCGTCGCCCGGCGCGCGAAGCAAGGTTCGCTCAAGGTCCAGTGTAGCTTTATCTACCGCACTGCGCGCAGCCTGAATTCGATCGTTGTCTTCAGTCTTGCTCCCACGTGCCTGAACAGATTGTGCAACCTGAGCTTTGGAAGATTCCACTCTGCTTGCCGCTTTTTTGAGATTGGCTCGCGAAACTTCCACACGACGCAGTGAAATCGCACCATTGTCGAGCCCATAAAGGCTCTCATGACGATCACGCTCTTTTTGCGCGCGCTCCAACTCAGCTTCCGATGCCGCCAGGTTTGCTTGGGCGACGAGAATGGCGCCATCCGCAGCTTCAAGTTCTCGACGAGTAGCACTCAGGTCGGCTCGCGCTTTTTGTAAAGCGATTTCGTACGGCGCCTGATCAATGCTAACCAGCGGGTCACCGGCCTTCACGTTCTGATTGTCGAGTGCATGCACCTGCGTTACCTTGCCGCCCACCTCCGCTGCAAGCGACACGATATTGGCATAGACACGCGCCTGCTGCGTATACGGTGTGAATCGATCCGATGCGAGGTGGTAAACGAGCATTAGCGCGATAACCACCAGCAACACGATCGCCCCTCGGCGGGAGGATTGCCCGGCATCGGATTGCGCCGCATTACCCTCGTTTTCTTCAGGACTATTGGCCATTGCGACTTACCCTCTACTGTACATTGTCGCCAGCTCCTGACGCTGGCGAAGTTAACAGGTCACCCCAGTTGGTCCTGTCACGCATTTTCTGACGAGTAGTCGGCAACACATAGTCTTGCTCTAACGATGTAACCCATGCGCCTGCCATCGCCTTATAGACCTGTGTGAGCACAACGGCCTGTAAACCTTGCGCCGCAACCAGACGATCTTGTTGTCGCAGCAACGTAGCCTGTGCGTCCAGCAACCGCTGAAAATCAGCAAAGCCCTCCTGAAAGTGAATCAACGCGATGTCATAAGCGCGCTGGGAAACTGCCTCAGACTGCTCCAACAGGGCGATTTGATCTTGCGTTTTCTGGAAGGTAATTGCCGTGTCATCGACTTCTCGCGCCGCCTGTAAGATCGTTTCACTATAGCTTTCCAGTGCCTGCTCAAGGCGCACATCCTGCACCCGAATGTTGTTACGTATACGGCCAAAGTCGAAGATATTCCAGCGCAGCGCGGGCCCAGCCGACGCCGACACTGAATCAAGTGCACTGGTCTGGTTGATACCAATAGAACCGAACAAGCTCAAAGACGGGTATAGCTCCGCCTCCGCAATACCAATGGCAGCACTAGCCGCCGCCGCTCGATAGTACGCTGCGCGCACATCGGGCCTGCGTCGCAGAAAATCAGCGGGCAGCACTTGAACGATGCTATCGGGTATATCCGTGAGGTTAGTGCTGGTATTTAGCTGGAAGGAAGGCGGCAAATCGGTATACCCGAGCAGTTGCGCCAAGGCGCTCTGCGCCTGACTCAGATCGTCCTCTAATCCTGGTTTGGCAGCGACTGTTGCCAGATACTGCGCCCTTGCCTGTTGCACGTTGAGCTCGGAATCCTCTCCTGCTTCATAACGACTTTGGGTAATGGATGCACTGCGCGCCTGTAACGCCGCGTTGCGCTCAAGAATCATCAACCGCATCTGCAAAGTGGCGTAAGTAAAATACTGTCGGGCTACCTCAGAAATCAGGATGACTTTGAAGTCTTCAAAGTTAGCCAGTGATTCAAGGTATCCGGCCTGGCTCGCTTCAACAGCACGCTGAAAACGCCCCCAGAAGTCGAGCTCCCAGCCAATACCAAACTCGGCATTCACAAAGCGAAAATCTGCATCCGAAAGATCATCAAACTCTGCTGCAGTGGAAGCTTTACCGGAGGACGCGCTCAACTCGACCTGTTGCGGCCGCTGGGCGGCTTCGCTGCCACGCAACCGCGCGCGACTCTCAATCACCCGAAACCCGGCGATCCTCAAGTTATGATTGCGCTTTAGCGCCGTCTCGATCAATTGGCTGAGCACCGGATCGTCGAACTGACTCCACCAGAGCGCGTCATCCGCAGCCGCTGAGACCGGCAAGTTGGATAACGGCTGCTTACTGGCAACCCAGTCTTCTTCCCAATCTGCGAAGGGCGCCTCGAACTGAGGACCCACGGTAAATGCGCAACCGGCCAGTAGCGCCGCAATGATGATTATTGACGTTCGGGTAAACATACTCAGGTGCAATCGATTGAAATCCCTAATCCGCTTCGCTTTCTTGCGTGCTGTCGGCTGTCCAAAGGGCGATCATCTCATAAAAAACGGCCAGTACAACGGGGCCAATAAACAAACCGATCATTCCAAGACTGATAGCACCGCCCATTACCCCAACAAAAATCACAATCATGGGAGTTTGCAGCCCCTTGGCCGCAATCACAGGCCTGAAAATGTTATCCAACAGCATGACAGGTAGCATAAACAGCGTGAACAGCAGCGCCGTCACAGTCGTTGAAATACTCCACACGTAAATAATAGCGGGGAGAATGACAAGAATAGGCAGCGTGATAAGCGCGGTGGCAAACAAGCCCACCGTCCACAGCGCAGCATAAGGCAGACCAACCATAAAAAAGCCAAGGCCGCCCAACACTGTCTGAATCAGCGCTATGCCCACGACAGCCTTGGACACATTGCGGGTGGTTGCAACAGATATCGATAAAAAGCGCTCGCCATTGCTCACGTTGATGCGAGCGACAATCTGGCTGACTGCGCTGTTAAGAGGCCCGGCGTACAGCAGAAAAACACACGCGAATATGATCGATAACGCAAACTCTCCGATACTCAACATAAGCTGGGTACTGGTACCAATCACGCTGCGTGCGATGCTCCTGAGCTGTTCGCCGTAATGCGCAAGAAACGCTTTCACATTCTCATGGGCCTCGGTCTGCAGTTCGAACACTTTAGGGCCTACCAAGGGCCAATCACGGGTTGTCTCGCTGGGGGCCGGAATTGTGAGGGTGCCTTGCTCGACCGCGTGCTCTAGCCTAACTATAGAATCAAGTGTGGATTGGCCGAGCCAGGCAACGGGTGCAAGCAACAACACCAGGCTGAACAAACCGATCAATAGCGCGGAGAGCTTTTCCCGCCCGCCGAGCGCAGCGGCCAGACGCTGATGAAGGGGGTAGATAACAACCGCCAGAATCGTGGCCCACAGAAGTGGCGAAAGAAAGGGTGACACCAGCTTGATTGACACATACGCAAAAAAGGTAATAGTCGCCAGTAACACATAAGTATCAATGGGCTGTAAGATGCTCTTTGAAACGGGGGGCTGATCTTCTTGCATTTGGCTTACTCCGTGCCGGTTCTGACTCTATTTGATACGTAGGCGCCTATGGCCAGATCGATCTTTTTCCTTTTCGCCATGCTGGGGCCATTCCTGATCGTGGCAGCCTACGTATTCTGGGCGCCTTTTCTATGGCTCTTTGTGCTGTACGCGGCGCTCGTCGCGCTAGGCATACATGACCTCTTCTTCTCGTCGCACAACGTTTTGAGAAACTTTCCCATTATAGGGCATATGCGCTTCCTGCTCGAGGGAATCGGCCCCGAAATTCGCCAGTACTTTATCGAAACCGACGAGAGCGGTAAACCGTTTAACCGTATCACGCGCAGTCTGATTTATCGTCGTGCGAAGAATCTGAACGACACACAACCGTTCGGAACACAGCACGACATTTACGAAACCGGCTATTCGCGCATCAATCATTCTCTGTCTCCGCAGAAGGTAAGCACTCAGGAGAGCCGCGTGATGATTGGCGGTCCGGACTGCCTTCAGCCCTACTGCGCCTCGCGGCTGAATATTTCAGCTATGAGCTTTGGCTCACTAAGCCCCAATGCGCTGCTCTCGCTCAACGCCGGTGCAAAACTCGGTGGCTTTGCCCATAACACAGGCGAGGGGGGCATAAGCCCCTATCATCTGGAAAATGGCGGAGACCTTATCTGGCAGATAGGGACCAGCTATTTTGGCTGCCGTACAACCGAGGGTAACTTCGACGCCGAAAAATTTCGCAGCAAAGCAACAACACTCACAGTCAAGGCCATCGAGATAAAACTGTCTCAGGGCGCCAAGCCCGCGCACGGCGGTATTTTGCCTGGTGCCAAAGTGAGCGCCGAAATCGCCGATGTAAGGGGCGTAGAGATCGGTAAAGACGTGATTTCCCCCCCCTCCCACACGCGTTTTGACACGCCTCTGGGCTTATTGGATTTCGTGCAGGAACTACGAACGCTCTCGGAGGGCAAGCCGATTGGCTTTAAGCTCTGTATCGGTAAGCCCATCGAGTTCTTGGGTATCTGCAAGGCAATGGTACAAAGCGGCATCACGCCTGACTTCATTACTATAGATGGCTCGGAGGGTGGCACTGGCGCAGCGCCTGTGGAATATTCTAATCATCTTGGCGCTCCACTGAACGAAGGCCTCGTCTTTGTCGACAGCTGCCTGAAAGGCACTGGGCTTCGCAAGCGGATCAAGCTCATTGCGAGCGGGAAAATCACCAATGGCTATGACATGGTTGAGAAGGTCGCCCTGGGGGCAGATGTCTGCAATAGCGCACGCGGAATGATGTTTGCACTGGGGTGCATTCAAGCACTGCAGTGCAACTCCAATAAATGCCCCACCGGTATTACCACCCAAGACAAACGCCTCATGCGTGCAATTCAGGTTGACGACAAAAAACACCGAGTTGCCAATTTTCATCGGCACACCGTCGACAGCTTTCTGGAACTTGTTGGATCGATGGGATACAGCGACCCCGACCATGTCAGTACCTTTGATATAAAACGTCGCATCGGTGATGAAACAGAACGAACGCTGGAAACGCTCTACCCGAGCCTTCCTGAGGGCGCTTTTTTGAAGGGCGAACTACCGGACGACTATGCGCGTGCCTGGGAATTGGCAAGCGCAGAACGCTTTTCGCCAGACCCAACAATGGAAAACCATTCAATGCCCACCACCAGCAAACCTACTCTCTAATCTGCCCTCGCCTACAGGAGTTTTACTATGGACCACTGCAAAAAAACCCTCATTGCATGCACGTTGCTGCTTGCTGCCGCCTGCACATCTATCCCTCCGATAGAACAACAGTTTTCAGGCTACCTTGACGACTACAGTGACATGATACCTGTGCGCACGGAGGATGGCTCCGATGCACTGCGTTGGTATTTACCTGATTTAGGCGAGCGCACTTACTCCAAGCTCTGGATAAAGCCCATCGTGTTCTACCCTAAGCCCGATACAAGCAGCGCTCAAGTGTCACTGGAAAGACTCAACGAAATCTCGCGATACATGACCCAGGCGCTGAAGTCAGAACTGACCAATGATTTCGAGCTTGTAGGCCAGGCCGGCCCCGATACCGCAATACTGCAGTTTGCGATAACCGGTGTTGAAACGCCCACCGAAGGGCTGAAACCTCGCAATGTCATTCCCGTGAGCTTACTGATCAGTGGCGTGAGCTACGCTGCTGGCGAGCGAGATCACATTGTCGTTGTATATCTCGAAGGGCAGGCAACCGATGCGGTTAGCGGAGAAACTCTAGCCAAGGGCGTTCGCCAGGCAGTCGGAGGCAGGCTGTCTGATGACCAAGAGCAACTGGCCATCGAGCACGTTCAGGAATACGTGAAGGAGTGGGCTGCCGATGTTGCTACGCTTACTCGAAACATTCAGTAAAGCTGAGAGACACAGCGAATTTCAGCCCACTCGTTTCTCAAAGCCCTACCCGC
>JBGCFE010000100.1:0-25336 GCA_045106775.1 Halioglobus sp.
CGCTCGTTAGCGATGCGGATTTGGCTAGACCCCGTGCGTATGGCGGCTTCTGGCGTTACCGCGACCGATGTTATCGCCGCCATTGAGCGTGACAACTACATCGCCACCTCAGGTGCCACCGAAGGGCAATTGGTACGCGCCACCGTCGATGCACGCACCGACATGCAAAGCGAAGATGATTTTGCCGGCATGGTTGTACGCCAGGACAAAGAAGTCAGAGTACGCCTGGGCGATGTGGCTGATGTAGAGCTGTCTGCGGAAACCACACAAATAAAAACACTCTCCAGCGGGCGAGACGCCGTCTTTATGTCCATCACGCCTACGCCTGACGCAAACCCTCTGGAAGTGTCACGCGCAGTGCACAACGCCTTGCCACGTCTGCGACAGTCATTGCCTGCCGACATGGAAATCCTGATGGACTGGGACGGCAGCATTGTGATCGACGAAGCACTCAAGGAAGTCGTTGTTACCCTCATTGAAGCCGCACTGATTGTTATTCTAGTGATCTTTCTATTTCTGGGTTCATTCCGTGTTGTCTTGATTCCATTGGTCGCCATTCCGCTATCACTAATAGGCGTAGTGTTTCTCATCCTCGCGATGGGGTTCTCACTGAATCTTCTAACACTGTTGGCAATGGTGATTGCCATTGGCCTGGTGGTCGATGATGCCATCGTGGTGGTTGAGAACGTTCACCGGCACATCGAGCTGGGCTCTACGCCCCTGCAGGCAGCGTTCAAGGGCGCCCGCGAAGTCGCGCTGCCGGTACTGTCTATGACACTGACTTTAGCTGCGGTGTACGCACCCATCAGTTTTGTCGGGGGCCTCACGGGAGCCCTGTTTAGCGAGTTTGCACTGACACTTGCAGGCGCTGTAGTAGTCTCTGGTGTGGTAGCGCTCACACTAAGTCCCATGATGTGCTCGCGCGTACTCGCCGATCACGATCATCAGGGCCGCTTTGCCGATTGGCTGGACGAACGCTTCGACTGGCTTAAAGAGAAGTATCAGCAACTTTTAACAAGCGCCTTGGGCAACCGTGGCGCCGTGGTGCTCTTCGCGGCCTGTATTCTTGCCAGCCTGCCACTGCTGTTCATGCTGGCGCAGGAAGAGCTGGCGCCCGAAGAAGATTCAGGCGGGGTTTTCGTTACCGGCAACGCGCCGCGGCACGCCAACCTTAGCTATCTGGATCACTATCTCGCCGAGGTGGTTGAAATCTGGCAGGGCATTCCTGAGTTCAGCCACTCCTGGCAGGTTATTTTCCCTTCGCAGAATTTTGGCGGTATCACGCTGCACCCGTGGTCTGAGCGCGAGCGCACCCAACAAGAAGTGCATGCAGAGTTTCAGCAAAAATTGAGCGGCGTGGCGGGCATGCAAGTGTTTGCCTTCGGTACACCACCACTGCCCGGCTCTGACGCAGGCTTGCCAGTGAGCTTTGTGGTTGCGTCAACTGCAGACTATGAGCAAGTAAAGGAAGTCGGTGATCGCGTGCTTGAGGCGGCGCGGGAATCCGGTTTGTTTATCTTCGTCACGCAAACGCTCGATTTCGACAGGCCCGAAATTGGCGTGGATATCGACAGGGAGCTAGCCGCCAGGCTGGGTATTTCCATGCGCGATATTGGCCAAACACTCTCTGTGATGCTGGGCGAAGCCGAGGTAAACCGTTTCAACCTGGAGGGGCGCTCTTACAAAGTCATACCGCAGGCTGATCGCGGGTTTCGCCTAACCAAGCAAGAACTGGAAAAGTACTATTTACGTGCAACATCAGGTGAGCTCGTACCCATGTCGGCGGTTATCGATTTAGATACTCGAGTAGAGCCTAATCAGTTAACGCAATACCAGCAGCTCAACAGCACAATGATTCAGGGCATTATGATGCCGCCCAACAGCCTGGGCACCGGGCTCGAATTTTTAGAAAAGACACTGGCCGAAGTTGCACCGCCAGGGTTTAAAGCGGGCTATACCGGTGCCTCTCGCCGATTTGTTCAGGAAACCGCTTCCTTTCCGGTACTCTTTGCAATGTCCATTGCCCTAATATTTTTGGTGCTCGCAGCGCAGTTCAACAGCTTCCGTGATCCCTTTGTGGTTTTGTTGAGCGTGCCGCTCTCAATATTCGGCGCTGTGGTGCCGATTGCTTTGGGCTTCGCTACCCTCAACATTTACACGCAAATTGGCCTACTCACACTGATTGGACTAATCAGTAAACACGGGATTCTCATCGTGGAGTTTGCAAACAAGCTTTGCTTACAGGGTGCCACTCGATACGAGGCTGTTTTGGAAGCAGCCGCTTTGCGCCTGCGCCCTATTCTAATGACGACTTTTGCAACAGTGCTTGGCGTCTGGCCATTAGTCGTGGCCAGCGGCCCGGGGGCCAACAGCCGCTTTAGCATTGGCCTGATGATTGCAGCCGGCATGTTGGTGGGGACATTATTTACGCTGTTTGTGATTCCTGCGTTTTACCTCATCGTGCGCAAAGACGCTGTGCAGACTTCCAGCACTGACCAGAAGCGCAGACCGCTAGAATCTTCAAAGCCACCTAGCGCAAGCATAGCCGCAACCACGGCAGCAGACAGCTAAGCCATTCCAGTCATCAACCCAACGGCTAGAGGGCTAGCCCTTTTTTTCCGCCTCGGCCGCGGCACGATACTCATCCACCAGATGACGCTTATAGAGTTTACCGTTATCCATCCGTGGCAGGGTTTCAAGAAAGTCTAGTGAGCGAGGCATTTTTATGCCGGCGATGCGCTCTTTCAGCCACTCCAAAATTTCAATAGCCGTTTCATCCGTGGCATCGGCCCAATTCATAGGCTGTACTACCGCCTTCACTTCTTCGCCGAACTCTGCGTTGGGAATACCAAAGACCGCGACATCCGCGATTTTGTGGTGGCCCACCAAGATATTCTCAACCTCTTGCGGATAAATGTTCACCCCGCCACTAATAATGGTGAAATTCTTACGGTCAGTTAAATAGAGGTAGCCTTCTTCGTCGACGTAACCCACATCACCGGTAGTGGCCCAACCGTTAGCATTGTAGGCATCGGCTGTTTTCTCGGGCTCTTCGTAGTATTCAAAGGCCAAATGGTCACCGCTGAAGTACACCGTACCAATTTCGCCGGGCGGCAGCTCATTATTGTCGTCATCCACAATGTGTACTTCGCCCAGTAGAGAGACACCCACTGACCCTTTGTGCGTTAGCCAATTTGCAGAATCGATTAACGTGAGGCCGATACCTTCACTGGCGGCGTAGTACTCAACAACCACTTCGCCCCACCAGTCAATCATTTGCTCTTTCACTTCAACCGGACAAGGCGCCGCAGCATGAATCGCTATTTGCATAGAACTTGTGTCATAGGCACTGCGCACTGCCTCTGGCAGCTTCAACATACGCACGAACATAATGGGTACCCATTGGCTGTGCGTGACGCGATGCTCCTGAATGAGCCGTAAAGACTGCTCAGGGTCAAACTTTTCCATAATGACAATGGTGCCGCCGTTGTAAATCGCCATCATCGTGTAGTGCAATGGCGCCGCGTGATAAAGCGGTGCCGGCGAAAGATAGACAGTTTCTTCACCGAAGCCAAAAATCGCGCCAATGGTAGGCACTAAAAACGTAGGGGTGTTCACGTCTTTTTCATATTTTTTGCTAAACACGCCTTTTGGCTTGCCAGTAGTGCCCGAGGAGTAAAGCATGGGCACGCCGTTCTCTTCATCCGCGATACGCTCAGCCGGTTGCAAAGCAACCGCCTCTTCCCATGATTCAAACCCGGGCTTAATGCCGCCCACCATGTAGTAGTGCTGGACACCGGTTTCTTCGGTCAGCAGCTCCTGTGCCACCTCTGAGAGCTGTAGCGAGCCAATAAACAACTTGGCATGGCAGTTTTGCAGAATATAGGCCGTTTCTTCCTTGCGTAAATGCGTGCTGATAGGCGTGAATATCAATCCTGAACGCTGCGCGGCCCATACAATCTCGGTGAACTGGCGATTGTTCTCCAACATCATGCCAATGTGATCACCGGCCTTTAAGCCTAGCGAGCGAAACAGCTGTGCAGCGCGATTAGAGCGCTCATCGAGTTCGCCGTAGGTAACGACTTCGCCGGTAGCGCCCATGATAAAGGCAGGTTTATGAGGGTACATTTCAGCGGTAACACTGGGATGCGGCATGAACGGGGTTCCTTAGATCGATGTGTGCCTACAAGAGGGCTGTACACCACTTACTATAGAAGCCACGCGAGCTTGTGCCAAGCCTCTGCCGTCTTTTGTACAGACCAAGGCAGCTGAGTTACCGAAAGCGCATAACACCCTGTTGAATAGCCGTGGCCACCAGTCGCCCCTCTGCGGTATAAAAGCTGCCGCGGGCCAAGCCCCGGCCACCACCGATTCGCTCGGCCTCCACTGTATGCAGTAGCCACTGGTCTGCGCGAAAATCTTCGTGATACCACAGCGCATGATCGAGACTGGCCACCTGAAAGTCTTTGCCGTCGAACGCACGGCCATGGGCAATGAGACAAACATCAATCAACAATGTGTCGGACATATAGGCCAGAATAGCCTGATGCTCTCCCAGGTTAGCACCCAATGGCGACGTGGTTTTCATCCAGGCATGCAATATCGGTTCGCGGGGCGCGAGGTTATCCCAATCGATCGGCTCGATCATGCGCACGTCCAAATCTTCGCCCGCTGTCACCAAAAAAGCTTCTTCCGGCTTACCGGCCTCTTCATAGAGCTGGCGCTCGCTCTTGAGCGTTTCAGGACCGGGTACTTGCACCATTTCAGGCTGGTAATCATCGCCGGTGGACGCGCCCTGAAACGAGAGGGTGCTCACCAGAATAGGCTTACCGTCCTGTAAGGCCACCACGCGACGGGAACTAAAGCTAAAGCCATCCCGCGCCCGCTCTACTTCATACTCAATAGGCTTATTCGTGTCACCCTGACGCAAGAAATAGGCATGCTGGGAGTGCAACACGCGCTCTGGATCGACCGTCTGGATAGCCGCTCCAACACACTGGGCTAAAACCTGGCCGCCATAGACCCGAAAACTCCCGGGATAGCGGTTACTCCCCGTAAAACGGTCTTCATCGTGTGGAGTTGGCAGCAGTACAGACAGCAGCGCATCAGACATAGGAAGGCTCATACTCAATTGGAGGCGCCATTATGCAGATTTGCGCCTCTTTGCCAAATGTTAGCTGCAACGTCAGCGCTGCCTTGGCGGTTCTAAATTTGGTACCCTGCCCCCTCCATAGGGGCGGCTAACACATCGCCGCACCCGGTTAGGCCGATGAAAGAATCAATGACAAACACGAGTGAGCTAGCACCCGCGCAACTGCGAGCAAAAATCCGTAGCGGTGAACACACTGACAATACGTCAGGGCTGGCGGCTGGGTTTGTGCAATGCAACATCGTCATCCTCCCAACTGAATCAGCCAACGACTTTCTCAAGTTCTGTCAGGCAAACCCAAAGCCCTGTCCACTACTTGCAATGAGCGAACCGGGCGACTCAGGGTTGCCTGAACTGGGCGATATCGATATTCGCCGCGATGTGCCCCGCTATCGCGTTTTTCGTGATGGCATTCTAGAACATGAACCATCGGACATCACCGAGCTATGGCAAGACGACTTCGTCACCTTCGCACTGGGTTGTTCATTTTCGTTCGAAGAAGCGCTGTTACAAGCTGGCCTTGAGATTCGCAACATTACCGAAGACGTCAACGTGCCGATGTATACCAGCGCTATCGATTGCGAACCGGCAGGCGTTTTTGAAAGCAAGATGGTGGTGAGCATGCGGCCTTTTCGGGCAGCAGATGCGATCAGGGCGATTCAGATCGCTAGCCGCTTTCCCGCTGTGCATGGTGCGCCTATCCACCTGGGCGATCCTGCACTCATTGGCATCAAGGATCTTTCGGCGCCAGATTTCGGTGAACCGGTGACGATTGAAGAAGGCGAAATCCCCCTGTTCTGGGCCTGCGGTGTCACACCACAGGTGGCCTTGATGAATGCAAAGTTACCCATGGCCATTACACACAGCCCGGGATGCATGCTGGTTTCCGATAAACGCAACGCAGAGCTTGCGGTTTTATGATTGCGCCTACAGCCAGATTACTCCGGAGATTCCATGCTGCTTAACTGTGACATGGGCGAAAGCTATGGCCGCTTAACCGTTGGCGACGATGCCAAGATCATGCCTTATATCGATCAGGCCAACATCGCGTGTGGCTTTCATGCCGGTGACCCGCTCACTATACAACGCACGCTAGAACTGGCAGCACTACATGGCGTGCAGGTGGGTGCCCACCCCGCGTATCCGGACTTGGAAGAGTTTGGCCGCAGGAGCATGACGCTTTCGCCCGAAGAGCTTATTGCAGGCATGCACTATCAGATAGCGGCGTTAGAAGGTATGGCGGCAATCTGCGGTACCAAAATTGCGCACGTAAAACCCCATGGCGCGCTCTACAACGATGCGATGCGGGATGCCAAAATCCGCAATACGGTAATGGCAGCGCTAGCCAGCTATCACCGGCCGCTTCCGCTGGTACTACAGGCAACTCCCAACGCGGCGAAGCTGCAAGAAGAAGCAAAAGCCCATGGTATTACGTTGTCATTAGAGGCGTTTGCGGATCGCGCCTATACCGCCAATGGCCTACTTCAACCGCGTAGCGAAAAAAATGCAGTACACGATGCCAAGGCCATGCTGGCGCAAGTGGAACAGCTGGT
This sequence comes from Halioglobus sp., assembly GCA_045106775.1. GTDB lineage: Bacteria > Pseudomonadota > Gammaproteobacteria > Pseudomonadales > Halieaceae > Marimicrobium. Next base: position 6,703 of record JBGCFE010000100.1, read on the forward strand.
AACGCAAGGTTCTGTAAACAGCGTAGAGGGCAAAGAGGTTTCTCTACAGGCCGACACGCTGTGCGTACATGGCGACAACAGCGAAAGCATTGCAGCGATCGCGGCTATTCGCACCTTGCTGGATAGGCGCTAGGGCTCAATGCGATTTCAGGTCGTCAGCGAACGTGGCTTGATGCTCTATCTGGGCGATAGCATTGATGAAAAAACATCAGCGCAGGTACAGCGCGCCACTGCAATTATTGAGGCAGAACTTGCCGATGCGGTTATCGACCTGATTCCGTCCTATGCCTCCCTGCTGATTTTATTCAACCCGCTTACGTTCAGCCACCCAGACATTGTTAGACGGGCAAAACGGGCACTTGAGAAAAGCGCGTCTTTAACAGAGCTCTCATCGACTACGGTGACGCTACCGGTCTACTACGCTACCGAAACAGGGCCAGATCTAGAGGCACTCGCAGCGAACGCCGGGCTGAGTATTGAGGCCACCATAGCACTGCACGCGGCATCGGTTTATCGCGTCTACGCCATTGGCTTTGCACCGGGCTTTGCTTATCTGGGCGAAGTGGACGAGCGCCTGGCGGCACCGCGCAAAGCAACTCCTCGTGCCAAAGTGCCCGCAGGCTCTGTCGCTATAGCGGATCGACAAACCGCCGTGTATCCCGCTGCATCGCCGGGCGGGTGGAACCTGATAGGTCGTTGTCCGGTGAAAATGTTTGACCCTGCGCACGCTCCGAGCATGCCGGTTGCGGTGGGCGATCAAGTACGATTCGAGCCCATCAGCCGTGAAGCTTTTTTGGATTTGGGGGGTGATCTTACGTGATCATCAAGGCGCTCATATGAGTCTGGAAGTCATCAAGAGTGGCGTACTTTGTCTTTTGCAGGATGCAGGCCGATACGGCCACCATCGCCTCGGCCTGACCGAAGGTGGCCCAATGGACGCCGAGGCATTTGCGTACTGCAACCGGCTGCTGGCAAACCCTACTACTGCTACGGCGATAGAAATCAGCGTTGGCGGCGCGCAGTTCCGCGCGCATGCCAGTACTTTTTTCTGCGTCACTGGCGCGTCTGCTGCGCTCACTATCAACGATGAACCCGCTGCACTTTGGCAAGTTCATACGGTTGAAGCAGGCGATATCATCGCGCTCGGATACGCCAACCGCGGGTGTCGTTTGTATTTAGGCATAGCAGATGGCTTTGATATTCAGCCCCAGTTTGGTAGCACAGCGACCGTCGTCCGCGAAGGGATCGGCGGTTTGAACGGTGCTGCGCTCGAACCCGGAGACGTAGTACCGTTTTCGACGCCTTTCTCGACAGGTGCGACACCACCAGCTCCGGAAGACGGTAAGCGGCGGAGATTGCATCTAGCTGAACAATCACAACCTCGCTACAGCAATTCCCTTACCGTTCGCGTCGTACCCGGTTATCAACAACGCCTGTTCAGTCGCACAGAGCAACGCCGCTTTTTTGGCGGCCCCTATACTGTAAGCAACGCCAGTGATCGCATGGGCTATCAGCTAGAAGGCCAAGCTATCTCCTGCTCCACGTCTCAACTGCTATCGGAGGGCATTTGCTATGGCGCAATTCAGATACAGGGAAACGGGCAACCCATTGTTCTTCTCAATGACAGGCAAACTATTGGAGGTTATCCCAAGATCGGCACCGCACTTTCACTTGATGCAGCCCGTTTAAGCCAGATGACACCCGGGTCTACAGTCTATTTTGCACCTATCACACCACATACTGCGCGGCGCGCCCTGCAGCTGGCGCAGCGCTTTTTGCAGAACAAACCGCTGGTAGAGGCCACATGATGGATGATCAGGCACGCAGCGTTGCCATCGAAACCCTGCTGGTTTCGCGTAACCCACGCCATATGCAAACCGCTCGCGAAGCGCTTGAACCGGGCTACTACCTGCGCGCGGCGCAAACGCTAAAGGCATTAACTGGCCACATCATTATCGGTACCGGCTTCCCGGTGACAGGCACCTTTGAAACAGATGGCCCTGTTGGTGCTATCGCGCTCTATCAAAGCCTGGAAAAACTGGGCGCAAAACCCGTCATCGCCTGTGGCCCACTATTGGGTAAGGCGCTGGCAGAAGATTATCGCATTTTAGAATTACGCGCCGAAGGCCTGGCCGGCGCGCGCGAAGAAGCCGCAGCACAAATCAAGCAATTGAAACCACAGGCCATTGTTGCCATTGAGCGCCCCGGCCTTGCCGCCGATGGGCGCTATTACAATATGCGCGGTGTCGACATAAGCGATCGCTGCTTCTTTTTTGACGCGTTCATTGAGCTCGCGAAGTGCCCCACAATCGGCATTGGCGACGGCGGCAATGAAATTGGCATGGGCAACATCATCGAAGCATTAGCACCGCTGGAGATCACGCCTTCGGTCACCCGGTGCGACGAACTTCTGGTTGCCGACGTATCGAACTGGGCCGCCTACGGCATAATCGCCTTCCTGTCGCGCTGGGCACAACGCGACTTACTGGAAGAGATCGCTCCAGTGGCAATATTGAACTACCTTTCTGGCCTTGGCAGTGTTGACGGCGTTACCGGAGCCAATACACTGACTGAAGACGGATTGGATGTCACCGAAGGCATGCAAGTCATCAAAGCACTGCAAGCACTCACGGGTTAGCTCATGGACACAGTTTTTCTGAACGGCGATTTCATGCCCATGTCGCAAGCGCGCATCTCACCCATGGATCGCGGCTTTTTATTTGGCGATGGCATCTATGAAGTTGTGCCTTCCTATGATGGCAGGCTTGTGGGCTGGGGGCCGCATATGGATCGGATGCAAAGCGGTCTGGACGCTGTGGAGATTGACGTACGCATTGATCACGAAGAATGGCGCGCTACTGCGCAGGAGCTCATTACCCGCAATGGCGGTGGCAATCTTGCCGTGTATTTTCACGTCAGCCGAGGCGCTGATACGCGTCGGGATCACGCCTATCCAACAGGCCTTGCGCCCACAATTTATGCATTCGCCTACGAGATACCACCGGCACCTGTCGCCAATATCAAAAAGACAAAACCCTACTCGGTGATTACTGCTGAGGATTTGCGCTGGCGCCGTTGCAATATCAAATCCACCGCGTTACTGGGCAATGTCATGCACATGCAAGACAGCCACTCGCAAGGCCATAGCGAGACCATTCTCTACAATTCCGATCAGGAAATCACTGAGGCGGCGGCCTGCAATGTGTACGTGGTGAAAGACGGCGTGGTAGCAACGCCAGATCTGGATTATCAAAAACTGCCGGGAATTACGCGCTATATGCTACTGGCCATCCTGCGCATGGACGGCAGCATTCGCGTCGAAGAACGTGTAGTGACACTAGACGAACTCCGTAAGGCCGACGAAGTCTGGCTCTCTAGCTCCAGTAAAGACATTGCCCCGGTTGTTGAGGTGGATGGTCAGCCCGTTAACCAGGGCAAAATTGGGCCGGTATGGCTGAAAGCCCAAACCCTTTATACCAAGAACAAGTTTGAATTTTAGTGAGCCGGCCGACCAAAGCACTCATCAGCCGCAGCGCCCTGCGCCACAACGCAGGCGTCGCAAAGGCGCTGGCACCCCATTCACAGGTAATGGCCGTCATAAAAGCCAACGCCTATGGGCATGGTGCCACCGATGTCGCTACGGCGCTGCATGAGCATGTAGATGCATTTGCTGTTGCCTGCGTTGAAGAGGCCATCGAGCTACGCAGCTGTGGCATTCAACTGCCCATTTTATTGCTGGAAGGCGTATTCAGCGATGATGAGATAGAGAGCGCAGCGGAGCTACGGTTGTGGCTCACCATAGAAAAAAACGCACAACTTCATGCTCTTCTCAATAGCGATGCTGCCGAAGCCATAGAGTGCTGGGTGAAAGTTGATACCGGTATGCACAGGCTCGGATTTTCACCAGAACAGGCCGCTGCCGCCTGGGAGCAGCTGAACCAAAGTCACAAGGCTACTAACGACGTCGTTTTATTCACGCATTTTGCGGATGCAGAAACCATCGGCGGCGAGCCAACGGCCCATCAGCTGGCCCTGTTTAACAACGTTAATGTTAAAGCCAGCCGTAGCGCCTGCAATTCCGCGGGTTTACTCACACTTGCGCAGGCACATTTCGATTGGGTTAGGCCTGGGTACATGATTTATGGCAACTCACCTCTGGAAGAACCCCACCCCAATACGACAAGCCTGCGCCCAGCGATGACCCTATGCTCAGCAATAAGCTCGCTGCGCACACTCGTAGCAGGGCAAACAGTTGGCTACGGCGGCACGTGGCGCGCCCAGCGCAAAACGACGATAGCGACCGTTCCCATAGGCTACGGCGATGGTTATCCACGCAGCGCGCCTGCAGGCACACCTGTGCTGGTCAATGGGCAACGCGCTCCGCTAGCGGGCCGGGTCTCGATGGATATGATTACACTGGATGTCACAGATTTGGCAGACATCGCGCTGGGTGATGAGGTTATTTTGTGGGGGCCCGAATTGCCGGTTGATGAAATAGCCATCCACGCCGGCACTAATGGCTACGAACTGACTACCCGCATGCCAGCACGCACACCGCGTATTTTTGTTGATGACTGAACCACTTCCGGGAAACTGCACTACCCTACCCGCAATTATTGCCCACCAAGCGGCGGCCCACGGCGACAAAACCGCCGTGCATTGGGAGAATCAAAACACTTCCTACGAACAGTTGCATCAGCACATCACCACCGTCGCCGCATCGCTGGCAAACCGCCTGCCTAAAGGCTCCCGCGTTGCGGTTTTGGCCTGGAACTGTGTGGAGTTTGTTGAGCTACTTTACGCGGTGCCCGCCGCAGGTATGCTGCTGGTGCCACTGAATGCCAGGCTGGCACCGGCAGAATGGGCCTATCAGTTACGCAACTGCGGACCGGCACTGTTACTGGCGCAAGACAGTTTCCTGCCGGCGCTCTCATCGATACAGAAACAACTGGACGAGGTGGAACTAGTATCACTCGATTCACAGTACGGACAACTTTTAAGTCCCCCAAAAAACGATAATCCGCACCAAACACTGCCTCCAATCAAGCCTGAAGACTCCGCGTGGTTACTCTACACCTCTGGCTCAACAGGCAAGCCTAAAGGAGCGGTGTTGAGCCATAAATCAATCATTGCCGGTTTACATTCTGCAGTACTGGGGCGACCGGTGCTGCCTACCGATAAGTACTACTATCCTTTCCCGCTGTTTCACGTGGCAGCACATAACGTTCTGCTGCAGCATGCCTTTGGCGCAGCGGTCATTCTCACCGCCACTTTTGATGCGCAAGAGACGCTAAATGCCTGCCGCACACTCGGCATCACCACCATGTCGCTGGCCCCGACGATGATAGCCATGCTCATGGACGCTCCCGGTTTTCACGGAGACGATTTAAACAACGTTCGAACCATCGGCTATGGTGCTTCGGCAATGCCGTTGACGCTGCTGAAAAGACTACAGTCGGAATCATCCGTTGGCTTATGTCAAAGCTACGGCATGACCGAACTATGTGGCAGCGTCGCCTTCCTGACCGTAGAGGATCACCGGGAGGCTACGCAGGGCAAACCGCAGCTTCTGCAGTCAGTCGGCAGGCCGTTAGCAACGGCTAAGATCAAAATAGTTGGCGACAACGGCGAACCCTGCGCGCTCGGCGAGGCGGGAGAAATTCTAGTCTCTGCCGCACAGTGTTTTAGTTACTACTGGGCAAACGAGCAGGCCACTGAAAGCACCCTTGCGAGCAACTGGCTGCACACGGGTGACATCGGAAAACTCGATGAGCAGGGCTACCTGTTCATTGTAGATCGCAAAAAAGACATGATTATATCCGGCGGTGAAAACGTCGCGTCTCGCGAGGTTGAAGAAGTAGTGCGGGCACATCCGGCGATCAAGGACTGCGCCGTGATCGGGCTGGAACACCACAAGTGGGGAGAACAGGTCACCGCGGTCATTTCACTGCTAGAACAGGTTGCAGACGCCGAACTCGAAACGCACTGCAGGACATTATTAGCGGGTTACAAAATTCCCCGAAAATGGCTGAGAGCAGAATCGCTGCCAGTAAACGCCGGGGGAAAAATTGATAAACCTTTGCTGCGAAAACAGTATGGGCACTAGCACGCAGTGCCTGATATCAGCTAGAGTCTTGCGAATCCAGAAAATCGGAAAATTCTTTTTCATACAACCGGAACAGCACAAGCGTAACCGCGAAAATCACCGGGCCGTAAACCAAACCCATCAACCCGAAGACGTGCAACCCACCAATTAGCGAAAAGAACACCACTACCGTATTCATGCTGGCGCCCTGCATAAACATCGGCCGCAAAAAGTTATCAACAGAACCGACAGCCAACACCCCCCACACCACTAAAAACAGTGCCATACCCATTTGGCCGGTCACTGCCAGATAAATTGCAGCGGGGACCCACACCAGTGCAGTACCTACCACGGGTATCATCGAGGTAAAGGCCATAATAGAGCCCCAGAATATTGCCGGTATACCGACAATCCACAGACCGATACCGCCAACGACGCCCTGCGTAAGAGCCGTCAGTAATGAACCTAACAGGGCGCTTTTGCTGACTTCGCGAACCTCATTGAACAGCAGATCCTCTTGCGTTCTCGAAAGCGGCAGTGCATGACGGATAAACTCAATCAGAGCATCTTGATCACGCAACACAAAAAACAAAACGAAAAGCAGTAGTAGGATGTTCACCATAAAGCTAGCGACACTTCCTACCAGAGCAGTAGATACACCGGCAAACTGCTTGCCCACAATGGCCGCCGCTGACACCGCCTGCGTGCGAATCGTTTCATTATCCATTGCGCCATCGGGGAGTACTTGGTCGAGACGCTCACGCACCTCCAATACCCAGGGCTGTGCTAGAAAGTTGGCGACGTTTTCTTCCGTAGCCCAATCACGAACGGTGTAGGAGTAACTGACTCCCTGCTTCAATACAGCAATGAGCAGTAACGTAAACGGAATAAGACAGACTAAAAATAAAAGGACGCAACTCAGCAGCGCCGCGGAGTTGGAACGGCCACCCACTGAGCGTTCTAACTTTAAATGAAGAGGATAGGCCAACATACCAATCATGATGGCCAATACGATTGACTGAAGATAGGGCTGAATCAGCCAGTAAGATGCGTAAAGGGCCAGTGCCAAAAAGATCAACAACACTATTTGGCTGGACCGGCCCTCAAACGCAGTTTTCATAGGGTTTTTAACTTAGCTCGCTGGTACTTCAGAAGTACAGTTGGGACAGCGCGTTGCCTCAAGTGAAATACTGCTAAGGCAGAAGGGGCAATCCTTAGTGGTTACTTCTTCTTCCTCTTCCTCGGCCTGCAGATTGTTAATGCCCTTGATCAGCAAAAACACAGCAAAAGCAACAATCAAGAAACTAATGACAGAGTTCATGAACACGCCATAGCCAATCACAACTGCGCCAGCTTCTTGCGCACTTGCCAGTGTTGCATAGGGACCAGCAGTTGCACCTTCCTTGAGAGTGACAAACAGGTCGGTAAAGTCAACGCCGCCCAGCAGTAAACCCACCGGCGGCATGATGACATCCGCTACCAGGCTTTTTACGATGGTGCCAAATGCGCCACCGATAATGATACCAACGGCCATGTCGACAACGTTTCCGCGCATCGCGAATTTTTTGAATTCCTCCAACATATCAGAGTCCTTTTTTAGAAATTTTAGTGTTTATTGTTGTAAGTACTTTAAGCGTTAATCGTAATCTTCACGTTTTAAATAGTCTGTGTTTTTCACTTTAGCTAGTGATTGCTAGGTCAATACAGCTATCGCCGGCAAAGATAAATTGAGACACAAAACAGGCAAACTACTTAAGCACTTAGGGTATGGTTTTGTCCGGTACTTCGGGGACGTACGAATCTTGGTTGAGCGCTCCAGAAAAGTCAACGAAAGCGGGTACCGTAATCAGTTACTGCGAAGATTGCTGCTGCGAGTCAGCAAACTTTATTCGCTGAATTTGCGACATGAAACACCAGGGAATACCCAACAATTTTTGCAGCTCATCTGCAGGTACCGGCTTGCTGAAAAAATAGCCCTGCATAGCCCTAACACCTAATCCTGAGAGGAAACGAAACTCCTCTTCTGTTTCTACACCCTCGGCCACAGCGCTCAACTGCAGACTATTGGACATAGCCACAATCGCTTTAACCAGGCTGGCATCCGATGTTTGCGTGTTGCAGCCGGAGACAAAGCTACGATCGATCTTCAGCTCGTTAAAGGGGTACTCGTTGAGATACGTCAGCGGCGCATGGGTAGTGCCAAAGTTATCAACTGCTAGGTAAACACCCATCTCGGCCAGCTCTCGCAGCGAGCGAATTGTTGTGGTGTCGTTGTCGATTAAAATTTCTTCTGACAGGCCTAGCTCGATCGACTGCGCAGGCAGGCCACTTTGTGCCAACACGTTCTTCAACGTTTTCGTAAATCGTTCGCCGAATTGAAGCCGAGACACGTTAACGGCGACGCGAGGCAACTCTAGACCATCAGCGCGGAAACTGGCGAGCTGCCGGCAGGCCTCCCGAAGTACCCAGTCGCCCAGCTGGTCCATCATGCCTATATCCTGAGCCAGGGAAATAAACCGAAAAGGCGGCACCTGCCCAAACTCTGGATGCTCCCAGCGAAGCAATGCCTCGGCCGCGATAATCGACCCGTCGACTGTATCCACTTGCGGCTGGTAGTGTAGGCGCAGTTCTTCGCGCTCTACCGCCTTGCGCAGATCGGCCTCCAGCTTAATTTGATCCAAGCCGCCAGTATCCATATCTTTCTTGTACATCTCGAACCCGCCGGCGGGTTTGTCCCGGGCATGATGCATCGCACTGCCAGCCGCACGCATTAGATCATCCACCTCTGATCCGTCATCAGGTGCTACGGCAATGCCGATGCTGGGTGTTACCACCAACTCGTGCCCTTCTATTTCAAAGGGGGTTCGCAGCGAATCCACGACACGCTGTGCCACGACACGCGCCGATTCTCGGCCGTCTAACTGATTTAACACCAAGGAGAACTCATCACCGCCAAGCCGAGACACGTCGATGCGGGGGCCTGCAGCATCATACTGGCCAACAACGTCGCTGCTGCGCAGACATCCGGTAAGGCGCTTGGCCACTTCCTTCAGTAGGGCATCTGAGGCTCGCCTGCCCAACGTGGTGTTAATGCGCTTAAACTGGTTCAGAGAAAGAAACAGCAGCGCGAGAGGCTGGCCGCTGCGAACGCTCATTGGCAATAGCAACCGCAACTGCTCCGCAAAAAGGGTTTTGTTGGGTAGTGAAGTCAAACTGTCGTAATACGCAAGCCGATGGAGACGCTCGTTGGCTTCGGTGATTTCTTCGGTTGCGCGGCTCAGCTCCTCGTCACGCTGAGAAAGCTTGGATGCACTTTCGTCCACTTTTAGGCTCAGCAAGCGGCGATCAACTTCAATCTCTTTTTGATAGCTGTTAACGCCATCGATAAGCTTATTGAAACCCTCTACAATCTCGCCAGTGTCTGCCCCTGCATTGAGTTCCAGCGGTTCAGGCGTCTCGCCGTCGATCACTTCGCGGGCCACCCTCCGCAACTGCGAAAGAGGCGCCGTAATCTGGCGCAGCGCCAGGTAAAGAAGCGCCGCACAGCCAAGCATCAGTAAACCGAACAACATTAACAACTCTAACGTCGCTGAGAGCGCCGACATCACCAGCGGCCGCTCACTCTGCAGCAGCTGAAGATAACCCATCACTACCTTTGAGCTATTGTCAGAAGGGTTGGAAATGGCTGCTGCAAAATCTGCCCTACCTAGCCCGGGTTGAGCGGGATTCACCAAAGACAATATTGGAACGCTGAGGTGCAATGTACCGGGCTCACCCAACAGTGTTCGCCGCGCACTGGGTACACTTTCCTTGCCTATTTTATCAAACACACCAACCGCCGGCTCTGCCACACCCACCGCGCCACGCAACTGCGGCAGCGGCGGTAGTGAGACTTTGGACAAACCCTGTGGATCGCGCTGCAGCATTTTGCTGCCACTGCTATTGTAAATTGCAGCAACACTCACTTCATCACCGAGAAAGCCTGGCTTCAAAAATGCTTCCATCGCACGATGTAAATTGCGCAGATCTGAAGAGTAAACGCCGATTTGCAGGGTTGGCCTGGCAGCAACCTCGGCTACCGCTCGCTCAGTCCACGCGAGTCGCGCCGCTGCATATTCTTTGGACAAGGTTCGATCGGCCAGAATCACACCTGCCACGATAGCAGTCACCAAAAACAGAGCAGTTATTTTTCCTGCTATTTGCAAACCCAGGCTCCGACTTATAACAATCTATAGTAACGTTGCGCTCGACCACGCGGGTACACCTGAATTACAGTGGTACCCCATCGTTTAGGCGTTTGCACAAACACCGGTTGGGCGAAAATCGACCACCACAGCGATTGGCACGATCACCTTGAATTCTATCGTTATAGTTATGATCAAACGTCCAAACTATAGTCGGTTTACCTACTGGGTTCTCCGACAAATTCACATTAGAAAGGAGCACCCATGAGCAGCGAAAACACCTATGTACCCCCCAAAGTATGGACGTGGGATACCGAGAGCGGCGGCAAGTTTGCCAACATCAATCGGCCCATTGCAGGCCCCACGCACGATCTAGAGTTACCAGTGGGCGAGCACGACTTACAACTCTACTCTCTGGCTACGCCCAATGGCGTGAAGGTTACTGTATTGCTCGAAGAGTTATTGGAACTGGGCATAAGCGCCGCCGAGTACGACGCTTATACCATTAACATCGGTGACGGCAGTCAATTTGGAAGTGGCTTTGTCGACATCAACCCAAACTCCAAAATTCCAGCACTGCTGGACCGCAGCACAACCCCACCAACCCGCGTCTTCGAATCTGGCTCTATTTTGGTGTATCTGGCGGAGAAATTCGGCGCCTTCTTACCCACCGAAGCCAGCGCCAGAGCGGAATGCCTTTCATGGCTTTTCTGGAACATGGGTAGCGCTCCCTTTCTAGGCGGCGGTTTTGGACACTTCTACGCCTATGCGCCAGAAAAGTTCGAATACCCCATCAACCGCTATGCGATGGAAGTGAAACGCCAATTGGACGTGTTGAATAGAAATCTCGCCGAGCGCGAGTTTCTGATTGGCGACGAATACACCATTGCCGATATGGCTAACGTCGCCTGGTATGGGGCTTTGGTGGTTGGAACCATCTATGAAGCACAAGAATTTTTAGAGGTTGACTCATATGAGCATGTAGCGCGCTGGACCAATCAGATAATGGCGCGGCCAGCTGTAGAGCGCGGCCAAAGAGTAAACAGGGTCTGGGGGCCTGAAGAGCTTCAGGTTCCGGAGCGGCATAGTGCTGCTGACTTCAAGTAGCTAACCGAGAAAGTAGCCAACTGAGAAACGCAGCGGAAGATAAACCGGTCTCATGAAAAGAGACCGTGACTGTCCAAGTTGAGCGGGAAGCAGCTGCGGCTGTTTCCGCCCACCCAAACCGGCGGTCGGAACTCAGGCCCAGCCCTCTAACCGTCGGGCGTTCTTACTAGTGTTTAAGACACGTTAGGGGCTTTCAACAAACTCGAAAGCAATGCCTGAATCATGTGTTCCAACAACTATCGTGTCGCCATCGAACAAAGGGCAACGACCACCCGTGTATTCACCACCAATCACATTACCATTAACGATAGTGCCACAGGCGCTGCCACGATCAATCAGCTCATAGCTGCCGTCCTCGTGCCGCTCGATAGAGAAATGCTCCCGTGAGACGTTCAACGGTCTACCCATATCACGTACATAAAGCTCGTTGTTAGGGTCAGCTCTGGTATGTCTACGCTCGCCAAATATCGGCAGCTTTGCCATGAGGTGGGTTCGTGCTTCACGGCCAACCCGGTAGGGAAACGTTTTCATTTGGACGTCGTCGACATCAATCGACAATCGTGTGGTGGCTGTCGCTGGCCGTAATAAAGGCTTAGTCTCAACGTGGGCCTTGGCGCCTTTGTAAAGGTGCTGGGGAATAGCACTACCGGGATCTCTTTCTCCCGCGACCATGTGGTCCAAATTTACTGCGTTTGCAGCCGGCATCTGGCCTTTAGAGACGCCATTCAAAACATCCATTGTTGCTTCTAACCAAAGTGACGCCGCCATCTCATTGCTGTTCATACGGCTGGCTAACTGCGCTATTAAATCATTTTTTTCCATACCCAATACATCCACTCCTAAAGCAAGAAAAAAAGGCGGGCCCAGTGTGCATAACGCGAATAACGCAACACTGGGCCGCCCGAGTGAGCGAGGAGAAGATGCCCCGGGGGATACGTCCGTGGAATCCCACTCACCGCTCTATGGTATATATCGGCAAAAAAACGGATGACTTTAGCTCCAAAGGACCTGTTAAGCTGAAAACTTGTGGGCTAGGATGCCCCAAACACGCCTAAGTCTGGAACCGTGATGCTCTTCACAAAAGCCCTACTGCGCTATGCCGCTTTTATGCTGCTGGCACTAATATTGCTAATCCTGACGGCGACGCTCTGGCTCCGCCATGAGTATGCCAGGGTACAGCTGGCCGACGCTTCGGGCGTGGACTGGAACGCCGTAGAGGTCAAAGCACTGGGGACGGGTCTGCCCGACCCCCTGCCCTGCCAGCAGCAATATCCGCAAAAGAAGGCGTGGTTTGGTGCCCTACACGTACACACTGAGGCTTCCTACGATTCCACCGCATTCGGAAATTTAGCGAATATCGACCAGGCCTATGCCTTTGGGACGGGCAAACCATTGCCAATGCGCCTTCGCGGCGATGCTCCTGAAACCGCCGTTCCAGTGGTTACCATTAGCTCACCGCTAGACTTTATGGGCGTGACTGATCATGCAGAGGAGATGGGTGAGCGGCGGCTCTGCTACGCCAAAGAAAGCGAGGCCTACAGCGCCTTGCCGTGCAAACTCTTTCGCGGTGACATCCGTTTGCCGGTAGAGGAGAGTTTCGCCAGCATTATCCGCCTTGCCAGTTTCGCGATATTTGGGCAAGACCGCTCAGTACAGGTCTGTGGCAAAGACGGAAGCCTATGCCGTGATATGGCCGCGAATGTGTGGGAACGAAACCAGCGTAGCACTGAGACATGGCATGATCGCAGCAGCGACTGCCGCTTTACAACTTTCCATGCCTATGAGTACACCCTGGCCGAGGAGGCTACCAACCTGCATCGGAACGTTGTTTTCGCGTCCAACACAGTGCCGCAGCAGGCCCTGAGCTCCAAAGAAGCACGCAAGCCCGAGCAACTCTGGGAATGGCTAGACGCAACGTGCATCGAGGGCAACCCCCACTGTAACGCGCTCGCCATACCCCACAACAGCAACTGGAGCAGCGGGAGAATGTGGTTCCCCTATACCAACCAACAACTATCCACAGCGGAACAGAAGCGCCTAGCTGCGCTGCGCGCAAAAGTTGAGCCGCTGGTGGAAATCATGCAGGTCAAAGGCGACTCAGAGTGCCGCAACGGCATCGCTAGCGTTTTCGGTGAGCCTGACGAGCTGTGCGATTTCGAAAAGCTGCGCGTACCGAGCGAGGTCATCCCGGATTGTGGTGAAGAAACCGGTGCCGGCGGCATGATGCTCAAAGGCTGCGCCTCGCGCTACAGCTACGTGCGCTATGCGCTTACTGCAGGGCTAGCTGAACGTGAGGCGTTGGGAGTGAACCCTTTCCGTCTGGGCATCGTGGCAGCCTCAGACACCCACAACGGCAGCCCGGCAGTTGGCCAGGAAAACAACCACAAGGGTTCGCACGGTACCGATAGAGACATCCAGTCGAGGCTACTAAGTAAAGTGGAAGTGCCTGGCGATGTTGCCGCGGGCTCTCCTGTGCGCTTTAACCCGGGCGGTATTGCGGGTGTTTATGCGCAGGAAAATAGCCGTAAAGCGCTGTTTAGTGCCATGCGAAATCGCGAAACGTTCGGCACCAGTGGGCCGCGTATCACACCGCGCTTTTTTGCCGGCTGGGATCTGTCACCGGATATTTGCGAGAGCAGCACGTATCTAGAAACCGCGTATGCCGGCGGTGTGCCAATGGGCGGAACGCTAACTGGACAGAAGAGCCATCAGGCTGGCCCACTTTTTGTTGCCAGTGCCAATCGCGACCCACGTGAAGGTGCCAATTTGTTGCAGCGCCTGCAAATTGTGAAAGGCTGGATAGATAGTGAAGGCAAAACACATCAGGCGGTTTACGACATCGCTGGAAGTACCGGCGACGACAAACAGGCGAGCGTCGATAAAGCCAGTTGCAGTGTTCAGGGGCCCGGATTCTCGCAATTGTGCGCGACCTGGCGCGACCCGCAATTCAACCCCGATTCACAAGCCGTTTACTACACGCGCGTTGTGGAAAACCCAAGTTGTCGATGGAGCCATTTTGACTGCATATCGCTGCCGCAAGAAGAGCGGCCGGAAAGTTGTCGGGACCCAGACCTCCCCTGGCAAATACAAGAGCGCGCCTGGACATCGCCGATCTGGTACGAACCGCAGGCCTGATTTGCATGGGGAACGTTAAGAAACGCTGGGCATATTCTCTTTCGGAATGATGGCACCGTGACAAGCAATCACAGCTGACGCCAGGTTTCGCCCCTCTTCTGCGGATCGAACCAGGGTACATCCCGCCATTTTGGCCGCAAGATAACCTGCGTTAAACGAGTCGCCCGCCGCGGTTGTATCAACCACACCCACCGTGTGAGATTCGATTTTTTCTTCCTCACTACCGCTGACAACCCGGCACCCCTGCTCACCCATCTTCAGCACGATCTCTTCAACACCCAAAGACCGCAATCTATCCACCACAGCGTCACTGTCTGCATCACCAAACAGCAGTAACTCATCATCCAAGGAAGGCAGTGCAACGGCGGTTAAACGGTAAAGAGCCTCGCAAGCGTCCTGCGCTGAAGACGCACTGGGCCATAGGCGAGGCCGGTAGTTACCATCAAACGCGATTCTCCCACCAGCTGCGCGATACCTTGCTAGAAAATCGAGCAGACGCTCTAGCGCTGCTTCGCTATACAACGAAAGCGTAATACCCGAAAGATAAATCCAATCGTGCTGCGCCAAACGGGCAAACAATTCTTTGGCTTTGGTTGCATCGTCGAAAAGGCGCTTAGCAGGCGCACTATCGCGCCAGTACAGAAACGACCGTTCTCCCGTTTCGTCGGTTTGAATCAAATACAGGCCAGGCACACTATCCGGGTACCGCTCCACCAGATCGCAGCCCACGCCCTCTGCCATCCACTGAGAAAGCATCCAATCACTCATGCTGTCATCACCCAGCGCGGTGACGTACTGTACATTTGCGTTGGCAGTGGCGTGCACTGTCGAAAACAGCCGCGCTAGATACAACGCGGTGTTCAGCGTATCGCCGCCAAAAGAAAACTGCATGGCGCTCTGGCCATTTTCAGCCGTGCCAGCGGCATTGAGCTGGCTAAGCTCCAGCATACATTCACCAACCACTGCGACGGTACTAGGCATTGCTACACACTCGTCCGGCTAACAATATCTTTGAGGTAATCGATGAGAATGGCGTTAACGGCATCAGAGGCTTCCAACTGCACCATGTGTCCTGCGCCGGGTATCATCCGCACCTCGCGCAGTTGGGGGAAAATGGCTCGCATCAAACTAATGGGATCATCACCATGAAACCCCTCAAGGTCGACATCATGCTCGCTCCCTAAAAAATAGGCTGGAACCTCACTTTGCACGCCCTCATACGGTTTGCGCTGCTCCCACTTTAAATCAAAGGCGCGATACCAGTTTAAACCGCCGGTAAATCCGCTGCGGCTGTACTCACTAACGAAATACTCTAGCTCCAACTCAGATAGCCAGGGCCAGGGCAAAGGCGGCGCATCATCCATGGCCTCAATGTACGTTGCATCGGGAGGATACTTGAACACATTGAAATAGTTTCCTGCTCCGCTGAGCGTATGGAACACTTTGTGCAAAAACTCGCGCGGCTGTGCAGCCAAATCCTGATCAGCCCGCGGCGGCTCGCGAAAATATTCTATATGCAGGAAATGCTCCTCCCCCATACGCCGATATTGCGTTAGCGGCGATTCCTCCGGGTCGTGCGGCGCAGCTGGGTTTTCCAGACCGATAATTGCCATCACCCGCCTAGGATGTCGCAGCGCAAAATCGTAAATCGCAAAAGCGCCAAAATCCAGCCCAGCAAACACGGCGCGCTCTTCACCAATATGGTCGAGCAAGCCGAGCAAGTCAGCGGTAATATGATCAATGTCATACGCTTCCACTGCCGCAGGTGCTTCAGTTTGCCCCATGCCGCGCATGTCCGGCGCAATCACGCGATAGCCCGCCTCCGCTAGCGCAGAAATCTGCCGATGCCAGCTAAACCAGAGGTGCGGGAAGCCGTGGCACAGCACAATCGGCACGCCCTCCCCCTGCTCTACGTAGTGCATCTGAATGCCATTGATCGTTGCGTGATGGTGATGCCACTGCATGCGGAGTCTCCTAACGATTTTGAAGCCAAAAAAAAGGCCACCCAAGGGTGGCCTTTTTAAAAAGCACAACCGGGCTATAGATCGTAGCCGCGCTCGTCGTGAAGCACCAGATCAAGGCCTTGAGTTTCTTCATCGGTATCAACCCGCAGACCGATCACTGCATCGACCAACTTAAGAAGAATGAACGTTACCACAGCAGTATAGATAAACGTGGAACCCACACCCGTAGCCTGAACCATCAACTGTCCGCCAATGCTAGTGATACCGTCGGAGAAACCGTTGCCGCTGAAAATACCCAGCTGCTGCGAACAGAACACGCCCGCCAAAATAGTTCCCAACGCACCGCCAACACCGTGCACAGGAAATACATCGAGACTGTCATCGATACGCAGTACGTTCTTCAGGTAGTTAGTCGCGAAGTAACAGATGACGCCTGCGGACAGACCAATCAATACTGCACCCGCTGGGCCGACAGACCCAGAGGCCGGAGTAATAGTACCCAGACCCGCTACCATGCCCGTCACAATACCCAATACCGAAGGCTTGCCGTGGCGCAGCCATTCCATTGCCATCCACGCGAGCGAGCCACAGGCAGCTGACAGATGCGTCACTAGCATTGCCATCGCCGCGCTATTGTCTGCTGCAACCGCAGAGCCCGCATTAAAGCCAAACCAACCTACCCACAACATGCCAGCACCGGTCACCGTCATGGTCAGGTTGTGAGGTGGCATCGGCGTGTTACCAAACCCTTTCCGGGGGCCCATTACCATCGCCGCCACCAACGCTGCTACAGCAGCGGTAATGTGAACGACTGTGCCGCCTGCAAAATCCTGGAGGCCCATATCACCCAACCAGCCGCCACCCCAAACCCAGTGACACACGGGAGAGTAGACAACAATCAACCACAGCGAGCTAAACACCAGCATGGCTGAAAAGCGCATGCGCTCGGCAAAGCCGCCGACGATCAACGCAGGTGTAATAATCGCGAAGGTCATCTGAAACATGGCGAACAGTGTGGAAGGAATCCCGCCATTCATGGAATCCATTGTCATCGAAGCAAACATGATGTTGCCGAAATCGCCAATAAACTTGCCCTGCTCCACGCCATCACTACCAAACGCGATGGTGTATCCAAGCACGAACCAGACCAGCGACATGAGGCAGGTCAGTGCAAAACACTGCATGAGTACCGACAACACGTTTTTTACACGCACTAGACCGGCATAGAACAGTGAAAGCCCCGGAATTGTCATAAACAGAACCAGTGCTGTCGATGTCAGAATCCAAGCGGTGTCCGCCTGATTGATTTCATCAGCGTGAACACCCGAAGACGCCATCAAACCTACACAGGCGATCAGGAATGCCTGCAATCCTTTTGATTCAAGCCTCATTACAGTGCCTCCTCGCCAGTTTCGCCGGTGCGAATACGAATGCTCTGCTCGAGCGGAGAAACGAAGATCTTGCCATCGCCAATTTTGCCCGTACTCGCTGCCTGACAAATCGCGTCGATAGCTTCATCCACCTTGGCGTCGGCTATGGCAATCTGAAATTTAATTTTGGGCTGAAACTCAACCACATACTCCGCTCCACGATACAGCTCGGTGTGGCCTTTCTGACGCCCATACCCCTTCACTTCTTCAACAGTCATTCCCGAGATGCCGATCTGATGCAAAGCATCGCGAACGTCATCCAGCTTGAAGGGCTTGATAATGGCAGTAAGCATTTTCATCGCAGTTCCTCTTATTTTGCGGCCGGCAAAGCAGCCAGTGGCAGACATGCACGCTATACGCTGCCCACAAACGTGCGTAATTTAGGGGCACGAATGCCCTTTGCTCGCGCATCCTGCCACAAGAAATCGCAAAGGTTAACGACTTTGAGAGTCGGCACGGAAAAAAACAGGCCGACGAAGAAAGTGGGCGACAATTTGCGCAATTACGGTGCATAAAAAGCGCAAAAATAGGGCGTTTTCCGATTGGCGTGCATGAAAGCGCCTAGCATGGTATCTATAGCGCTTCACGATTGATCAGTCATGGATTCTCCTTATGGTTCGGTACCACTTCGTTACACAATCCCGCCAGATAACGCGGCTCGGACTTCTCCTTTGCTTGCTAAGCATTGGCTTCACCACAGCACACTCGCCCACCGCGCAAGCGCAAGAT
>JBGCFE010000101.1:0-24647 GCA_045106775.1 Halioglobus sp.
GCTGTTTTCTACATCAAAGCTTGGTTATTAAGCGGGGCCTTCAACTGGCGCATAAACAACAAAAAAACAGAACAACCGGCTACATAGAAGCCCGTTACCCCTAAGTGCGCACCACCCATTACCATGACCATTACTACAAGCAATAACAAACGCAGCATTTCCCAGCTGAGTATTCTTGATGCATCACGCCGCTGCGCCCCCTCCAACCACAAGCCGGTGGTTACCGCCGTTAACATCAGCCAGGCGCATAACGCTACGCCTTCCCAATATTGAAGACTACTGGCTCGCATCAATTCCAACACGACAACGATCGCCAATAACTGAAAAATGGCATACACCAACACAACACGCGGCACCTGTGGATCGTAGCGCTTAAAAGCCGCCAGATCTGCCTTCTCGCGAGGATACTGCTCTGCAACATCCTGCGGCCGCCAACCCGTGCGGGACACCCACACGCGCAGTTTGTCGCTCCAGCGTTTCGTGCGCCAACTGTCACGCGCCATATCTATGTACACGTGGGTCAGGGCTCGCATGGGGTTGAAACTTTTTAGCGGGCCGCGAATGCCAAACACCACAGGCTCTTCTGCCAGCTCCTCCTGAAAAGTGCCAAACAGCCGATCCCACAAAATAAACAAACCGCCGTAGTTCTTATCCATGTACACATCGTTCTGCGCATGATGTACACGGTGATTTGAGGGACTCACAAAAAACCACTCGAACCAACCCAATTTGGGAATATGCTCGGTGTGCACCCAATACTGATAGATGAGGTTGATCGCGCCCACTGTTACTACCACTTCCGCTGGAATTCCGATAAAGAACATAGGCAGATAAAAAACCCAGCCAAGCAGAAACCCAGTGCTGGTTTGGCGTAACGCAGTCGTCAGGTTGTAATCTTCACTTTGATGATGAGCAACATGTGCGGCCCACAAAATAGTTCGCTCGTGGCCCATACGATGTAACCAGTAATAGCAAAAATCATACAGCACCATTGCTAAAACCCATGTAAACCAGTGGCTAGCATCCATTAACGGCGCAGAAAAATACTCGGTAACAAGGTAATAAACGTAGCCGCCCACACCTAAGGTAACAAAACGACGCGCCTGACTGAGCACGCCCAGTGAGAGGCTGCTAATACTGTCGTTCACACGATAGGTGTTACGTTGCTGCATGTGGCCGTAGATAAACTCCACCACTATGGCCAAAATAAAAAACGGTGTTGCAGCGGCGACCAAATTCATTTTTGCTTACACCTGCACATTGCGCTGAACTTTACTCGCCTCACCCTCGCAGCAAGCTTCTGCTTACTGCTGCATGCTAGCGATAAACTCGTCCGAGGTTTCAATCGCCTTGCGCATCTCTCGAATCAAAGCCTCTATGTCATCTTCAATAGAGCCAAATTCGACTTTCAGCGACGCCACGGCGCGTGCATTTAGATTGTGCTTTAGGTACATAACATTGTCTTTGAGCGAAGAGAGCACGGGTGGCATTTTCGCTTCGGACTTTCGCAATGCCTTGATCATTCCCGCGTAACGACGCTCGGTGGCACGCAGCTTGGTTTGGCTATCTGCTTTTAGGCGAGCGCTGCTATATTCTTCGATCTCATCGCGCCACTCTTCAAACAATGCATTTGCCACGTGATCTACAGCATCAATGCGTTCAGTAACCGCATCGGCGGCCTCCACGGCGTCTTCGTATTCATCAACCATGTCGTCGTAGACATCTTCTAGATCACCACCATCGAAATTCGTCAGAACAGAGAGCTGCTCCAACGCAGACTGAAACTCTTCTTCAGCGTCTTTTTGAGCATCGCGGGAATCCTCAACGCGATTCACCAAAATATCCCTTTTGGCATGCCCCAGCTGCTCTGAAACTCCGTAGTAAGCTGACTGGCAAGCACTCAGCAATAATGTAACCACAGTCAATAATACGATGCGCATGTTAGTTTCCCGACTCTTGATGTTTGTATAAGCGTTGTTTGAGCTTTCGTTTATTTGGGCTCTAGTGAGTGTCAGTGCGAGAGCGATACATTTTTATGCCGCGATACACCGTCATTCAACGGCCGCCAGTGTAATACGAGCTGAGCGTAAAAGCAGCAGAACCTGGCCACTATAGAGGGCCGATTTTGGCTAGTTCTCGCTACCGCATGGCGCTATATTGACGCTATGCAGCCACCCTCGCAGATCAATAGCAAAGCTGACCCCGACGCCCTCGATAGAAAGCTCTGCCAGCGGGCGCGGCTGTCGAGAGACCCTCGTTTTGACGGTGAATTCTTTGTAGCTGTTGCCACTACGGGTATTTATTGCAGGCCAATATGCCCGGCCCGGGCGCCCGCTGAAAAGAACGTTGAGTACTACCGACACGCAATTCAAGCTGGGCAAGCCGGCTACCGGCCATGTCTGCGATGCAGGCCCGAATCAGCGCCGGCCAGCCCGGCATGGGCAGGCACCTCCACCACGGTAAAGCGGGCGCTGGCATTAATCAGTGAGGGCGCCCTTAACGATAAGCCGCTCGCTGAACTCGCCCATCGATTAGGGGTGGGCGAGCGCTACCTGCGAAAGCTGTTTAATAAGGAATTGGGCGTCTCCCCACATGCGGTAGCGCATCATCAAAGATTATTGTTTGCGCGAAAGCTGGTGCTAGAAACCTTACTACCGCTGTCCGAGATCGCCTATGCAGCCGGTTTTGGCAGCGTGCGACGGTTTAACAGCGCCATGCGAGAGGAGTTTCGCATGGCGCCCGGGGATTTACGCCGCGCTAAGGCAACAAAAAAACAGGCTCGCAGCGTTACTTTGCTACTTCAGTATCGCCCACCGTATGACTGGGAAGGGATAACCGACGTTTTTGCTCGCCATGCAATCGAGGGCATCGAAACGGTGTCTAGTACGCACTATCGCAAGCATATTCGTTATGAAGGCGCTGTTACTGAGATCGCTGTTAGCCACGCGCCGGCAAAAAACGCGCTGAAACTAGAAGTTGGACTCACTGACCCTACTGCACTTATGCCAATCGTCGCCAATGTGCGCAGGATGTTCGATCTGGACGCCAACCCGGCAGCTATCGCTAACGTACTATGCACTGACAAGGCGCTAAAACAGCTGATAAAGGCAACACCAGGTATCCGCTCACCTTCACATTGGTCTCTGTTCGAATCCACTATTCGCGCCATTGTTGGCCAGCAAGTCAGCACGGCCGCAGCGAGAAGCGTGCTAGCGCGAATGGCTAGCACCGCTAAGACACACCATGAGCAAGCGACATTTCCTACCGCTGAGGAACTGGCCAGTCTTCCCGATACAGCGTTTCCGATGCCAACAAGGCGTAGGGAGACCCTGCGATCGATCTGTAAGCACTACAGTGGCAAAGAGGAAACACTGGATATCGAAACGCTCGCAAGCTTTAAAGGTATTGGGCCATGGACAACGGCGTTGGTCGCCATGCGTGGTGCAGGCGCTAGCGACCTCTTTCCCCACAAGGATCTTGGTCTCGAGAAAGCCTGGGCGCAATTGACCGATGACAAAAGCCCCAACCTAACCGAACATGCAGCTGCTTGGCGCCCATGGGGTGCCTATGCAGCCAACTTGCTCTGGAGGAGCCTGTCAGCATGAAGCCCAACTCAAAAACCACACCCCAAGAAGGCAGCCAAACCGCCAACCAAATAGGGACCCCGCTCTTCCAGCTGCTTGATACACCCCTTGGCACACTGCGCTTGATTTCAGATGGCAGCGCGCTTAACGCGATCGAATTCGAAGGCATGTATAAAGATACACTTGCCAAGCCTTCCAGAGGCGCAGAAGCCGCCGTACTCACAGAAGCGGCAAACCAACTGACAGACTATTTCGATGGCAGGCGTACCCAGTTCAAGCTACCGCTGTGCGCAGGAGGCACAGCCTTTCAGCACAGCGTATGGCAGGCGTTGCAAGACATCCCGTACGGCGAAGTACGAAGCTACCGTGATATTGCAGTTTCATTGGGAAAAGACAAAGCGGTCAGGGCAGTAGGAGCAGCCAATGGTCGAAACCCCCTACCCATTGTTGTGCCCTGCCACCGAGTCATTGGCAGTGACGGCAGCCTAACGGGTTTTGCCGGCGGGCTGGAAGCCAAAACGTTGCTGTTAACCCTAGAGGGTGCATTGTGACGAGGCAGCACACCACCGCACCGCGCGCTAGATGCGACCTGTTGGCTGTTAGCTGTTGGCTGTTAGCTATGAACTGTGAACTCCTAGCTCCTATACATTTGGCCGCTAGGAATTAGCCGCCAATAGGGTGGCAATCCACTGATGCTCTTTGATAAACCCAGTCCCCCAAGACTCCCACTGCGGCGATAGCCCCTGCTTGAGAATCTCCTGTGCACTCTTACCGCTGGAGATTGCCTTGAGCACCTCGTTTTGCGTTGCGCGAATCATCGCTAAATATCTTTCTAAATCGCTCTTATTGGCTAGCGGACCATGTCCAGGAACGACAAGAGTGTCACCATCTACTCGCTGCAACGCGCGCTCTACGTTGAGGATGTAACCGTCTAGGCTGCCGCCAGAACTAGTATCTACAAAAGGAAAGGCTCCATTGAAAAACAGATCTCCCATATGAACAACATTTTGGGCGCTGAAGAACACGACACTATCACCGTCGGTATGGCCGCTCGGAAAGTGCTCTAGCTCGACATCATCAGCATTGAAATACAGCGACATAGAATTAGCATAAGAAATCACTGGCAAAGCCGAGATTGGCCTCGCTGGGCGATTCTTGCCCGTAACGGGGCTTTTGCTGGGGCGACTCATGCGCTGGCGCACGTTGGTTTGAGCAACAATCACTGCTCCTGATTGCGCCCAATGTGTATTGGTGCCGGTGTGATCAGCGTGCCAATGCGTATTCAGAACGTAACTCGGCGTATCTGTAGCGCCTGAGAGTGTATTCAACGCCTGCTGATAATCGCCGGCGAGTGGCTCGTAATCATCATCAACAAGCAAAATCCCATCTGCACCCACCGAGGCAACCACATTCCCGCCTTTACCCTGCAACAAATGCAGTGAACCTCGCAACTCGGTGATCCGGACCTTTTTCTCATCTGCGACGACTGTCGCATTCAGTACAAACGAAACAACAAAAACAACAGTAGCAAAGACTCTCATTTTATAAACTCATCAATTAGGTTGGCCGAACAAAGAGGCATACAGGAAAAACTAGGCGTTTAAATCTGGGATCATTTCATCTTTGAGGCGAGCAATAGCATCTTTGAGCCTCAATTTTTCCTTTTTTAGTCGCTGCAAAAGAATCTGGTTTTGATAGGGAAACTCATACATCTGTGTGATCTTGTGATCAAGAACACGATGTTTTTTTTGTAAATCGACCAGGCGCACAGCCGGAGAAATTTCCTCATTAGCGGCATCTTCAGTTTCTATAGAACTTTCAGGTGGCTGATCCATGGGGGCTAGTGCGGTTACCGATAGTTGTGCCTAATGTGCAACTCTATACCCTGAAGGATTGTCTGCACAAGCTCCACGGCAACCCAATGCCGTTTTATCCGCATTCACAAGCCAAGCTCACGCTCAATAAGCTGCGCCCACAGGCTGTGCTGTGCATCGGCAATGGCATAGAAATACGGGCTGTAGAGGGAATCGCGAGTATTGTAACGCAGCGGCTGCCCATCCATTCCTAAAACCGCGCCGCCTGCTGCCTCCACAACGGCCTGACCAGCGGCGGTATCCCATTCGCAACAGGTCGAAAAGCGCGGGTAGAAATCGCCTTGCCCTTCTGACATGTGGGCAAATTTTAGCGCGCTTCCACTGTTAGAGCGGGTATGGCCCACCCAGCTTTGGTCCAACCATGCCAACAAACTACGCAGCCGCTCGCTGCGATGCCGATGACTGGCCAACACTTTCAGGGGCTTACCCTCCTCCAATCTACAACAGCGCAAAGGGGTTGAGTGCCAGATACCTTCTGTAGATGCGTACTTTTTTGCCGACTGCCCCGGGATACCCACATAGGCCTGGCTCTCCAGAGGAACATAGAGCACGCCCAATACCGGCTTGTGCGCTTGGATAAGCGCAACATTGACAGTAAATTCACCCGTACGATCTAAAAACTCCTGCGTTCCATCCAGCGGGTCAATGAGCCAATACTGCTCCCAGCTACGCTGCTCCCTGCGCTCACCCGGAGCCGACTCTTCAGATAAGATAGGAATGGCGGGTGTTAGAACCTCCAGCCCGTGTTTGATAATGGCATCAGCCGCCAAGTCGGCAGCCGTAAGAGGCGTATCGTTCCCCTTATCGCTATACTGAGCGGCATCCGGCGCATGATAATGCGCCAAAATCGCATCGCCCGCCGCTGCACAAATCGCCAGAAGTGGCTCAACTAACTCATTCAACACTGGGGAATTTATTGAGGTATCCATGCGCAGCAATATACCATCTAAATCATGCTTACTGATGCCGCTAAGAACTCAGGCCAAACGAACCGTGTCTTTTCACGCTAACCTTTACCGCAAGGAAGGCGCTCCATGATCGACTGGAGTAGCATCGACACCGTGCTGCTAGATATGGATGGCACACTGTTAGACCTTCATTACGACAACCACTTTTGGAACATTCAGCTACCGAAGCTGTATGCCGACCAACATGCCATTAGCGCAGCCGAAGCACACGAGCACTTACATGGCGCCTACGCGAATGAGCGCGGGACTTTACAATGGTACTGTCTGGATCACTGGTCTGAACGCCTGCGCATGGACATACCAACACTTAAACGTACGGTGGCCAATAAAATTGCTCTAAGGCCGCATGTCTCAGAGTTTCTGCAGCGCATAAAAGCGAGTAATCGAGATTTGTTGCTAGTCACCAATGCACACCAGACTACCCTGGAGATCAAAATGGAAGTTGTCGATATACAACCATGGTTTGATCGAGTTGTTGTCTCCCATGCGCTCAATGCACCCAAGGAAGATCAGGATTTTTGGCACAGGCTTCAAGCGTTACACCCCTTCGACCCTGCGCGAACCCTTCTAATAGATGATACTGAGTCTATTCTCGAAGCGGCATCAACCTATGGCATTGCCCACCTCTTGACCCTTCTGCAACCGGACAGCCAGCAGGAAATGCGTTCTACAACACGATTCCCAGCCATCCACCACTTCAACGAGATCATGCCAACAGAGAGCCCACAGTGAACAAACCGATTCCTGAAGGTGAAAAACTCCGACTAGACAAATGGTTATGGGCGGCCAGGTTTTTCAAAACACGTAGCTTGGCGAAAGCCGCGATCGAAGGCGGAAAAGTACAGTTTGATGGCCAGCGTGTAAAAGTTTCCAAGGAGATCAGCGTTGGCAATACTTTGCATATCCGGCAAGGTTGGGACGAAAAAGTAGTGACTGTAATGGCGCTAAGCGCACAGCGGCGCGGCGCAGCAGATGCGCAACTACTGTATGCGGAAACGAAGGAAAGTATAGAGAAACGTGAAGCGCAAGCACTGGCGAGAAAAGCAGCTGGCGGCATGATTGATCGCCCTGCAACCCGGCCCACCAAAAAACAACGGCGTCAGATACATCGCTTCAAAGATGTCTCAGATTAAGGCAATGGTGGCGCCACAGATATTGCGTTGCGGCCAGAATCTTTCGCCGCGTACAAAGCCCTGTCTGCTTGTTGAACAAGCTCTGCGGGTTTAAGAGGGTTGTCTGGCTGAACCGTTAAAACGCCCTGGCTGATCGTTATGTAAGGCTCAACGTCTGACCCTGCATGCGGGATTTTTTCAATCGCGATCATCTCCCGTAATCGCACTGCCGTTCGCATGGCAGACTTTCGCGATGCACCGGGCAGTAGCAAAATAAATTCCTCACCCCCATACCGAGCCACCACTTCACCCGCCCTGGTAGTTGCGCGCTGCATGATATCCGATAGTTTTTGCAGCACCTCATCGCCCGCAGGATGCCCATAGGTGTCGTTGTATTTCTTAAAGTGGTCAACGTCTAAAAGAATAATGGATAGCTCACTGCGATTGCGCATTGCGCGATTGATCTCATCTTGCAATACCGAGTTCACGAGGCGGCGATTTCCGAGACCCGTTAGCTCGTCAATGTTTGCCAAGTCGGTCAGCTGTGCCCGCGCATCACGTAGCTGCCGATTCCGATCTCTCAACGAGCCAGTAAGATCACCAAGCTCCTGGGCAATGTGTTCTCGCTCCCAGGACAACGAAATCAGATTTCTAAACGTCCGATACGTTCGATCACAGACCACAATCATCAGCGCGCAAAGTCCAAGCAACACCGCACCGATAAGAAAGTTGTAAGGCTGCTCCAAATAATGCACGAGACTCCACCAGGCGATAGGCCAGAGCGATGCCAACACATAGACGATGTAGTACTCGCGGATCGCAACCGAAAACACAAGGGAGAATGACGCGATCATCACGACCACCAGAAGGAACATGTACTGCACTGAAACCGGTGTGTTCAACGCTACGTACAGGAAGGCAGAGGACCACACCAATCCGGTAAGGGCAGTGCCCAGCAACAGCTGCCAGTACACAGTGCGAGGGCTGGTCTGGTATTTATGTTCAGCCAGCGCTCGACTCATGAGCACTGATCGAGCCAGCAGTAATGAGAGAAACCCCGCAATACAGAGCATGATGGTGGCAAATTTCACGTACGGCCAAAGCAAAACAAAGGCCGCAAATGCCCCCAGCACATGCACGCTGACCATGGCCCGTCGGCCATTCAGCATCAACAGCTCCAGCTGCGCAGAAAACAACTCTTGGCGCGGAATGTGACGTTGGTAAATCATGCAGTGATCGTACACGGTACAGGCCAATTCAATGCAGATTGCAGGCCAAGCTGAGAACCCGTTCACAGCAAGACACCTTCGCAGGACTATTCGCGTTGCCTGCCGATTCGATTTCCCCCAGACTGAGAAATTGATCGATTTTGGGACCCCACAATGTACTCATGGAGAACTATCCGCACTGCTTGTATTGTGCTGCTATTCCTGCCTGTTGTGCATGTTGCCTACCTAATCTCCCAGCAGACGCTAGCCAGGCTAGACCCTTCTCCAACGGCCTGGGCTAGTGAGATCGAATCCTACATCGAAACAGATACACTCCAGCCGTTACCGGCTAAGCCCGTCGTCGTCATCGGCGGCCTTGGTGTCAAACTATGGCAACACCTTCCCACAGATCTAGCGCCGGCTCCTGTACTGCTACGCGGGCTGGGTGACGCCATTGTGGAAGACCTGGCATTTTACTACGCAAGACTAGTCAGCTTTTACCAACCGGGGGCTGTAGTGCTAATGCCGAGCAACATGGAGTTTTTTATTCGCGATAACAAGTCGGCGGAGGAGCTTGTTGAGGGCATTGAGGCACTCATCGCAAAAGATGCTATTCAGGATCCAGCTCGTCCTTTTTATGTTGTTACGCCGATAAAGACGCCATTGCGCCCTCAAGACCACGCTACTATCGTTGCGGCCAGCGAACAGCTGCGAACGCTAGCCCAGAGCAACTCAAAGCTTACGCTATTGGATGCTAACTCAACCTTTGCCGATGCCAAGGGCAACCCCCAGCCGCGCTTTTTCCGCGCCGACGGAGTGAACCTAAATGAGCAGGGATACCTCAGGCTAACAGCCCTCCTGAAAGCACATTTGGCCGTCAATAATGCACGCAATGAGCGAGGCACCCTCGCCCTCTGACGCACTACTTTTGGCCCAAGATGCGCTAGAATTGCGGCCATGCTTTCACAAATCCCCGTTTCGCGACCCCAAACCCCTCTACTCGATGGCATCGACGGCGGCGGCTCAGTGCGTGAACTCAATACCCATGATCTGGTCGCCCTAGCCGAAGAGCTACGTGCCTACCTGCTTTACAGCGTTGGGCAAACAGGTGGCCACTTTGGCGCTGGCCTTGGGGTAGTCGAACTAACAGTTGCGTTACACCATATCTACAACACGCCTGACGATCGCATAGTCTGGGATGTTGGCCACCAAACGTACCCACACAAAATACTCACTGGTCGTATGAGCCAAATGCACACCATGCGACAAACCGGTGGCCTGGCTGGATTCCCTAAGCGTATAGAAAGCGAGTACGACACCTTTGGGGTTGGCCATTCATCCACCAGCATCTCAGCTGCAATGGGTATGGCACTGGCGGCCAGGCAACAGGGCTTAGAACGCAAGGTTGTCGCCGTTATAGGAGATGGTGCCATTACCGGCGGCATGGCCATTGAAGCCCTCGCCCATGCTGGCCATGAGCGTCCCGATATGTTGGTCATCCTCAATGACAACCAAATGTCTATTGGCCACAACCAGGGCGGGCTGGCTACCTACTTCGCCAAAATTTGGGCAAGCAAAACCTATATCGCTATGCGTCAAGGTTCCAAGAAGGTGCTGGAGAAAATTCGTCCCGCGTGGGAGCTCGCCAAGCGCACAGAAGAACACATGAAAGGCATGGTCGCGCCAGGCACTCTTTTCGAAGAGCTTGGTTTTCACTACATCGGGCCTCTGGATGGGCATGACCTCCCCGGCTTAGTACAAACTCTAGAAAACATGAAAGATCTGGAAGGCCCACAGTTTTTGCACATACGCACGATGAAGGGCAAAGGCTTTGAGCCTGCAGAACATGATCCGGTTGGCTACCACGCAATTAATAAAATTGAAGCCAAGCCAAAAGCGCCACAGCCCGTGGCTCTAAATCAGGCGCAGACACCAAAACCGTTACCAAAACCAAAGTATCAAGCGGTATTCGGGCGCTGGCTATGCGATATGGCAGCCAGAGACAATAGACTGGTTGGGATTACACCGGCCATGTGTGAAGGCTCTGGCATGGTCGAATTCGCAAAGCAATTTCCGCAGCGCTACTTTGACGTGGCCATCGCAGAACAGCACGCCCTCACTCTCGCAGCAGGCATGGCCTGCGACGGGTTGAAACCAGTGGTGGCAATTTACTCAACGTTTTTGCAACGCGGCTACGATCAGCTCATTCACGATGTCGCCATACAAAACCTCGACGTAACCTTCGGTATCGATCGTGCGGGCCTTGTCGGCGAAGACGGGCCTACCCATCACGGTGCATTTGATCTGAGCTATCTACGCTGCATACCCAACCTTGTTATTGGCGCGCCTTCAGATGAAAACGAATGCCGGCAAATGCTTTATACCGCTTACCAGCATGAAGGGCCTGCTGCGATACGGTATCCACGCGGTACCGGCCCAGGTGCTGTTATCAGCGAGGCAATGGAGCAGTTAACCATTGGCGAGGCCGTTGAGGTACAGCGCGGTAACAGTGTTGCCATACTGAATTTCGGCACCTTGCTACCGCATGCGCGTGAGGTTGCCGAAAAACTGCAAGCCACGCTTATAGATATGCGCTGGGTTAAACCGCTCGATAAAGCGAAGGTGCTTGAGCTAACCCAAAATCACCCTCTACTCGTGACGCTTGAAGAAAACGCCTGCGCTGGCGGCGCTGGTAGTGCCGTCAACGAACTACTCGCCAGCGAAGCTGTGCCAGTGCAGGTACTCAATCTTGGGCTTACGGACAAGTTTATCGAGCACGGCACACACAAAGATCAGCTTGCTTGGGAGGGACTTGACTCAGCCGGCATAGCCGAGAGAATTGAAACTCATCTCGACAAGATTCGCAGTCAGTTCGGCACAGCAGAAACCGTCTCCACATTAACTTAATACGGCGCACACTCATTCATGCGCGATTATCAACTCAACTATTCGGAATTGAAGCCTTCAGTGTTCAATATCCAGCAGCGTGAGCGTAAAGCAAAAACCATCGTACATGTGTGCCGCGATTTCTTGGGCACTCAAGATCTTTCATCGCTCAGCCTACTCGATGTAGGTAGCTCCAGCGGAATTATCGACAACTACTTAGCTGACTATTTTGGCTCGGTGTTTGGTATTGATATCGACGAAGGTGGCATGCAACACGCGCAGGCAACTTTCAACAAACCCAACCTTTACTTTGCTCATGGCGATGCGATGCAGCTTACGCAGAAAGACAACAGTATGGATGTTGTGGTTTGCTCGCACGTTTACGAGCACGTTCCTGACTCCAAAGTGCTTTTTGAGGAAATTCACCGCGTATTAAAACCGGGCGGGTTCTGCTATTTTTCCGGCAATAATCGCGTGATGATTATGGAGCCTCACCACAAGCTGCCGTTTCTATCGCTGTTACCGCAGTCGCTAGCAAATATCTATATGCGCTTGGCCGGCAAAGGTACACACTATCATGAAAAACATGTCAGTTACTGGGCACTGAAGAAGCTTTGCGCTGCGTTCTCGAGAACCGATTACTCCGCTCGTGTTATCGAAGACCCGGAACAGTTCGCCGTCACTTACATGCTCAAACCAGGCTCTCTCAAGCACAGGGTTGCTCGCATGATAGCCAGGCATGTCAAATGGGCGACACCCCATATCTGGATTCTAGCAAAAGAACCAGAGAGCGCTTCTGCTAGCAATGCGTAAAGCGCGCATTCTTGTCATTACGCGCAACCTGCCCCCCCTTATCGGTGGCATGGAACGCCTAATTCACCAAGCAACGCTAGGCCTTTCTGAGTACGCCGATGTTACGGTGATTGGCCCAGATGGCTGTGCTGCACAGTTACCCGCCCATGTTAATTGCCACGAAGTTTCACAAAAGCTGGCACCGTTTATAGTTCACTCCGCCATTCTTGCGCGTTCAATCGCCAGAAAAACTTCATTTGATATCGTGCTGGGCGGTAGTGGGCTAAGTGTTATCGGCGTATTACTCGCGGCCAGCAAATCAAACGCAAAATCGGCTCTATTTGTTCACGGCCTGGACCTTGTGGTGAATAACTGGGTTTATCAACGCGTTTTTGTACCCTTGATCTGCCGCGCCGATTTGCTGATCACCAATAGCAGCAACACGCAGAACATCGCGCTAGATAAAGGGGCTAACCCGTCACGCGTCGCGATTGTTAACCCCGGCACCGCCATCCCAGAGAATACCCAGGGTAATGACTACGCCGATTTTTGTCGTAAACATGACATTCCATTCCCCCGCTACATTATTTTCGCGGGGCGTATGACTGACAGGAAAGGCCTCTCACATTTTTTACGCGACAGCTTTCCCAAGATCATCAAAGCCGCCCCCGACGTTGGGCTGGTAGTTATCGGCCACGAACCCTCTGATAGTTTAAACAAGCGCGGAGAAGAATCGCAGGTTCACAACGTGGTTGAAGACATGCAGCTGCGCGAACGAATCAGGTTTCTTGGAAAACTGCCAGATGCAGCACTGACCGACGGTTTCACACACGCGGCAGCGCACATTTTTCCGTTGAGAGAAGTCACTGGCGATGTAGAAGGTTTTGGAATGGTAGCAGTAGAGGCAGCCTCCTGCGGAACGCCAACGGTAGCCTTTGATGTGGGCGGTGTGGCAGATGCTGTAACAATCGCTAACGGCCATCTCGTTTTGGCAGGTGACTACAACGAATTCGCAAAACGGGTGATAGACGTTGTCACCCATGCCAAACCGTCCGCTGCACAATGCCGCAAATTTGCCGCTCAATTTTCCTGGCCCTTATATAACAGCAAGCTTCGTCAGCTCATGCATACACTTGCGCCTGATAAAATTGTGACAGCCGTTCAAAATGAAAGTCGATAAATCCAATCCACAACATTGGGCACTCCTGTTTGTTCAAGGCTGCTATGCCTTGCTAGGTGTTTTCTACCGTTTCATTACTCCCGCTGCGTCTCGCCCTACCGTTGTCTTTTATGGCCTACATGCTCTGATCCCGTTCCTTCGAATGACAAACATTACTTCTATTGACGTTTGGCACGGCATTCCCTTTAAAGGATATTCGCGTAGGCTGGCGATGAAAATCATGAGACTGGCTCTTTTATAGCCTAGATGGGTATAGCGGCAAAAAAGAGGCTTGTATTGTTTTGATTTTTTGGCCGCTAGGCGACCGACCCTTTTTCTCGATATAGCATCAATATATTCTGATAACACCGATGGACTAGCTGGCATAAGACAATTAGAAAGACTAAAAACGATAGCTATGCAGGGCTTACATTAATAGGCCGAAAATTCTGTGCTGCGCCTTATGTTTGATATACTTTTTGTTCCGATCATATCGCTTCAATCTCTCACATCTACGTTTAGAGAAATCGCCAAGGTAATTTTCTATGCCAAAGTCCAAACCAATCAAACTGGAAAGTGCGATGTTGCAATTAGAGGAGATACTTGAAAAGCTCGAGGATGAGGACATCCCTCTGGAAGATTCCATAAAAGTGTTTGAAGAAGGCGTAGCACTAACGCGGGCCGCGCAAAAGTTACTGCAGGAAGCCGAGCAAAAAGTTCAATTGTTGCTAGAAGAAGATGGTGAACCGCAAGCAAGCCCATTGGATTCTGCGGGTGATTAATGCATTTTGATATAACCAAACAGATCAAAGTTAATCAGCAAAGAGTTAACCAGAAGCTAAAGGCACTCGCCAATCCCACTGCTGTATCCGGACACAACGAAGCCGCCATCAGCTCACTGTTTGATGCATGCCTTTACGTAGTGAACAACGGCGGCAAACGTATTCGCCCTAATCTCGTCTATTTTGCCGCAGCGGCTGTTACCAACAACGCCTCGATCGATGAATCTCTAGACTATATTGCATGCGCCGTGGAGCTGCTTCATACCTACTCGCTTGTGCATGAC
Source organism: Halioglobus sp. (assembly GCA_045106775.1). Classification (GTDB taxonomy): domain Bacteria; phylum Pseudomonadota; class Gammaproteobacteria; order Pseudomonadales; family Halieaceae; genus Marimicrobium. The sequence continues at coordinate 14,650 of JBGCFE010000101.1, forward strand.
GATCTTCCAGCCATGGATGACGATGACATGCGCCGCGGCCAGCCCAGTTGCCACATCAAGTTTGGCGATGCTACCGCTATTCTGGTAGGCGACGCTTTGCAAGCACGCGCTTTCGATCTACTGACACAGGCACCGGGGCTATCTCCCGAGAAGCAAATCGCAATGGTGCGCTCACTCGCATCTGCCGCTGGCTCAGCCGGAATGGTTGGCGGCCAACACATCGACATCTGCGCAACCAATACAGCGCTAACCATCGAACAATTGCAGGCAATGCACGAACTAAAAACCGGCGCTATCATCTGCGCCGCTCTAACCATGGGCGGCATCGCTGGCGGAGCAACGGTCAGTCAGTTGGCGGCCCTACAGCATTTCGGCAAGCACATCGGCCTCGCGTTTCAGGTTGTTGATGACATACTCGATGTCACTGCGGATTCAGTCACGCTGGGCAAAACCAGCGGGAAGGACAACGACTCTAACAAACCTACCTATGTCAGTCTGCTAGGTCTGGAAGGCGCAAAAGCAAACGCGCAAGCACTGCTGCAAGAAGGGCATAAAGCGTTAGAAGAATTTGACGATACGGCTGACAACTTACGCAGCCTGGCAACCTATATTGTGGAACGCAATCACTAGAATACGCTGCATGGCGATTGACCGAGTAGTCTACTTGTCAAACAAATGACCAAGCTTGCCAGCTTTAGTGCTCAAGTATTTCTCGTTGTGCGGATTACTATCTGTATATAGTGGTAGTCTCTCAATAACGGCAACACCCTGCTCTTCCAGTGCCGCCACTTTACGCGGGTTGTTCGTCATTAACCGCACGGATTTTATCTGCAAAGCCTCCATCATTGGCGTCAGGATACTGTAATCGCGCATGTCCGCACCAAAGCCTAACTGCTCATTCGCTTCAACGGTGTCTGCACCGGCGTCCTGTAATTTGTAGGCTTTGATTTTGTTCAAAAGACCGATACCACGACCTTCCTGACGAAGATAAAAAATGGCGCCACGGCCTTCCTCAGCAATCGCTTTTAAAGCGGCCTGCAACTGATTTCCGCAGTCGCAACGCATGCTAAACAATGCATCACCCGTTAGGCACTCAGAATGCACACGGGTCAACACAGGTGCACCGTCGCTCACATCACCTAGCGTCAGCACAACGTGCTCTTTGCTGTCGATGGACTCGTCTGAAGCGTCTTCAAACCCATGAATATCGAATTCGCCCCAGGCAGTGGGTAGGCGAGAAGATTCTATATAGCGTACTGACACACAGCGTATCCGTTTAAAAAGGCGGCCTATTCTAACAGTTTTTCATGCAAGAGTGGATTAAGAACTTGTGAAGCAAGGGCTAGCGAGTGCGTGAGAGGGTCAAGACCCCACCCTGCTCCTCCATCTTCACATGTCGCAGGTAGGTCATTCCCAGAAGCACAATATCGGGATAGTCACCCTCCACCACTGAGGCTCGAACACTGCCAACCTCAATTCCACCGACACTGACCGAGCGGAGTGTGATGGAATAGGCATCGGCTAATCCGCTGGCCGTTGAAACCTGCCCCTTAGTGCCCCCGTAATACTCGATCCCCAGCGCTCGAGCCTGCGTACCACTCATGGCAACAGTGGTAGCGCCGGTATCAACCAGAGCAAGCACGCTTCTACCGTTTATGAGGATATTGGTTTGGTATTGATTTCGCTTGTCTCGATTCAGCGCGATACTCTGAGCTTCTACCTCTTCAAAGGCCGACCCAACATGCCTGGACAACCCTAACGTGTGCCGCTTGCCCTCTATTTCAACAACTACCGACGTTGAGCCGGCTGAGACAAGCGTAACGCCTTTGTGAGTTTGGCCTGCTTTGAGCATTTTTCGCTGGCCCTGCACTTTCAGCACAGCAGCATTCGGAAAAAGCGCTTCTACGGCAATGGAAGAAGCTTGAACAGCAAAGGCACTGGGCGAAGACAGGAAGATGGCGCTCGCCGCGAAGAACGCCAAGACAACCCAAAAGCTATCAAGTCTACTGCGCCTTTCCATTAAGCATTCCTCCTATAAAACCCTGACAAGTACGTGTAAAACCCCACAGGCCATCACGCCGGCGATCATGTCATCCACCATGATCCCGAAGCCGCCGCCAACGCGTTTATCCAACCAGCCAATAGGCCACGGTTTCACAACATCAAAAAAACGGAACAAGAGAAACCCCAAAATGACCCAATGCCATTTTTCAGGCACAGCCCACATCGTGATCCAGAAGCCGACAAATTCGTCCCAGACAATGCCACCATGATCGTGCACGCCCAGTTGGCGACTTGCGGCCCCACATATCCATATCCCCACCACGGCACAAAAAATGACCACGGCCGAGTAATACAACAAGTCGAGTTCAGCTAAGGGCACAAATAGAAGTACCGCCAACAGCGTGCCAAACGTACCAGGGGCTTTCGGCGCAAGGCCGCTACCGAAACCAAAGGCCAACAGCTGCACGGGGTTACGTAGCAACTGGGCAAACGAGGGGGTGGTGGCTACTGAATCAGACATCGAGGCTCAAATCGTATTCTTTCTATTGACCAAAATGCTGGTATCCAGCAGGGAAGTCAATCTCCATACCGCAGTCCACACCTTCGCCCTCACTAACACTACCGATGCAGGTGGCACCGGGAGGCACAATCTCCCCCTCGGGAAGACAGAAACACAGCTGGTAATCGTCGCCACCTGCCAGAGCCCAGCGCAGCACCGCATCTCGATCATCTACAGCGGTGAGCGCTGCCGATAGGGGCAATGTAGAGGGGTCAATATTCATCTTCACACCGCTGGCGCTCGCAATATGCCCCGCATCTGCCAAGAGGCCATCTGAAACATCGATACAGGCCGTGGCCGTGCTCAGCAGTGCCTGCGAAAGCGCTAGCGGGATTTGCGGGCGATTAAATTGCTGCAAGATAAATTCTCCCACCTCGGGAGTCGGCTGCCATTGATCGCGCAAGAAATCTACAGCGGCCGCGGCATCGCCTAACGTTCCTGTCACACAAATGCTGTCACCCACTTTGGCTCCACTGCGCAGCAGCGCTTTGTCGCAAGGAACCGCACCCATCACAGACACCGAAACCGTCAGCGGGCCCGCGGTGGTATCACCACCGACTAACGGTAAGCCGTACTGCGCGCTTGCCTGCGCTACGCCCTCGCTAAAAGCATGCAGCCAAAATTCGTCAACCTCAGGTAGCGTCAACGCAAGCGTCATTCCCAGCGGGCGTGCTCCCATTGCAGCAAGATCGCTCAGTGCAACAGCGATACAGCGGTAACCAATATCTTCAGGGAAGCTGTCCGCAAAAAAATGAACATCTGCTACCAGAGTATCAATGGAGGTTGCCAAGCGTTCACCGGGACCAAGTTGGAGTAAAGCACAATCATCGCCCACCCCCAGATCCACAGCATCGCCCTGCCCTAACGAGGAAAAGTAGCGATAGATGAGAGAGAATTCTGAGGCGGGCATCAGGAAGCCGCTTCGATTTCTACCTTGCGGAGGCTGTGCGCGGCTTTATCCAAAACGCCATTGATATATTTATGTCCATCGGTGGCACCGAACTTCTTTGCCAATGCTACGGCCTCATTAATAACCACTTTGTACGGCACGTCGATTCGGTGAGTGAGTTCAAACAAACCCATGCGCAATAGTGTGTGCTCGATGGGGTCGAGCTCTTCCACAGACCGATCCAATAATGGCAGCAGCTCTTGATCAAGTACTGTGGCGTGCTGAGGCACCTCATGTAAAAGCGCCTGAAAGTACTCTAAATCGACATTCTTGAAATCGTACTCAGCGCGAAACTCTGCTTCGATCACGTTCAGCGCAGCACCTGCCATACGCCACTGATAAAGCGCCTGCATCGCGTAATGCCTGGCTTTACGGCGCTGTGCGCCCAGCGGATTATGTTGATTAGCAGAACTCATTCAGTTGAGCTGCCCCATCAGTGAAACCATTTCCAGTGCAGACATCGCTGCCTCTTCACCTTTGTTGCCTGCTTTTGTGCCCGAGCGCTCTACCGCCTGCTCAATGGTATCAACCGTAAGCACGCCAAACGCTACCGGCACCGAGTATTCCATACTCACCATTGACAAACCTTTGGTACATTCACCGGCTACGAACTCAAAGTGCGGCGTACCGCCTCGGATAACAGCGCCCAATGCGATGATCGCATCAACACCGCCTTTGGCGGCAACTTTTTTACACACCAGAGGGATTTCAAATGCGCCTGGCGCACGTACGATAGTAATGTTTTTGTCGGCAACCCCGTGGCGGCGAAGCGTATCCAGCGCGCCTTCAAGCAGATGTTCAACGACAAAGCTGTTCCAACGGCCTACAACAATTGTGTAATTACCTTTACTGCTGTCTAGCCTGCCTTCAATTGTTTTTATATCGCCCATGGTAATTGCCTCTCTCGTCGCTCTTGTCTTTGCTTGTATTTTTGCGTTTTTACTTGACCTACTGCGGGTCAACAAAATCCAATACTTCCAGACCAAATCCGGAAATCGCATTGTACTTGATGGGTGCGCCCATCAGGTGAATTTTTCCTACGCCTAAATCCCGTAAAATTTGCGACCCTAAACCCACCGTTGTGTAGTTATCAGGCTGCAAGGCCGCGCCGGGATTATGTTCTCCAAGCGCCATATCAACACTCGCCAGCAATTGATCCGCACTCTCGTTTCTGGCGAGTAACACAATCACACCACGCCCATTTTCAGCAACAGCACGCAAGCAACTATCCATATCCCACGCTGGTTTGTCAGTCACCTGGCTGCGCACAAGATCGCGCATGACTGATTGCGCATGCACCCGTACAAGCGTTGGTTCGCCGGGGGAAATTTTGCCGCGAGAGAGCGCAATGTGCACATCACCCTCTGTTTGATCGCGATAGACGGTAAGGTTGAATGTGCCGTAAGCGGTTTCAATTTCGCCTTCACGAACGCGCCGAATGGTTCGCTCATTCACCATGCGGAAGTGAATAAGATCGGCGATGCTACCGATTTTCAGCCCGTGCTCTTTGGCGAAGGCGCGCAAGGTAGTGCCGTCTGCCAGGAAGCCTTCGGGCGTCAGTATGTCGGCAATAACCGCAGCGGGGAACAAACCCGCCAGACGCGCGTAATCGCAACCGGCCTCTGTATGACCTGCGCGCGTCAATACACCGCCAGGCAAACTGGTCAGCGGGAAAATATGGCCGGGCTGAACGATATCAGATGGCACAGCATGCGGCGCAACCGCAGCCTGCACGGTGCGGGCTCTATCCCCTGCAGAGATACCTGTATCAATTCCAACGGACGCTTCTATGGATAAAGTGAAGTTGGCCTTTTCGCCTTGCGCGTCATCTACCATCGGCGGTAAGTCTAGCTGCTCGCAACGCTCCTGTGTCAGTGTCAAACAAATCAAACCGCGCGCACGCCGTGCCATAAAAGTCACATGGCTCGCTTCGCAATGCTCTGCCGCAACCAACACAACGCCTTCATTACCACTATCGGCATCATCATCGATAAGCACCACCATACGGCCTTGCCGTATATCGCTGATGAGATCGTTGACGCTATCTAATTCCATGCTCTAAAAATCCTTACCGTAAACACCCGTTCAATCGGACAGAAACCCGTTGCGCGCCAACGTATCAAGTGACAGGCCCTGTGGCTTCGCTGCACTATCGCCTTGTACCAAACGCTCGAGATAGCGAGCGATAACATCTACCTCTAAATTGACAGTGCTGCCAGGTGCATATTCTCCAAACACCGTTTCGGCTATCGTCTGCGGAATGATATTCAAATCAAACTCTGCTCCATTCACAGCATTCACTGTCAAACTGGTGCCATCAATACAAATACTGCCTTTGTGGGCGATGTACTTGGCCAACTCATCGGGCGCTCGCAGTACGAAACGGATAGAGCGCGCATCTTCAGCCAAGCTAACGACCTCACCTACACCATCCACGTGTCCACTCACAATATGGCCACCCAAGCGACTCTGAGGCGTTAGCGCTTTTTCAAGATTGACGCGCGAGCCAGGCTTCAGGTTTCCCAGTGTCGTGAAATTGAGCGTTTCATTTGACACATCTGCCCAGTAACCATCGCCCGGCAGCTCAGTGACGGTAATGCAGACTCCATTGGTACAGATGCTGTCACCCAACTGAACGTCATCCAATGACAGCTTGCCGGTATTGATACGCAAGCGCATGTCGCCACCGCTGGATTCCATCTGTGCGATCTCGCCTACCGCTTGAATAATTCCTGTAAACATATTGCCTCAGTAACCCTCTGATTGCCCGACTGGAAATGCCCCACCAAACAGGCACTCTTGTACTTTTGTGGTTAACGCTTAAGAAGGCGTGGCGGTAAAACGCCAATCCTGACCCACTTTCCGAACGTCGGTAATCGCTAAATCTACTTTCTCAGCCATCGCATTTAGTGGCAGTTGCGCAAGCGGCCGCGCCAGATTGCCCATCAGCGTCGGCGCCATATACACAACCAGCTCATCTACCAAGCCGGCGTTTAACAGTGCCCCCGTCAAACGGGCGCCCGATTCTACCAGAATTTCATTGCACTGCCGCTGGGCCAGCAACTCCATCACTGCAAGCAGGCTCAGTCCGCCGGCGTCTGGATCAGATGCAACGGCCGCGGGGAGCGAATGCACCTCAACGTTGCCGCCAACCAAGCCGGACCCATCTGCGTCTTTGCCAATACACAGAAGCGTTGGCGCAGCCGCGTTCAGCACGTTGGCGCCCACAGGCGTCTGACCTTTCGAGTCCAGCACCACACGCAGAGGCGCCCTGACCTTTGCTCGGGCAGCCTCTTGCCCAGTCAGCCCCAATTCTTCAGAACGCACTGTCAAACTGCAATTATCCGCCAGCACAGTACCGATACCGGTTAACACGGCACAACTGCCTGCCCGCAGGCGCTGCACGTCCTGCCGCGCCGCTGACCCAGTGATCCATTGGCTTTCACCCGACGCCATGGCAGTTCTGCCGTCCAATGACATCGCCTGTTTGACGCGCACGTAGGGCCTACCCTTTCGCATACGCTTTAAAAAACCAGGAATAATCGCAGCGGCTTCGCTCTCCAAAAGACCTACCTCTACTGCCACACCGGCTGATCGCAACACCTGTATGCCTTTGCCACACACCTCGGGATTGGGATCTTCCAGCGCCACTACAACGCGGGAAACACCGGCTTCGACAAGCGCTATCGCACAGGGGCCGGTTTTGCCTCGGTGGCTACAGGGCTCGAGCGTAACGTAGGCCGTTGCTCCCTTGGCAGAAGCCGACTTCAACGCCTCTAGCGCCTGCACCTCGGCATGATTGCCGCCAGCAGGTTGCGTGAAACCTTCGGCGATAACCGTGTCGTTGCGTGCCAAAACACAGCCCACATGGGGATTGGGCGATGCCCAATATCGCCCTTTGCGTGCCTGTTGCAGGGCCCGCGCCATCATCCGGGTGTCTGTGTCGCTGAACATTGGCGGGCAAGGCAAAACCGCTAATCAGCGGCCGGCTCAGCCTCCAATCGCTCGATTTCATCCCGAAACTCGGCGATATCCTGGAAGCTGCGATAAACAGAGGCAAATCGCACATAGGCAACTTGATCGAGCGTCTTCAAATGCTGCATCACCAGCTCACCCAGCTCGAGAGATTTGATCTCCCGCTCACCGGTTGCCCTGAGGGAGTGCTTGATATGATTAATTGCCGCTTCAATGTCTTCAACCGACACGGGGCGCTTTTCAAGCGCGCGGAGAAACCCAGAGCGCAGCTTGTCTTCATTGAAGGGTTCGCGGTTGCCGTTTTGTTTGATAACGCGAGGCATCACCAGCTCGGCGAGCTCATAGGTGGTATATCGCTCGGCGCAGCTCAAACACTCTCGCCGGCGGCGCACCTGATCCCCTTCGGCGACCAGGCGAGAATCGATAACCTTGGTGTCTTCAGCGCTACAAAACGGGCAGTGCATAGGGGCTACTCTTCATCTAAGTTGCTGAAGATTAACATATTTATGCCCGTGCAACGCTACTCATTTAGGGTATGCGCTGCGCATAAAACCAGCGTTAGCTGTAGACAGGGAAACGCTTGCAGATAGCCAACACCTTGCCTTTGACCTCTTCGATCACCTGCTCAGAATTGCCCGCTTCCAGCGATTCCAGCACGTCACACATCCAGCCAGTCAACTCGATCGTTTCAGCTTCGCCAAAACCACGCGTGGTGATTGCTGGTGTACCAACGCGCAGGCCAGACGTGACAAACGGTGATTGAGGATCATTGGGCACCGCATTTTTATTCACAGTGATGTTGGCAGCACCAAGCGCAGCGTCAGCATCTTTCCCTGTGTACGGCTTGCCAATCAGGTTCACGAGCATCAGATGGTTTTCAGTGCCACCTGACACGATGTTAATGCCGCGCTCCAAAAACGCACCCGCCATCGCTTTAGCGTTCCTAACAACCTGCTTTTGGTATTCAACAAACTCGGGGCTCTGTGCTTCTTTAAACGACACCGCCTTAGCCGCGATAACATGCATCAGCGGGCCACCCTGGCCGCCTGGGAATACAGCAGAGTTAAACTTCTTCTGCAGCTCTTCGTTTTCACGCGCCAAGATGATGCCACCACGAGGGCCTCGCAGTGTTTTGTGGGTAGTAGACGTAACCACATCAGCGTGGGGCACCGGGTTGGGGTACACGCCCGCAGCAACAAGACCAGCCACGTGGGCCATATCTACCAACAAATACGCGCCTACCTTATCGGCGATTTCTCGAAAGCGCGCCCAATCCATGATCTGTGAATACGCAGAAAAGCCCGCGACAATCATTTTTGGTTTGTGCTCAAGTGCCAACGCCTCAACCTGATCGTAATCGACCTCACCGGTATCCGCATTTAGCCCGTACTGCACGGCGTTATACATTTTGCCTGAAAAATTGGGCTTGGCACCGTGCGTGAGGTGGCCGCCATCGGCCAAGCTCATACCCAGAACCGTATCACCGGCCGAGCAAAGGGCCAGATAAACCGCAGAGTTTGCCTGTGAGCCTGAGTGCGGCTGAACATTGGCGTAGTCTGCGCCGAACAATGCCTTGGCGCGCTCAATAGCCAGCTCCTCAGCCTTGTCGACAAACTCACAACCACCGTAATAGCGCTTGCCGGGATAACCCTCAGCGTATTTGTTGGTCAGCGCCGTTCCCTGCGCCTCCATCACGCGCGGACTGGCGTAGTTTTCAGAAGCAATCAGCTCGATATGCTCTTCTTGACGCACTTCTTCTTCACCAATGGCGCTGAATATCTCGTCGTCAAACCCTTTAATCGTCATGTTGGAATCAAACATGCTGGACCTCCGCTGCTGCTATGGCACTGCTGGGGCGAGGCAGCCAATACAGCCTCGCTGGAAAGCCGCGCATTCTATCGTAATTGGGGGGCTCTTATAAGGATTTCTTGGGGTGTGTTTGGGATTTTTTTGCGGGCCTAATTACGCCGTGAGTGCTGCTCGATCAATGGATAATGATCAGATGCTGTCTGGGCGATTTGTGGCGCCGCCGTGCATCTAGGATCAAGGTGAGCCGCCGGTTCCGAAAGGTAGGTATGCGATCAGTCGCTCCTCGGAAATCGCTTGGTGATCGCATACCTACCTTCCGGGCCTTGACAGTTGCGCCTTGAATCACTTCATGCAGAGGTCGATAGATTTGAATCACGCTCGATGGAAAGATCCTTGATCTTGAAAGCGGTTCCCACCAAGCGAATTCCGTGGAGCGACTGGGAACCGCTTTCAAGATCAAGGATCTATTTCAGCGCTCGAACCAATTTATACCCTACAGCCGACAAGCGCCGATACGCGCACTATCGAGCAAAGTTTTCTGCTAAAATCCCGCGCTTCAAACCCCAGCGAAAAAACGGCAGAAAAACCCATGGCTCAATACGTCTACACCATGAACCGCGTCGGCAAGGTCGTGCCGCCGAAAAAGAAAATCCTGGAAGACATCTCACTGTCATTTTTCCCCGGCGCAAAAATCGGTGTTCT
>JBGCFE010000102.1:0-25148 GCA_045106775.1 Halioglobus sp.
TCTTCATCGAAGGTGCAGGCGAAAAAGCGTTCTGCGCCGGCGGTGATGTGCAGGCTTTACATGCGTCAGCGGTAGAAACGCCGGGTGGCCCCTGCACTTACGCGGAGGATTTTTTCGCCCGCGAATACCGTATGAACTACACCTTACACACTTACCCAAAGCCTCTGATTTGTTGGGGGCATGGCATTGTCATGGGGGGCGGGCTAGGTGTAATGGCCGGTTGTTCGCACCGCGTGGTGACACAGAAAACGCGCATAGCGATGCCGGAAGTGACCATTGCGTTGTTTCCCGATGTGGGTGGTACGTGGTTTTTGAATCATATGCCAGGAAAGTCGGGTTTGTTTCTTGCCTTAACAGGCGCATCTATCAATGCGGCCGACGCGATTTACACAGGAATTGCGGATCGCTTTATAGATAGTGAACGCAAAGACGAAGCGCTAGAACAGTTGTTACGGCAAGATTGGAGTGCAGATGCAGACGCGAATCATGCGCTGGTGCGCGGTGTGTTAAGGCCGTTGACGCAGAGCAGCGTTGGCCAGTGTCCGGGAGGGCAGGTTGAGCCGCATCTCGGCACGATAAACGCATTGTGTGATGGCGCTGATATTCATGAGGTGATCGACAACATTACGTCGATTACTACTGAGGATGTTTGGCTCACCAAAGCGAGCGAAAGTTTAGCGCATGGTTCTTCACTGGCAGCACTTTGGATAAACCGACAACTCCAATCGCAGCGTCACGCGTCGCTTAAAGAAGTGTTTCAATCTGAAATTCAGCTGGTGACCAACATTGTGCGTCACCCTGAATTTACAGAAGGCGTTCGCGCGTTGTTGATCGACAAAGACCGTAACCCCAGTTGGCAGTTTGACAGCAGCCGAGCCGTGACAGATTCCGTGTTGGACTCGTTTTTTATCGCCCCTTGGGCGACCAACCCGCTGGCCGATTTGTAGGCGGTCGTCATTAAAACAAAACAGTAGGGAGAGGCAATTGGCAAAAGTAGCTTTTATTGGATTGGGTAACATGGGTGGGCCGATGGCATCGAACCTACTCGCCGCCAATCATGCGGTCACTGTCTTTGATCTTTCTAAGGAGGCCTGTGCGTCTATTGCCGAGAAAGGCGCCAGCGTTGCTGCTAGTGCTCTGGAGGCCGCAGTAGGTTCTGATTATGTGATATCGATGCTGCCTGCCGGTAAGCATGTGGCAGCAACCTATCTTGGTGATAACGGTTTGCTCGCGGCGCTTGATGGGAGCACCACTATTCTTGATTGCAGCACTATTGATGCGGCAACGGCGCGGGAAGTGGGTGATGCGGCCAGTGATGCTGGTATCGGGTTTATGGATTCACCGGTTTCCGGAGGCGTTGCTGCGGCCGCCGCGGGTACTCTGGCTTTCATGTGTGGTGGCAGTGCCGAAACTTTTGTTAAAGCCGAGCTAATATTAAAAGACATGGGCAAGAATATTTTTCATGCCGGGCCAGCCGGAGCGGGTCAAGTGGCTAAGGGCTGCAACAATATGCTCTTGGCGATTCATATGATCGGTACCTCCGAAGCGTTGGAGATGGGTGCACGCAACGGCCTGGACCCAGCAGTGTTATCTGAAATCATGCTGGCAAGTTCCGGCCGCAATTGGTCATTGGAAGTGTATAACCCTTACCCTGATGTGATGGATACTGCGCCTGCCAGCAACGGCTATCAACCTGGCTTCATGGTTGATTTAATGGTCAAGGATTTGGGTTTGGCTATGGAGATTGCAGCGCTAAGCGAGGTGGATAATAAAATGGGGCAGCTTGCGCGTGATCTTTATGTCGCTCATCAGGAGGCGGGCAATGGGCAGCGTGATTTTTCGGGGATTTTGCAGCGGCTGCAGGAGAAGTAATCGGCTCCTAGTACAGGCTAATTAGATTTCACAGGGGTGGAAGCTGGGCTGCTTTCGTATTTGGCCCGCGGGAAGTGTGCGAAAACGGCTTTGCTTTCTCGGACGGCTGAGATACTCGACACAAAGCCGTTTTCGCACACTTCCCGCTACCAGCGCACGCTGAAAAACTGTCCGCGCATAATCGGCGGAGGACTTAATCGGCGGAGGGCATAGTTGGTGAAGAACTTAATCGTCGAAGTGCGTAATCAGGCTCGGAGGGGATAAGCGCTCCAGGCGAATATCTCAGCCCGCTGAGCCAGGAGCGCTTATCTCCTCCGAGCCGGAACCGAAGTTTCCTGTCGTAAAAACTTCAACTTTGATGGTGAAGGATTTGGGTTTGCTGATGGAGATTGCAGCGCTAAGCGAGGTGGATAACAAAATGGGGCAGCTCGCTCGTGATCTTTATGTTGCTCATCAGGAGGCGGGCAATGGACAGAGTGATTTTTCGGGGATTTTGCAGCGGCAGCAGGAGAAGTAATCTGCTCCTAGTACAGGCTAATTAAATTTCACAGGGGTGGAAGCTGGGCTGCTTTCGTATTTGGCCCGCGGGAAGTGTGCAAAAACGGCTTTGCTTTCTCGGACGGCTGAGATACTCGACACAAAGCCGTTTTCGCACACTTCCCGCTACCAGCGCACTCTGAAAAACTGTTCGCGCACAATCGGCGAAGGACTTAATCGGTGAAGGGCATAGTCGGTGAAGAACTTAATCGTCGAAGTGCGTAATCAGGCTCGGAGGGGATAAGCGCTCCAAGCGAATATCTTAGCCCGCTGAGCCAGGAGCGCTTATCTCCTCCTAGCCGGAACCGAAGTCCATTCCCGTCAAATGTTGCGAACCATTATTCCGAGTCTTCCCCAGGCGCTTCTTCACCCAAAATCCCTTGCAGATTTCTCTGAGCCGCCCCCTGCAAAGCACTCTCAACGCTCTGTGCTTTTTCCATAGCATCTTGATGCCCAGCGGCAATAACGCTGTCTGAATTGCCGCCCCCTGATGCCTCTAACATTACCCAAAGAATAACGCCCAACGCCAAAATCATGCCTATTAGTCTCATTGTGTTTCTCCCCCCGAAGTCACTCATGTCACTGTAGCATGGTAGCGCCGGTTTGAGCACGATGCGCTTTTTGACGCGTGAGTCTGGCCTTTTGCGTCATGGTTGATTGTGTTTTATGCGCGTAGCCTGAAAAAAATCTGCAGCAATGGAATAAATCTATGTCATTTGTAAATGTTGAAACGCCCCGCGAAGGTGTAAAGCTGGTAACGCTCAATCGCCCTGAGCGTATGAACGCGATGGCGTTCGATGTGATGGTGCCGTTCAAGGAGGCGCTGGAAGAAATCAGTTTCGACAATGATACGCGTGTTGTTGTGGTTACCGGCGCGGGTGACGGCTTCTGTGCGGGAGCCGACCTGGAAGACCCGGGCTGGCTGGATATATTTGACGGCCTCACAATTCCGGGTATAGCTAGACGTGCCATGCGCATTCTTGATGATGTGATTAAAGCGATACACGATATGCACCAACCTGTTATTGGCGCTATAAACGGCCCTGCAATAGGCGGAGGTTTTTGTTTGGCGATGGCCACCGATATTCGCATAGCCTCCGACACAGCCTACTTTCGGCCTGCCGGTATTAACAATGGGCTGACCTCTGCGGAATTGGGTTTGAGCTATTTGTTGCCCAGAGCCATTGGCACCAGCCGCGCGTTCGACATTATGCTGACCGGCCGAGATGTTGATGCGGCGGAAGCGCAGGCGATTGGAATGGTGTCGCAGGCGGTGCCGCAAGATCAGCTCCTAGAACAGTGCTACAACGTCGCTGAACGAATTGTTGGCTTTAGCCAGCTGGGCGTAGAGCTGAGTAAACAAATGTTATGGGCAGGTGTTGATGCCGGTAGCCTGCACAGTCATATGAATCATGAAGGGCACGCGCAGTTGTTTGTGCGTATGACCACCAAAAACTTTGAAGAAGCCATTAAGGCGCGCAAAGAGGGCAGGGCGCCCGAGTTCAAGGACTAACGACCTTCTTTCTCTTGCTGATTTGACATTGCCGCCAGCATCGGCGCGTTGCGGTTCTGGCAAAGCCAGAGAAGTACCGGGCCCAAGGTGGGCACAAGCAGTACGCTCATTTGGTAAGTTAGCCCTATTAAATTGGCATTGGGTACCCATGCGTTAGGCTGTTCAAGAAACGTAGAGCCCAGGCCCACCATTAATTCTTTCATGCATAGCGCCAGTAGCCCAAGTGCCATGAGTGGATAGAGAACCACTAGGCCCCAGATAAATCGATTCAGATAATCTTTTTGCGGCATCGCAAAATGCAAGGCCGCATAGAAAGGTATCGAATACGAAACGAGGCGAGTGTTAATGGGGTAGCCGATTTGATACTTGGTTTGGCTTGCTGGAACCAGCTGGCCGCCCGCTTCGCCAAACGGCGTAAGCAAAATTGCCTTCTGGCCATCTATGTAAAGCGATTGGACCACATCAGAAAACCAATGCGTGAGCGTAAAATTGACAAAACCTACGGCGGGCCGTGCGAGGATCTCGCTGGCCACTGTCCACAAGCCAAAGCACGGAATGATCAGGACAAAAACAAAAAGCAAGAACTGCCTAAGCTGCTGCTTGTGTAGTTGCTTCTGTGCTGTCTGGTTTTGTTCAGGCAAGGCCGGTTTCCATCTGGGTTTCAGCCTGCCGGCCAAGATAGCGTAGATAGACAATAAACACGATCAGAACGTCGAGCATGATGAGTGCCGGCCAGAGGTATAGGTGAATCCACTCGAACGCTTCAAAATTCCAGTTGCCTAAATAGAACAGTGTGATGATGCGTATGATGTTGACGCTCTGCACTGCGAAAAAGCCCAACACCATGGCGACGCAGCGAGCTTTCCAGGGCGCTGGGAAGGCAAGCACGGCGGCGATCAACACGATAGTCGCTTCCACGCCGTTGCAGCCTGCTTCGATAGACACTGCAAAGCCTGTATCGGTAAAGCGCAATACTTTGCCGTAAGCGGTTACCGTTTCATCCAGGGGCTGCACGATTAGCGCGCTGATTTTTGCGAGCAGTTCAGTAAACGGCAAAATGACGTGCTGCTGCACGGGGACTAGCATCTCAAGCGTAAAGAGGCTGATTAGCACAACTAAAAATATGGCGACGAAGCGCTGCAACGTGACAACTCCTTACTTCCGTTCTTATTTCAATGCAGATTGCTTGGGTAAAACGAAATGGTAGCACGCGTTTTGATTGTGCGACTACGCGCTGTTATCGCAGTATTTCCCTTTTTTATCAAAGGTCGAAAAGTAATTTGGCGATGAAGCAGCACAGTACGACGTTTAGCACTATGCGAATCAGCCGTTCGCCTTTGGCGATTGTGAAGTGCGCGCCTAGATAACCGCCAATCGAATTGCCTACGGCTAGAGCAATGCCTACGGCCCAGAGTAGCTCAAGTTGCGATGCAAATACGGTGAGTGCAACGAGGGTGTACATGGCAACGATAAATACCTTGTGCATATTGGTGCGCACGAGGTCCAGGCCCATCACCCGATTCAGAATAGGCATGATAATGAAACCCACGCCCAGCTGAATGAACCCGCCCCAAAACCCTGCTAGCACCATTAAGATATGCCCATTGCGCAGTTGCGTGCGATTAGGCCTATAGTTGGCGGCGACCTCTTTTGGGCCGCGGTCGAAGTGCATCACCAGCATCACCGCTATCATAATGATAGCCAGTGCGCGATTAAACCAGACGCCGTCCAACTGCGCGCCGGCTAGTGCGCCAACGGCTGCCCCGGGTAAGGCGCAAAGCGCCAGCGTGAGGCTAAGCTTGAAATCTTTAAACCCTTTGCGTGCAAATGTCGCGATGGCAGTAATGTTTTGCGCCAAAATGGCTATGCGGTTGGTGCCGTTCGCAACCGGGCCGGGTACACCGAGAAAAACCATGACCGGAACGGTGAGTAGTGAACCGCCACCGGCCATAACGTTGAGGAAGCCTGCGACGACGCCAACGCTGACCAATAGCGCGATCTGCCACAGTTCCAGAGCCAGCATCAGTCTGCTGTCCAGGGCTCGCGCATGGTCACAAATTCTTCAGCAGCGGTTGGATGAATGCCGATCGTAGTATCGAAAACGGCTTTCGTTGCACCGGCGCGCAAAGCGATCGCGATGCCCTGAATAATTTCTCCGGCGTCCGGCCCCATCATATGGACGCCAACGACCTTGTCCGTAGCGGTTTCGACTATCAGTTTCATGAATGTGCGCTCATCGCGCCCGCTGATAGTGTGCTTCATCGGACGAAACTCTGATTTGAACAAAGTGACATCGCCGAAAGTTTCCCGTGCTTCTTCTTCGGTGAACCCTACGGTGCCAATGTTGGGTTGGCAGAACACGGCGGTGGGCACAAAATCGTAATCGACGATTTGCTGTGTATCGCCAAATTGTCGGCGGGCAAACGACATGCCTTCGGCGAGCGCAACGGGTGTTAGCTCAAGGCCGCCGGTAACATCGCCCAGTGCAAAAATGGTGGGCTCGCTTGTCGTGTAGTGGTCATCGACCTTGACTGTGCCGTTGTCATTTAGCGCAACGTCAACGTTTTCAAGGCCTAAGCCTTCCAGGTGTGGCTTGCGACCCGTTGCATAGAGAACAATATCGGCTTCGATTTTCGAGCCGTCGGTGAGCGTTACGCTCAGTGCGTTGTCAGATTTTTCGATCGCTTCCACGTTTATGTTGAAGCGCAAATCTACACCTGTTTTGGGAATTTCCTGGGCGGCATGCGCGCGAATGTCGGCGTCGAAATTGCGCAGGAAGAGAGGGCCGCGATACAGCTGCGTGGTTTGTGCGCCCAGGCCGTTGAAAATACCGGCAAACTCCACGGCGATATAGCCGCCGCCAACGATCACAATTTTTTCTGGAAATTGCTCCAGATCAAAAATTTCATTGGATGTAATGGCGTGCTCACTGCCCTCGAAATCGGGGATGTGTGGCCAGCCGCCAGTAGCGATAAGCAGCTTTGCCGCAGTGTATTGCTGGCCTGCTACCTCCACGGTGTTCGCGTCGACAATAGTCGCTCTGCCATCTACCACAGTAACGTCTGTTCCAGCGAGCATGTTGCGGTAGATGTCGTTGAGTCGGGCAATCTCGGTTTTTTTGTTGTCACGCAGGGTCGACCAGTGAAAACTGGGTACATCGCTGTCCCAGCCAAAACCCTGCGCGTCTTTAAAGCCTTTACCGAATTCGGAGGCATAGACGTACAGCTTTTTGGGTACGCAGCCTACGTTCACGCAGGTGCCGCCCATATAGCGATCTTCAGCGACAGCGACTCTGGCGCCGAAACCGGCGGCAATCCGGGCCGCACGTACTCCACCTGAGCCCGCACCAATCACAAACAAATCAAAGTCGAATTTACTCACAGGTTACTCCTAATCAGTTAGCGCACAGTCTAGCAGTCCAAGCTTGTCAGGGGCATACCTGCACAAGCCGGCCACTTCGTTATAAAACTGTAAAAAGATGCCATAACGGCACTATTTATCGGGTGCTGTGCTGGGTAAAGGTGCGCGATTTGACTATGATGGCGCCTGAAAATTCCACGAAATCACAGTGGTTGTGTTGAAAGCCGATGCAATCGGCATAAAGCACGTTATCGAATGACCGTGTAGCCAGTCGAATAACGTTATATCTAGTCGAATAACCTTACATACAAAAGGAAGCCCATGAAAATTAACGCCTTAGCACTGCCGATTACTCTGGCCCTGGCGGCTGCTTTTACAGTTGCGCCTACGCAAGCGCAGGATGAAATTCTCTTGAAAGACGGCTCTCGATTGATGGGTGCTGTTACGGGTGCGCGTGATGGCGTTATCACTATTGATACTGGTTTTGCCGGCACGCTGAGCGTTGCCATTGATCAGGTAGAGTCTCTGCGTAGTGATAACCCGGCTGTTATCTTATTGGACAATGATCTCGTGCTACAGGACGCGCCACTCAACATTCAGGGTGGTCAGCTCGTATCAGGTAGCGGTGGCTCCTACGCATTGGAGTCCTTGAAGCTGGTTAATCCTGAGCCTTGGGAGTTAGGGCAGGGTTACCGATGGACCGGTTTTGCCAACGCTGCGCTGGTTATGCAGCGCGGAAACACAGAATCTGACGAACTTGATTTTCAGCTTGAGTCAGTTTGGCGCAGTACGCAAGATCGTTACACCTTTAGGTTCAGCGGTGAGAATGATGAGTCTAATGGCGAAAAGAGTGCTGAAAATTGGCAGGTCACTGGCAAGTACGACTACTTTTTGGAAGGCCCAAATTACTGGGGTGTGCAAGCGCTAGCAGAGCAGGATAAGTTTGCTGATTTGGATCTCCGTCTGTTGGCTGGCCCTTACATTGGCCGCCAGTTCTACTCGGATCCAGCGTTTAGCCTGTCGGGTGAGATTGGCGTTTCCTACGTCGACGAAGATTTTATCGTAGCAGAAGATAAGGATTATGCCGCTGCCAACTGGGCATTGAATGGCACCAGCAATTACCTCGGCGGAGACACTCGTATTTATTTCAACCAAATAGGTGTTTGGAGCCTTGAAGAGACTTCCGATGTCATTGTCGACACTACGCTGGGTTTAGCGATACCGCTGTTGTGGAGAATCGAGGCGGCGGCTGAAATTCAGCTGGACTATGATTCAGGTGTGTCAGGCGATATTGATGAGTGGGATCAGACTTACCGTCTGCGAGTGGGCTACAGCTGGTAGTCACCAAGGGTATTTCGCGGCCGGATAGAGGGTGTTTGACGTTACCGGGTCAGCAGAGTACTTAAAGTAGAGACGAAGTAGAGCTAGAGTAGAGCTAAAGTAGAGCGTCGAGAAGCGCCCCGTTTGTAGGGGCGCTTTCAATTGGAAGTGGTGTAATGCCCTAGGGGCGTGCGCCTTTGGCCAGGGTGCGAAACCAATCGGCCAGCGTTTCATGCTTGTAGTCGGTGAACTCACCCGCATCCATAAACATTCCGTGATCTCTGCACACTTCGTACCAAATGTGTGGCTGATCTGGATCAGAGGCTTTCTCCATGTCTTTGCCGCAGCGCGGGCAGGCGACATCTTCCACTGCGTCCCATTTCTTACCGGCGGCTGCGTTGCCAGTATCCAATGCTTCGCCCATCCACTTTTTCTTGAGCTGCTCAGCTTCGCCTTCATCAAACCAGAGGCCGTGACAATGAGTGCAGCGGTCGATGACCACATCACCACCGTAGGTAACCTCGTTCATTCCGTGGCCGCACTTGGGGCATTCAATGCTGTGTACGTCTGAATCGTATTCCATAGGTTTTTCCGCTGCAGTGTTCCGAGCAGGAGATTATCTAACGGAGAAAAGAGAAGAACAAGAGCAAACAACGTCTGTGCGTTCGGACGGTGGGTCAGAGCGCGTTTATACCTTTAGAAGTGTTACCTCCACTGCGTGAACTGGTACTTTTCGTAGCTTTTGGGGCAGTTCTCGCGCCACGTTCCTCAGCGCTAACCCGCGCTATCCTGGCAGCAGCACTCTCGGTGCTATTGCTCATAAATTAAGCGTTACAACGTAAGGAAATGGGCCTACACTGACTGTAGTGGTACCTATTCTTACTACGGAGAGCGTAAAGCGATGTTGGAAAAAGAACTGTCTCAAGCGACGAGAATGGCTGAAAAGGCCAACAAGCAGGTAGAACAACTTCGCAAGCGTTTGGTTGCGGAGAGCGAAAAGTCTCACTCTCGCCTCAAGCGCGAATTGGGTGCAGCCCGTAAGCGGTACTCGACCGCTAACTCGCGGTTGAAATCTGCACGCGCCTCATTACGAAAACGCAGCACGCCGGCAAACCAGAAGAAAGTGAATGAGCTGGGTAGGCAGGTGCAAAAGCTAGCCGATTCGGTTGCCAAGGTCACTAAGGCTGCTTATGACGCGGCAGAGTTGCTGGTAACGGTAAAAGCGGATGCAGTGCTGGAAGAGCGCAAGGCGAAAGCGGCCGACCGTGCAGCAGCAATGGTAGAGCGCGCTGCCAGCCGTACCCGTAAGAAGCCTTCAGCCAAGAAAAAGCCCGCCGCCAAGAAAAAGACGGTGAAGAAGGCTGCTCCAAAGAAAAAGGCTGCCGCTAAGCGTAAAGCTGCACCGAAGAAAAAGGTTGCAGCTAAGAAGAAGGCAGCCCCTAAGCGTAAGGCAGCCCCTAAGCGAAAAGCCGCCGCCAAGAAAAAAGCAGCGCCCAAGAAGAAGGCTGCAGCCAAACGCAAGGCAGCTCCTAAACGTAAAGCAGCACCCAAAAGAAAGGCAGCGCCCAAGCGAAAAGCCGCCCGCCGCAGAGCATAAGCGGAGCGTAAGCGCTTAAGAAGAAGGGTGGCCGTAGGGATACGGCCACCTTTTTTTGTGCCCTTTTTTCCTCTGTACACCAGCTCTTTTGGCCTTATTGGCCCTCGCTAGAAGGCGGCATCGGGTCTATATTTTGCAGTATGAACCAGCGCGTTGTTGAGTTCCCCTATCGCGGTAAACGGAGCCCAAATGATTCGATATCCACGCCATTTTCTGGCGAACGTCTCGTTTTTCTGTCTCGCTGCTATCGCTTTGAGTGGTTGTGGCGAGCCTCAGGATCGAGGGCAGATAGTTGGGAGGACACTGCCGACTGACGTCGTTGCAGATAAGCATGATCGCCAAAAGGTAGACCTTAATGCCGCCGCTGCAAGCCGGCAGGTGCTGTTCGGCGATCTTCATGTGCACACGACGTTCTCTCCAGATGCTTTTATCATGTCAGTTCCGTTGATGGGGGGCAGTGGGCTGCATCCACCAGCCGACGCCTGCGATTTTGCTCGGTATTGCTCCGGCCTGGATTTTTGGTCCATTAACGATCACGCCGAAGGCATTACTCCGCGGCGCTGGGCAGAAACCAAGGAAAGTATTCGCGAGTGTAATGCGCTAGCCGGCGATCCTGACAATCCCGATATGGTGTCATTTTTGGGTTGGGAGTGGAGTCAGGTGAGTACAGACCCCGCTAAGCATTACGGACACAAAAACGTCATATTTGCACATACTGACGAGGCCCGCGTGCCTTCGCGAGCAATTGCAGCCCCGCGTGCACAGTTAGCGGCGGCGCCCATGGGGCGCGCCGCTCAGTGGATGATGTCGTTAGCCGACTTCGAAAACCGGCAATTTTATTGGGGCATTCAAGGCTACTACGATGAAGTGGCCGACACGCCCCTCTGTGAAAGTGGTGTTGATTCGCGTGAATTGCCCGATAACTGTCTGGAGATTGCCGATGATCCACGTGAGCTGTTTGCAAAGCTTGATCAATGGGGCTTGGACAGCATTGTGATTCCCCATGGAAATTCATGGGGAATGAATACGCCAGCTACGACCACGCTAGATAAGCAGCTCAATCGCGAGCAGCATGACCCCGATCGGCAAATACTGTTTGAAGTATATTCTGGGCACGGAAATTCTGAGGAGTATCGAGATTGGCGTGCTACGGCAACAGCCGGTGATGGCTCTTTATATTGTCCCCCGCCGGGAGAAGATGGATACCTGCCTTGCTGCTGGCAAGCAGGAGAAATTATTCGGCAGCGCTGCACAGTCGCAGGCAGTGATAGCGGTGAGTGCGAGGCGCGCGCGGTTGAGGCGCGACAGAATTTTGTCGATGCTGGAAACTCAGGGCATCTAACAGTGCCAGGCCAGCAGGTAACGGATTGGCTCAATTGCGGCAACTGTCCTGATTGCTTCAATGAGCCTATGGATCATCGGCCGACGGCCACTGGCCAATATGCTCTGGCTATAACCAACTTTGATGAGCCGCAAGATCCGCTTAATTTTCGTTTTGGTTTTATTGGTTCAAGCGACAATCATCGCAGCCAGGCCGGTACCGGTTACAAAGAAATTCAGCGCAAGCGTATGACAGAGGCATTTGGCGCAAGAGCACCTTCGCGCGCCTCACGTGCTCAAGGTGATCAACGGGAACCAACCCCATACTCCGTTCCTTTCGACCCAGCCGGTTTTGGACTTGCCAACCTGCGAAATATGGAGCGACAGAACTCGTTCTGGCTAACCGGTGGGTTGGTTGCAACGCACAGTGATGGCCGAAATCGAGAGGCTATTTGGGACAGCCTAAAGCGCAAAGAAGTTTACGCTACATCCGGTGACCGGGTTTTACTCTGGTTTGATTACCTTGATGGCGATGATCGTTCGCCCATGGGCTCAGAAGTAAAAGCGGCCAGTAATCCGCGTTTTAGAGCAGCCGCGATGGGTGCTTTCAAGCAAAATCCTGGCTGTCCAGATCATGCCATTTCAGGTTTGGGGCAGTCACGCATCGATGCATTGTGTGGCGGCGAATGCTACAACCCCTCCGATGAGCGGCTGTCTATTGAACGCATTGAGGTGGTGCGCATTACGCCACAAACCTCGGCTGGTGAATCGATAGGCCCTCTTATTCAGGATCCTTGGCGCGTGTTCGAGTGCGGCGACCAACCCGCAGGTTGCGAAGTAGAATTTGAAGATCCGTCCTTTCTAGATGAGGGGCGTGAGGTGTTGTACTACGTGCGTGCGATTCAGGAAGAAACACCGATGATTAATGCGGCCAATGTGCGCTGCGAATATGATGAGCAGGGTAACTGTATCGCCGCTAATCCCTGCTACGGAGATTATCGCACACCCGAAAATGAAGATTGCACCGCGCCTGCTGCACAGCGCGCATGGTCTTCGCCAATTTTTGTTGCCCAGAAAACAGTAGGCGGCCAATGAACAAAAGAGGTATACCCATGCGCAGGCACGGTATTGAAATGAAGCGTCAGCGCGGATTTACTGCACGAGTAGTGCTCGTTATTTTCGGCGTGTTGGCCCTGGGTGGCTTATTTCTCTGGTTAGATATGGGCTCTGGCGAATTGAAGAAAAAAGCCGAGCTGAAGGCGCTGGAAGTGATTGGAGATGCGGCGGCGGAGCGATTAGATTTCGGTGATGACGGCGAGGGTACACACGGCAGTGCTGTTGACCTTATCAAACGGCCGATAGAAGTACGTGAAATTGCTAGCGATATTTACTATGCCACCGGTGTCGGCAATACCGTCATGATCGTGACAGCAGAGGGTAATGTGCTCTTTGACACTGGTTTAGTGCTTCAGGTTGCGAAGCAAATGAAAGCACTGAAAGCCGTTTCGCCAGCCCCGGTTACCCATATCGTGCTTAGCCACTCTCATGCAGATCATATCGGTGGGGCAAAATTTTGGCGCGAAGAGGGGACAGAAATAATTACCCATGCCGATTTTGAGGAGGAGCAGCGTTACCTTTCTGAGTTAGAGCCCTATCAATACGGAAGAAATCGCACCCTGTTTCCGTGGATGCCTGCCTGGGAAGATCGGCCCGACATCGAAATGATGCGCTACGGAGGTATAGAGCCAACAATTACAGTTGGAGATTGGGAAACCTATACGTTCAATAAAGGCGGCATTGAGTTTCAGGTGATTGGTACTCCCGGTGCTGAGGGCGCTGACAATGCTGTGCTTTGGCTCCCCCAGCAAAAGATTCTATTTACCGGCGATTTTTTTGGCCCGCAGTTCCCACAGTTTCCCAATGTTTTTACCATGCGTGGAGAAAAAATTCGTAAGCCAATGGAATACATCAAGTCGCTGGATTTATTGTTGCAACTTGAGCCAGAGATTGTGGTTCCAAGCCACCTCAACCCGACCAGGGGTGCTGCGCAAATCCGTGCAGATATGCAAAAAATTCGCGACGCCGTGCAGTATGTGCACGATGCTACGGTTGATGGCATGAACGCCGGCAAGACGGTGTATCAGTTAATGAAAGAAATACAGTTGCCGCCTGAATTGGATCTTGTGCAAAACCATGGGCGAGTTGATTGGGCCGTTCGAAGCATATGGGATTACTACGCTGGTTGGTTCAAGTTCGATAGCACCACTGAGTTGTATCCAGTGCCTGTGCGTGATGTCTACGCGGATATTGCTGAAGTCGCCGGTTCGGAGGGGCTTTTGAGCCTTGCGCAAAACTACTTAAACAATGATCAGCCTGTTAAAACCCTGCACATAGTCGAAGTGGTACTCGAAGGAAACGCAAACGACCGCGGTGGTTTGGTGCTGCGCCAGCAGGCGTTGCAGGTGTTGTTGGAAAAGGCCAAAGCTGGCCTGCGCAATGACTACGAAATTGGCTGGCTACAGGGCAGATTGGCAGATACCGCTGCTCGCTTAGAGGCGCTGTAAGCGCCCCTAACCCATTCATAGCTCGCTTGGCTTATTGAAGCCTGGCGCGCGCCCTTGACGTGTTACCGGTGCCTTCATTTGAGGCAGTGCCCCCCTCATTAGTCTGCGCAAGATTGGGGAGAGCTACCAGAAATTCGACAGGGAAATTGAGATCAGCCACGTCGGCTGCTACGTCAATGCTAATAGGCTGGTCGGTCGTCAACCAGGCACCACAGGCCTCTCCAGCATCGCAAATGAGTAAGTCATTGTCTGCATCAGAGCCTGCAATGATTTCATACTCACCTGCTTCCACGCCCTCAAAATTAAACGTGTATTGAGCGCCGTCGCCGCTGCTTGAAAACTGCTGAACTGGCTCATTGGCTACCGAATCGTAGAGCAAAATGTAAATCACCCCGACGTCTGTATTGGCACTGGCTGTTCCGGAAGAAACCAAAATTCTGACGACCAAATTGTTCACCGTAGATTGCGCGGTGATTTCCGCAGAAGAGACTCCGGCCGGTAACGCTTGGCGATCAACGGTAACGCGATAGGTTCCCAGTTCGCTTTCATCAACGTCCAATGGCGTTAGCGAAAGCCAAGGCTCCGATGCGGTGACATTGGAAAGTTGCAATGCGCCTTTACCGCCGTTGCGTAATACAATTTCCAGTTCAGTGAGCGTTGGCCCAAAGTTTAAACTGTTGGTTGAGCTTACCAGGCGCGGGTTATCAACTGGCGATGAACCCGCCGCTTCCAAAGCCGCTACAACGGCGCGTTGGGCATTGATTAGCCCATAGCCGTATTGATTGTCACGTCCGGGGGAGCCAATGTCCTCCGTCAGCATTCCCATTTCTAATAGTGCATCGATGTCGTCGGGCGTTAGCGCGGGGTTAACACTTTTCATCAGCGCGATAACGCCTGCCACATGTGGAGAAGCCATCGAAGTGCCATTCAGGAAGGTGTAAACAAAGTTGAGTCTGTCTTCGGAGACAGAGCCGGAAGTGCTGAGTACGCCATCTGGGTATCCGTCACCGTTAAGGTCGACACTGTTGTCTCCGCCCGGTGCCGCTACGTCAATCAGATTGCCAAAGTTTGAATAGGGCGCGAGGCGGCGCTGCTGATCGACGGCGCTGACTGAAATAACGCCACTGTAGCTGGCTGGGTAACTCAGTTCTCTGCTTGCCTCGTTGCCAGCGGCTGCCACCACTGTCACGCCTGCTGCACGCGCAGCATTATATAAATCTTGGGATGCCTGACTAAAGCCTCCGCCTGCCAGGCTGAGATTAATTATATCTGCCGCCTGAGCAGGTACAGTGCCTGAATCGTTGGGCAAACCAGCGGCGTAGGCAACGGCCTGATTAACATCGTAAGTCGAGCCGCTACCATCTGAGCCCAGCGCACGCATTGGCATAACGCGAGTTGTGTAAGCACTGCCGGCTACGCCGATAAGATTGTCGCCGCGTGCCGCAACCGTACCCGCTACATGCGTTCCGTGAAAGCTACCGGAGACACCACCGACGCCGCCGCCAACGTCTTCAGGGTTTGGATCTATACCGTTGCCATCGCCGGCGTTTTCGATGTCGGCGACAAAATCGTAGCCGGGGGTAAGCTGCCCAGCCATGTCAGGGTGGTTGCTCAAAATACCGGTGTCGACAACGGCTACGATGACGTTTGCGCTGCCCGTGGTAATTTCCCAGGCATCAGGCAGGCCAATCAGTGGGTAGTGCCATTGGGCGGAGTAACCCTGATCGTTGGGCTCGGCCAATGCCTTCACTTCGTAGTTAGGCTCTGCATACTCTACGCGAGGGTCTTGGCGTAGTGACTTTATAGTAAGCAGCGTTTCCCAGCGCGCTTTGAGCGACGGATTTTTGAACGCTGTCGATTTAGAGCGAGCGGCGCCCAATCTGCGGGCGGCCTGCCTGGCATCTGTGATATCCGGTCGCATTGCCATTAGTCGGCTTCTACCCCGTCCGCCGGCCCGTTTCACCACGGCCATGGAATTGTCGAGGGCTGCATCGGTCTCGCCTTCCTCCTCCGCAGATACAGAGGTGTTGTATTTAACGATCGCCTGATACGGCAAAATTACGTGTGAAGCCGTTGGTGAGTTCACTGGCAGTGCACCGACGGCGAGTATGTAGTTTGTCGCGCCACGAAAGGCCAGTACATTGATAAAGTACGTACCTGTAGCCGGCGCAACGAGTGATTCCTGTTCACCGGTGTCGATGGAAAGCGCGACGATTTCACCGTTCTCATCGTGCAGGTACAAATCTGCATCGGCGCCCTCGAAATCCGCAACCAACATTGTGACTGCTTGCCCTTCCAGCAAATCTACGCGGAAGTAGTCGTTGATATCTCCGTCGGTTTGCGAGCGGCCAGCCGCACCGGAACCGGGACGGTTGACGTAACCCCCTAACGTGATCGGATTGGGAATGAGTTGGGCGGTATCTTCATCGTTGTTTGGAATAGCCAGACGCGTTGGATCGTTGGTATCGCTGTCGACCGCCTGGCTAGTTGAGGCAGTAATGGTTCCGGATAAGCTAAACGTTTCAGGTGTGGGCTCTGGCGGCGGCGTCGGCTCGGTTGGCAACATAGGTGGAGCCGGCGTCGATGGAACGTCTGATCCGCCGCCACCTCCTCCACCACAGGCGGATAGAAGTGAAGCTAGCGTCAGGCCAAGCAGCCCGGTAGAATTAAGGCGCATGGCAAGCCCCTGGTACAGTGAAAACGTTAAGTTTCTCGAAGATACCAAATAAATGCAGGGTGCAATAGGCGTACGATTACACAGCAGCTGGCCTTTCCCGTTCGCATCAGGGTAAGAGATTTCGTTGTTTTTCTTATGGCTATGGTCTGGTCTATTGGCCTAAACAAGTGGTCTGGCCGCAGGCAGCATTACAACTTGCTAGCCAGTGAGTATTCTGTGCGTCCACATTGACAACGTTGTTCCTCAATTTTTCGGAGATGCAATCGATGAATATTCGACGACATAATCGCGGCCTGATTCGTGGAGGGCTCACGGTATTGATAACTTTCGCCCTGACGTTTGCGGGTGCGGTTGCCCACGCAAAAACCGACAAGCCAAATATACTGGTCATCTGGGGCGACGATATTGGCTGGTCAAACATTAGCGCTTATCACCGGGGAATGCTCGGAGGCACTACACCGAATCTGGATAGAATTGCTAATGAAGGCGCAATGTTTACAGACTACTATGGTGAACAAAGCTGCACAGCCGGCCGCTCTGCATTTATTACGGGTCAACACCCGTTACGTACGGGTTTGCTGAAGGTTGGTTTGCCCGGGGCCGATATTGGCCTGCGGCCCGAAGATCCTACGATTGCTGAGTTGCTCAAACCGCATGGTTATACGTCCGGCCAATTCGGTAAAAACCATTTAGGTGACAAAGACGAATTTTTGCCAACGAACCATGGCTTCGACGAATTTTTGGGCAACCTCTATCACCTCAATGCTGAGGAAGAACCAGAAACATACTTCTACCCCAAAGATCCTGAGTTCCGTAAGCGCTACGCCCCGCGCGGTGTGATCCATTCGTTTTCAGACGGAAAAATTCAAGACACCGGGCCACTAACGCGTAAGCGCATGGAAACTGCCGATCAGGAGTTTGCTGATGCTGCACTGAAGTTTATGGATAAAGCGCACAAGGCTGAAAAGCCCTTCTTTGTTTGGTTCAATGCTACCCGCATGCACGTGTGGACACGCTTGGCTCCCAAATGGCAGGGCTCTTCGGGTTATGGCCTATATGCTGATGGGATGATGGAGCACGATTATCACGTTGGGCTGTTGTTGGACAAGCTTGATGAGTTGGGTATAGCCGATAACACTATTGTTGTTTACAGCACCGATAATGGTTCTCAAACCAACACCTACCCCGATGGGGGCGCAGAGCCGTTTCGCGGAGAGAAGGGTTCTACCTGGGAGGGTGGCTTTCGCGTACCTGCAATGATTCGCTGGCCTGGTGTGGTTAAAGAAGGCACTGTGATTAACGATATTTTTACTCACCAGGATTGGCTCCCAACCTTTTTAACCGCAGCAGGAGAGCCTGGCATTAGTGAAAAACTGAAG
The DNA here is from genome assembly GCA_045106775.1 of Halioglobus sp. Taxonomy (GTDB): domain Bacteria; phylum Pseudomonadota; class Gammaproteobacteria; order Pseudomonadales; family Halieaceae; genus Marimicrobium. The sequence goes on from JBGCFE010000102.1 coordinate 18,140, forward strand.
AAGGGCCATCGAGCTGGCAGTATGAATTACAAAGTCCATATTGATGGTTTTGATCAGACTGAACTGCTCGCAGGAAAAGGCCCTGGCAAACGACAAAACGTGTTTTACTTTGACGATAACGCCAACTTTAATGCCATGCGTTGGAATGATTGGAAGATACACTTTGCGCTAATGATGGATGGTTGGAGCGGCCCGCGTGAGGCGCTTAACTTTCCGCGAGTTATCAACCTGCGCTCTGACCCTTATGAAACATCCATTGACTCTGGTTTGTATGCACGCTTTTTTGCCGACCAATTGTGGTTGTTCGTACCTGCGCAGCAGGAGGTGGGAAAGTGGTTAATGACGTTTCGTGAATTTCCACCGCGACAGGCCACTGCGAGCTTCACCATTGATAGGATGATGCAGCAGATGCAACAAATGTTGCAGATGCGCGGTGGTGCGGCAGCTGCAGCGCAAAAGCCATCGGGCGGTTAGTAAGGCAGTGAGTAAACCCAGCCCGAAACGTTGCAGGTCAGGTTTTTAAGATTATCTTTCCCATGTGCTGCCCGCTCATCATGCGGGCATGTGCTTCTTCGGTTTGCTCTAGCGGGTAGATGCTATCAACGATTGGTTTGATAGCACCGTTCTCTAAATGTGGAAATACGTGCGTCATGATTTCCTGCATCATCACTGTTTTTTGTTCGAAAGACTGCGCGCGAAGCGTCGAGCCTGTCATGGTGACGCGCTTCATCAGCATGCTGGCGAAATTGACTTCGGCGCTGAATCCATTCATGTAAGCAATGTTAACGATGCGGCCCTCTGGTGCGGCCAAGTTTAAGTTTTTTTGTATATAGTCTCCGCCGATCATATCGAGAGTAACGTCGATTTTATTCCCTAACCCCGCCTCAGTAAGCACCTCTTCAAAATCGTGCTCCTTGTAATTGATAGCGAGTTTTGCGCCACGCGTTTCTAGAGCGTGACATTTTTCGGCAGTGCCTGCCGTGGTGTACACATTGGCGCCCAGCTCATTGCAAATCATGACACCCATAGACCCCATGCCGCTCGCGCCGCCGTGGATCAGAACGTTCTCGCCTTTTTGTAGGCCAGCGCGCTGAAACAGGTTGTGCCAAATGGTCAGTAGGGCTTCAGGGAGTGCGGCGGCTTCGGCTTTGCTAAACCCAGTAGGGATGGGCATGCATTGTCCGATTGGCGCCACCGCATAGTCAGCGTAACCGCCTCCGTGGGTGAGCGCACAAATTTTATCACCCACCTTCCAATCGCCAGCGTTCTTGCCCACCGCAGCCACGGTACCGGCAACTTCAAGACCCATAACGGGTGAGGCGTCTTCCGGTGGTGGATAAAACCCTTTTCGTTGCAGCAGGTCTGCACGGTTAATGCCTGCCGAATGCACCTTTATAAGAACTTCATTATCGGCTGGCTGTGGTACGGGGCCGGTTGCGATGCTCAGGTGCTTGGTGTCGGCATCGATATCGACGTAGCGGCATTTGTCTGCTGTCTCACTCATGGAGAATTCCTTGCGGGTTTCAGTCATCCATTATTGCTGTGCACGGCGCCACTTTCCAGATGTTGTTCGATGGTTTCCTCGCTAAACCCGAATTCAAGCAAAATATCCCGTGTATGCTCGCCGATGGCGCAGGGCTGCGTGTGCACTTCTCCCGGAGTGCGACTAAAACGTGGGGCAGGGGCTGGCTGCCATACTTCGCCGTCATCAAGAAATGATTGTCGCGCCTGATGATGAGGGTGATGGCGCACTTCGCTCATCGACAGAACCGGTGCGTAGCAGGCGTCGGCGCCTTCGAATATCTCATCCCATTCGTCGCGGGTTTTGCGCTTAGTGATCTCGGTCATCTTATCTTTCATGGCGGGCCAGTTGGGTGCATCAAACTGCTGCTCAAAGTACTTTGCGTCATCGCCCAGTTTTTCTAACAATGCGGTGTAGAACTGTGGCTCGATTGAGCCTAACGAGATGTATTTTCCATCGGCAGTTTCGTAGACTTCGTAAAAGTGCGAGCCAGAATCCAGTAAATTGGTACCGCGTTCTTCCGTCCAAAAACCTACCTGCGATGCGGCAAAGGTACTGGCCATTAGTGTGGCAGCGCCATCAATCATGGCAGCGTCTACCACCTGGCCCTCGCCGGATGTTTTTGCCTCTAGCAGAGCGCACACCATACCGTAGGCGAGCATTAGGCCTCCCCCGCCAAAGTCCCCAACCAGATTGAGTGGGATAGCCGGCTTTTCACCTTTGCGTCCAATGGGATGCAGGGCGCCACTTAGCGCGATGTAGTTAATATCGTGTCCGACGGCTTTGGCCATCGGCCCCTCTTGCCCCCAGCCAGTCATGCGGCCATACACCAGCTTTGGGTTTCGGGCCAGACACACATCTGGGCCTAAGCCCAAGCGTTCCATCACGCCCGGGCGATTGCCCTCAAGTAGTCCGTCAGCCTTCTCTAGTAGTTTTAATACAGTTTCCACGCCGTCTTCATGTTTCAAGTTGACGCTGATGCACCGCTTATTGCGATTCAATAAATCGAGCTTTAAGTTTTCGGTGGCTGTGAACATGCCACCACCGGGGCGTTCCACCCGAATAACGGTGGCGCCCATGTCTGCCAGTAGCATTGCAGCAAAAGGGCCGGGCCCAATGCCTGAGATTTCGATTAGGGTTAGGCCTTTTAGTGGTCCCATTGGGGGCACTCCATAGGGTTAGTAGAAATTAAAAAGGGGAAAGCTGTGTCGAGACGATGGTAGAAGACGCTTTAGTGCAGCTCGAGACAAATCACTTGTTCGAACATTGCTCTGGCTTCTTCGAGTTTGGCGAACACTGGGAAATTGGCATCCATTGCCCAGCTGGTGGTGAGCATGTTTAAGGTGCCTACCACCATGGCAGCAAGAATCTCTGGTGAAAAGTCGGTGCGCACGTCGCCTAGTGCAACACCTGCTGATATTAGTTGTGTGAAGTTTGCCGTGGCCGTGGTGCCGACTTCACGATGGCGCTCTTTGTCTTGGGCGAAGGTGGCCGGCGCCATTAAAATCAGCTGTCTATCGACCTCTTCGTAACCCGCGAAATTGGACTCGATGTAGTCAATCATTGCCGCTAGCCTGGCCCGTGTGGACTCATGATTTTGCATGAGCAGGCGCAGCATCGGTTCAGATTGATCGTACAGGCGCGATACGCCTAAGCCGCCCAGCAGGGCATGCTTATTGGGGAAGTGTCCGTAAAAGGTGCGGCGGGCTACATCTGCCTCGATGCAGATTTGTTCAATGCTGGTTTCTTCCACGCCGTGCAGGCGAAACAGACGGTACGCAGCATCTTCGATGCGCGACCGTATTTCCTGTTTACGCTTCTCTCGGCGGCCGATAGGCGCCTGCGCTTCGATCATGAAAATCCTGCGTACGCGGTTGCAATCATGAGGCTATTAAACTAAATTGTATACATATGTGCAAGTTTGCTCATTCGCGAAGCTATTTTGCCGGGCTATCCGGCTAAGGGCATGCGCTGGAGCAATACAGTAGAGAAGACCGTTCTTGGTCAGGTTGCGTAGATACCGCAGGAAGCCAATACCTTAACCGTAGATGCCTCAATAGTAGGGATGTGAGTAGTATGTCTGAACGTCTGATAGTAGTTTCCACCGATTGTCACGCTGGTTTGCCAATCGCTGATTACAAGCCGTATGTGGAGAGTAAATATCACGAGATGATGGATATGGCCGTGCCGATGACCATCGAAATGATGGAAAAAGCCGAGTCGACGTTTCTGATTAAAGAGATTAATGACGCCTGGCGCGCGCCTATCCAAAAAGAACTCACCGGCGCCTGGGATTATCAGGAGCGTCTTAATATGCTGGCTAAAGATGGCATCGCTGCGGAAGTCATATTTCCCGATGGCATTACCGAAAAGAACACGCCGCCCTTTGGCGCTGGTCTGGGCCTGTCTCCGCGCGATATGGTTCCGGAGTTGCAGTGGGCCGGTGCTATGGCCCATAACCGGTGGTTGGCAGATTGGTGTAGCAATGCACCGGAGCGTCACATTGGCGTTGCTTCAATCCCACTGCTTTGGGATGTTGAGCAAGCTATTGAAGGCGTAAAGTGGTGTGTCGAGAATGGGCTGACTTCCGTCATGATTCCCACCCTGTGGGGCGAGCACGATGCCTATCACCATGTGAAGTACGACCCGTTCTGGGCGGCCTGTGAAGAGATGGGCGTGATCGTGCATTTTCACTCTGGCCCAGCACCACACCCCGAGTATTTTGGTAGTGGTTTCCCCGTCGAAGATAAGCGCGATGAAATGCCCGGCGCTATGGGTATCTATGTGTCAGAAGTTATGTGGTGGTTGTATCGCCCACTGACGTTCATGATCTGGGGCGGCGTGTTTGAAAGATTTCCAAAGTTGAAAACGATGATTGTAGAGGGCGGAACCATGTTCATGCTGCCCTCCTGGTTGCGGCTGATGGATTTTCATTACACTGAAGGCCAAATTTCAGCGAAGCTTGGCAACTTCCGCGAGCATCTCTCAATGAAGCCCAGCGAGTATTTCGCACAAAATATTGGCATTGGCGCTTCCTGCGTCTTGCGGCCCGATTTGGAAATGCGCGATGAGGTGGGCCTTGAGAAAGTGATGTGGGGTAGCGATTTCCCACACCCGGAAGGGAGCTGGCCCAACACGGGGCAGTATTTTAAAGACAATTTCAGCAACTTCCCGGAAGAAGATGGCAAAAAAATTCTGGGTGAAAACGCCATAGCGTTTTATGGCATGGACCGGGAAAAACTGAATGCTGTTGCGCAAAAAATTGGCCCCGAAGTATCGATGTTCCATTAGTTGGTTCAGTGCCGCGGCGTTGTAATTCATTTTTCGCGCTGCAAAAAGCAGATCGGTTAGTCGCAGAGAGTAGGCTGGCCAGCAGGTTTTATCAGGAGAAGTAGAATGAGCATTGTTGAAGCGTGTGAGTCAAAAACCAATACCACTCCGGATTTTCCGATGGGTTGGTATTCGGTAGCCAGATCGCATGAATTGTTGGTTGGCCAAGTACTGCCAGTGCAGGCATTTGATCGTGAGCTCGTGCTTTATAGAACACGCTCTGGCGCCGTTAGAATTCAGGATGCCTTTTGTCCGCATCTGGGCGCTCACCTTGGGCATAAAGGGCGTGTTGTGGGTGAGAACATTCGCTGCCCTTTCCACGGCTGGCAGTTCGGCGGTGACGGCAAGTGTGTAGAGATACCCTATTGCGATGATATCCCTGAGCGTGCGCGCTTGAGAACATGGCACGCTGAAGAAAAAAATGGCGAGGTTTATATCTGGTTTCACCCAGAAAATACCGGGCCGCAGTGGGAGTTACCTGATTTACCTGAGCTCGATGATGAAAATTGGAGCCCGCCACGCTACACAGAGTTTTTAGTGCCTGCACATGTGCAGGACATCGCAGAAAACTCCTGTGACCCTGTGCATTTTCAGTTTGTGCACGGTCAGCCCGATACACCACCTTCAGAAGTGACCATCGACGATGATGGTCGCACCTTGCACCTCAACTCCGATGCACAAAATGCAGACTTTCCAAGCCATCTTCATGCCACGGTTTACAGCCCTGGTTTTGCGATGGTGCGCAATACCTACGGCCCCGATGCTGAGATGGTGATGTACAACAGCGCGCAGCCGATTAACTCTCACGAAACTCGCATGCGCTGGACGTTAACTGTGCGCAATGAAATTGTTGATGTGGCAGGTGACGATGTGATGGACGGTATCATCGCCGGCATTAGCGACGATTATCCGATTTGGGCAAACAAGGTGCACAAGCATCGCCCGGTATTTTGTAAAGAAGATAAAACGCTGGTGATGTTCAGAAAATGGGTGCGCCAGTTCTATATAACCTCGCAAGACAAGCGAGAAATTGCTTAGAGCTTTTCAATTTCACACTATCCGCGTCAGGTTTACAGGACGCACCATTCATTTTGTAAAAAATAAAGAAAGGAAATGTTATGAGTGAAACAAACGTACCGCAGGGAAACCCCGGCGACATCGTAAACTGGCCGATGCTTAAAATTGTTTATCGCACGGATCCCAAGAACATTGCAGCGCTGTTACCTCCTGGCATCGAGCCGGGTGCTAAGCCGCACGTCACGCTGACTATCTATAACTTTCCAGTGCCTGACGAGCCCGAGTACGGCATTTTGACCACCGTTGATGCGAACTATAAAGGTGTCGAAGGTGAGTACGCGCTGGGGTACGGTATTGATCAGGAATCGGCGATTTTTGTTAGCCAGGAAACCAATGGCCAGCCTAAGTACCCGTGTACTACAGAGTTTTATCGTATGGGGCCGCAGGTGACAGCGCGCTGTATTCACCAGGGTTACACCTTCGTAGAATTTAAAGGGACTTCTACCGGCCCGGTAGATCCTGGCCCAGAGTTTGAGCTCAATGAATGGTGGACGAAGTATTCGCGCGCTGTGAGTGTTGGTGGCCCTGCAACTGGGTTTGATTTTCCCCCGCACGTTGTTCGTGTTCGCAGCAAGTATGGCGTGGCGCATCGTGAGAATGTGGATGGCACTGTGGTACTGCGCGACAGCCCCTGGGATCCGCTGGCGAGCCTCTTGCCAATGGAAGAGCAGGTAGAAGCCTACCTGTGGTGGCCTGTTTTCCTGGATCGCGAAATTTCGCTGTTTGGTGAGTTGGATGCTGAGGCGTTTTTGCCGTATGCGGATACTATTTCTGGGTCGCGTTGGCCTGGGGAGAATGGCGGGCCTAAGCGTAGCTAGTTTTCGTTCGTAGTTTGTAGAATGATGTAGTGCGGCGTGGGGGCACAGGCCATAAGCCTGTGGCTGACACGCCGTGAATCCATCCATGGAGGCTTGGGCGCGACATCCTTGTCGCGCACAGTCCGCCACAGGCTTATGGCCTGCATCCTCCCATCCATCGTGCTAAATTCTTAGTACAATCACTAGAATCTATTCTGATGCAATCACTTCGAACTTGGCTGCCAGCCTTTACTGGCATGGTCTGTCTTGGGCTTGGCGCTGG
>JBGCFE010000103.1:0-4908 GCA_045106775.1 Halioglobus sp.
TGAGAAAAACTAAAAACCTTCTGTATCGTGCACCTGCTTCCAAATAAGGCCAGGCGCCAAGCGCCGCATTAACGCACCAATACGGGCATCACGGGTTGGCAGCACCATAAACTTACCTTTTGCCAGACACTCTTCAATCGCATCTATCACCACTGAAGGCTGCAACGGCTCACCCGCTCCGTCGAGCATCTTGGGCCACGCACTCTCACGGCCCTGCTTCAGCAAGGGCGTTGCAACCGCTGGAGGGCAAACGCAGGCAAATCGCACACCGCTGTTACGGTTCTCGTGATAGAGCGTTTCAGTGAACGCCCGCACCGCAAACTTGGTTGCTGTATAAGCGCCCGTGAGCAACATAGGAATAATCCCGGCCATGGATGCGAAGCTCACAAAGTCGCCACGGCCGCGCTCCAGCATTCCCGGCAACACTGCCTGAGTAATATTCACCAGACCGCCGTAGTTAATCGCCATCTGCTTATGGATGATAGCGTTGTCTTGCTCGGCGAGTTTTCCAAACGGCATGATCGCCGCGCAGTTATACAGGCGCTCAACTGGCCCATGCTGCGCTTCAACCTCTTTGACTGCGGCGCAAACGGCTTCGAAATCAGTCACATCAACCGTCCAGCTGTGGATAGAACTCAACCCTTCAGCCGTTTCGGCCATGCCTTGCGTATTCAAATCAAATAGCGCAACGGTAGCACCCGCCTGTGCAAACCTGCGCGCTGCTTCGCGCCCCATACCGCTGCCGCCACCTGTAATCAGTACTACCTGTGCGTCTGCCATGCCTTACTCCTGAGCGTATTGCTGTTCTGAATAGTGTTTATTTACTAGGTGGCCGCGAGTGCTTCTCGCGCCAGCTTTTCTATTGCTTCCCACTTACGTTCGCGCACCAAATCGGGTGCAACCATCCACGAGCCGCCGCAGGCAATGACATTGTCTAACGCCAAAAATTCGCGAAAATTATCGCGGTTAAGCCCACCGGTAGGGCAAAAGCGAACGTCGGGAAAAGGCCCTGCTAGTGATTTGAGCGTCGCCAGGCCACCCGCAGCAACAGCGGGAAAGAGTTTAAAAAGGGTCAGGCCACCGTTAACGCCCAGCATCACCTCGGAGGCTGTCGCAACCCCGGGAAGCCAACCCAGCTGATTGCCAGCAGTATGTGCCAACATTTCGCTGCTAATGCCGGGGCTCACACAAAAATCTGCGCCCGCGGCCACCGCAGCATCCGCCTGTTTAGGTGTTAGCACGGTACCTGCCGCGACTAGCATGCCCGGATGCTGCGCCTTCACCGCTGCAATACAGTCCAGTGCAGCAGGTGTGCGCAGCGTAATTTCGATGCCTGCCATGCCACCCTTGGCCAGGGCCGACGCTAGCAGCACCGTAGCATCAACATTTTCTGCAGTGACCACAGGCAGGAAGCGGCAAGCGCTTAATTGCTCGAACAAGGTCATGGTTATGCTGCACCTCTCATCTCTGCGCCAGTTATCATCTCTGCCGACTATACTAGTCCTACCCTATCTATGCGCATATTCAGCGGTTTTACATTTTTACTGGTACATCTATGCTTACCCCTAACCACACATGGCGTGCAAACCCGCCCCACTTGAACAGACGGGACAAACCTTGAGGAAAGAACACGTGTACTTCATTGCTGGCATCTTAGCCGTGCTGCTACCTTTGCTCGCGTTTGTGGCGGTGAAAAAATCTGGCCTACTTGAAACGCGGCCAGACGACACTATCGAGTACAAACGCGCCAACGGCCAGCCGCTGTCGCTGCACGCCTTCTTCGCTGATAAATCAAACGCTGACGAAACCAAGCCAGCCCTCATCCTGTTTCATGGCGGGCGCTGGCTTTATGGCCACCCGCGAGCGTTCTATCCGCAGTGCCAGTTTTTTGCAGCCCAGGGCTACCACTGCTTTTCCGCCCAGTATCGTTTGGGGCGCAACAACCGCGTTGATGTTCAGGCACTGGTGGCAGATGCGCAGGACGCACTGGATTACGTAGCAAAGAATGCTCAATCGCTGAACGTTAACGCAGAAAAAATCTCGGTGGGGGGTGGCTCCGCCGGAGGCCATTTGGCAGCAGCGCTGGGCACAGTCACCTTGGACGACAGCTCCGCCAGACCAGCCAGCATGGTGCTGTTCAACCCAATGCTGGATTTAGCACCTGCCACGCCTGATCACTATCTGGTGAAAGACTACTGGCAAACCGTATCACCGCATCACAATGTAAAGGCAGGCATACCGCCAGCGCTGATTCTCGTGGGCAGTAACGACCCGGAGGTACCAGTACCAACCGCGCAAGCTTTTTGCACGGCGGCAGAGGCTGCCGGCGGGCGCTGCGAGCTTGAAGTGTATGAAGGCCAAAGCCACGGCTTTTTTAACGCGCAGCCCTTTTTAGACAAAACCAATGAGCGCGTGCTGCGGTTCTTAATGAGCCTATAACGTTTCAGGCCCGCCGGTTACTGCACTGCAGGCGCGCGCTGAATACCCGTGTCAATCCAGCGGCCAATCGTCAGGCACTCTTGCTCGGTAGCGCCTGAATCATGCGCTTCGCCAAAATCAATATCGTTTGCGTACTGCCCATCTTTGCGGCCGTCTTGCCGGGAACCCACGCACTTCCAATACAACAGAGAATCACGCGCGAACTTGGCAACCCACTTACTGGTGTACGGCCTTGCCAGCGCATAGCGCCCGGTCATTGCCGTTAGCTTCGCACCGCTGCCACCAGTAGATTTCACCTTGACTGGCGATTTGGGCTCGTAACCATTGCCGCCCTTCTTCATGCTAATTTTCGTGATCTCACCCTTGGGGCCTACTGCAGCAATTTTCCCCGCTGCTCCGCCCGCAGCGAACACCAGCGGCTGACCCCGTTGATAACCCTGACCGCCCTTTTCGATAATGACATGGGCAACCGAAGTACGATTGCCGTGGCCCAGGTGTTTCTTAGCCCAATCCCAATCGTACTGCTCAAAATCTTGCGCTACGCGAGAGTACAGCAAGCCATCTTTATCATTCATATCAGCATGGCAGCTTGTACAGCGCCGCTCAAGAATCGGCCGTACATCTTCAAACGTAACAGGTGGCTGTTTCTTGGGCATCGGCGGAAGCGTTGCCGCCGCGAGGGTTGATGCAAAACGCTCAACCGATGACGCGCTGATCTGCTTCGCCCGCTCCTCTGAGTGGCCATCGTGACAACCATGGCAAGTGCGCGTTTCTCCTGCGCGCAGTGAATGCAACATGCCATCATGCGCAATCGACAGGCCATTTTTATCGGTACCGGCCATCAGAATCGGCGTCTCGCAGGGCACGCGCATTTTTACCGAACCATCTTCAAGCACCGGCGCAGTGCCTAAAATACCGATCGATTTATGTCCCATGTTATTAATGTTGTCTGAATAGGCTTGCTGATAGCCACCGCCGTAGGTTTTGTCCCACATTTGCGGTAGCAACACGGTTAAGCCGGCAACTTCGCTGCTATAAAAACCGGGATCTTCAGTGTTCACTGCACAACCTTGATGCGCACACTGCGCAAAAAGATTCGTCTTCCAGTTGTAAGGCGTCGCAATAGGCGCTAACTCCGCTTTACGCGCATCAACTACCTGCAGATAACAGGCGGCGTCGGGATTAAGCGGTGCAGGCTGATCGGGCAACGGCTGGCCGTGCAACTGTTGATAGCTCGCAATCGCCCGCCCATCAAATGCCTGCCACGCTTCCCCACCGGCCATAAACTCCATTTGTTGTTTATCGAACGGATTAGTAACCATCGGCACTTTAACGCGGTAAATCGCCTTCTGGCAGGTAGGCTCACCGCGCATGTATTTGCGGTTTGCCTGATGCGGCCGCTCGCCCTCATAACACGCGCCACGCCCATGGGTAATGAGAAATTCAGTGTCGGTGTCGGGTAACGGCGCTGCATAACCGGCCTTGCCCAACGGACGGTTATCGCCAGCCACTCGCACCGATACATCCTGATCAGTACCGTAGGGTGTGATGGCATAAAACGAACTGGGTACGTATCGCCCAGAACCAGGCGCATTACTTTTACTGGTGCCGTCGGGATAACAACGCGCGGTAGAACAGCCTTCCACATGCGGGTTTTTGTAATCCATGCCAAAAACAATACCCATACTGCCGACATGATTGGAGCGATAATAATTAGAGATGGCCAGCTTGCCTTTAAAAATTTCTGCGACGGAGCGAATGGCCCGCATTTCTGATCGCCCTTCGCCACCTTTAAAGCCCTTGGGCAACCACTCTCTGGTTTTTAGCGTTGTCGATTTGTGGCCATTGAGTATCACGGTGCTATCGGCACCATTGCCATCGGTCCTGCACAACCACCATTTGTTTTTGCTCGTGCCTGGGTTATTGGAGTTTCGCGCCGGCGCATCAAATGCCTTGTTTTCCTGAGCGTTCCAGCAGGAGTAAAGAATATCGCCATTACTCATCACTGCTGGCGCCAGCGCATTACTTTCGTGTGGCGTGATGTTGCGGGCATTGGTGCCATCGACATTCATCGTCCACAATTGCATTGATTTGCCGGTGTGTCCGTACCCGTAATCCTGTGAAACGCAGTAGGGGGTATTGAAACAACGACCGCGACCAAATTGGTCTTTACCCCGATGCGCGCCAAACTGGTTTTTGATGGGGTAAGTATTCGCGCGGTTACTGGCAAACACTATCTTCTCGTTGTTCAGCCATTCGGGCTGCCGATCAATCGCACCGGCCGGATGACGAGGTATTGCGGCGTTTTCGCCGGTTTTGAGATCGTAGATCCAGAGCCGCGCACTAGTGAGCCCGGGAATATCCTGCAAACCCAGCGGTATACCCTCAACGGATACCGGATGAAAGCTATCGCCCTTACCAACGGAATAAACAATTTTGGTGCCGTCAGGACTAACGCGTGCTTCATGC
>JBGCFE010000104.1:0-11433 GCA_045106775.1 Halioglobus sp.
GCTTACATTTCGTTGGGTTAACGCATTTTTTCGACAATGCGTTAGGGGGCTCTCTCCATGGCACCAGCCAGGCTGGCCTTACCGACTTCGGGCGAGAGGTGGTGAAGCGCGCTGCGCAGCTGGAGATGACGATTGATATCGCGCACGTAGCCCCGGCGGCGGTACCCGAAATTTTGGCGCTGTCTAGTCGGCCGGTGATCCTCTCCCATGGTGGTTTTAAGGGCGCCTGCGATACTGATCGGAACCTCTCTGATGCGCTAATGGTAGAAATGGCAGAGGCGGGCGGAATCATTGGTGTGGGCTACTGGGATGGCGCCGTGTGTGACGCCACACCGCTGGGGATTGTGCGTGTCATTCGGTATGGCATCGAGTTGTTGGGGTTAGAGCATATTGCTTTGGGGTCTGATTACGACGGCACTGTAGCAACGCCTTTTGATACGGCTGAGTTGGCGATACTGACGCAAACCATGCTCGATGAAGGCTTCACCGAGCAGGAAATTCGCGCCGTGATGGGCGGCAATATGCAGCGCTTTCTATTGGAACAGCTGCCTGCAGCCTCGCAGGCGATCAATTAAAAGCTGTAGCTTGCGCTAACGCCCACCATTCTGGGCTCGCCATATTGATAATATGGCTCTGTGATATAGCCTTTACGCGGGTCGTTGCCGAAGCTGCCGAAACCGCGCACGGTGTAGTCTTCGTCGGTTAGGTTGCGGCCCCACAACGCAAGCGTCCAGCTATCACGTTCAATGCCAACGCTGGCATTGATTAGGTCGTAGCTACCAGCCTGCTCATCGTGCCTGTCTGAAAAGTAGAACGTGTCTTTACCTTCCAACTCGAGACGCGCGTATATCCCGTGAGTAAAGTCGTAGCGGCCGCCAACTGAGTATTGGTAATTGGGTGCGTGGGCCTGGTCACGGCCGGAGAGGTCTCTGCCATCCGCGTTGATGTAATCTTCAAACTCCGTTTCCAGTAGGCCAATGTTTGCCCATAACTGAAGCGCGTCGCTGGCAAGCCAGTCGATTTCAAATTCGGCGCCATAGTTGTTGCCTTCGGCTGCATTGCTTGTGAAGTCGATAAACTGCGTAGCACCATTGCCTCGTGGAATAAGTAAAGAGCCGCCTACTTGCTGATCTTCTCTGTCCATGTAGAACACGGCGGCGCGCACCTGCAGCGTGTTTTCCAGCCAGCTGCCCTTGGCGCCCACTTCGTAGTTTATGAGCGTTTCGTCAACAAAGGTTCGCACCGCATTAAGGCGAGCAGTGTTTACTGTGCTTTGCGTGTCATTGATATTGGACAAAATGCCTGCGTTGATACCATTGCCGCGATAGCCTCGCGAAATACTGGCGTAGAGAAGGGCATCGTCGTTCCAGTCGTATTCAAGGGCTATCTTGCCGCCCCACAGGTCCTTGTCGGGGTCGAACGCCACACCATTGCTGTCGCTGTAGTCAATGCTTCTGCGTTCCAGTCGCAATCCGACAACAAAGGTGAGATCGTCTGTAACAGCGGTATCAAATTGCGAGAAGGCAGCGAGCGAAGCGGTATCGTTGTCGCTATCGAAGTTGTCGCCGTTGTAGCGTCTGCCCAGCATTTCATCGTTGGCAAGATAGTACACCCCGGCCACCCATTGGGTGCGTTGTCCAAACAGCGCGGATTGTTCTGTTGACAACAATCGTAGCTCAGCACTCACGCTATCGCGGTCACGCTGGTATTCATCGAAGGAGCTGTAGCCATCAGGGTGGAAGCCTGTAAATGTCCAGTCTTCGTCGTAGCTATACGTGCTTTCGCTTTCGGCGACACTGAAGCGGGTTTGTAGCGTAACGCTGCCAAGCTGCGAGTCGCTTTGCAGTGAAAGCGCAAGGGATTCCTGCGCATCACGCCCGGGTTGATCTGATCGCGTCTTTCGCGTGTTGTCCAAAGAGAACGCGTCGTACCCGTTGTCGATATCTATATAGTTGATGCCAAGGTCAAACGTGTGGTCGCTGCTGTGCAGCCAGCGTAGGCGCGTGCGAAGGGTGGTTTCATCGCGCTCTGCGTTATCGTCTGTCCCGAGAAAAATATTTTCCTGATAGCCGTCACTGCGAAACGTCTGGGCGGCAACGCGGTAGAGCAGCGACTCGGTGATAGGGCCGCTGCTGACGGCGCCAAGGCTGTAGGTGCTGTAGTCGCCCGCGGTCGCCTCTATGCGATGTTCAAAGGTATCCGTCGGTGCAGCTGTAGACAGGTTGATAAGGCCTGCCAGCGCATTCGCACCATGTAGCGTGCCCTGCGGCCCGCGTAATATTTCAATTTGTTCGATATCAAAGGTAGTGCTGATGGTGCCGATGCCGCTGAAGTCAACGCCGTCGATGAGTAAGCCCACTGAGGGGTTGAGTGGTTCGACAAACTGGCTGCGATCACCCACGCCGCGAATCTGAAAATAGCGTGTGCGTGAACTGCCGCTGGCAAAGTGCACATTAGGGGCGACATTAAGCGCCTCTTCCAGATGCTGGGCAGCGCGTTGTGCCAGCACCGCTTCGCCAATCACACTGGTGCTGTTGCTTGATTTCATCAACGTTGGCTTGCGAAATTCTGCAGTGACCACAATTTCCGGAAGCATTTGAGAGGCTTTTCCGTGTGCCTGGTTTGGTAAAGTACTGCTGCCGAGCAGCGCAGCAACTGCTGCTGCAAGCGTTATTGGGGTAAAAGCGGTTTGTTGACTATGCATGTAGAGTCTCTCCATGTAACTGCAAGAGACCCGGAAAAAGCGTTAGCGAGGTGGTGTCAGGACAACCTATTCCTACGCCGGCACTAACCGGATCAGGTTCAAAGGGTTTGTCGACATTGCGACATCTCAGGCTTACGCCACCCCTCAGGTTTTGCGCGTTTCGCGCGCGGCAATCATAGCAAAGCGTGCCACGCTTAGTCGAGCGTGAAACGTCGACAGCGTCGAGTGTTTATTGCTCGCGCTAGTGACTAATCGATTGCTGACCAGGTACGGTCGGGGTAGAGCGTTGCTGCGGGCCAGAATAACCACTCTCGCCGGTAGGCTCTTCGGGCCAAATAGGGAATCAGCGTTTCGTCGGGAAGGCTCTGAGATTCAATGGCATTGCGTAAGGCCAGGTTAGATTTTTCTATATCGGTGGGCGCGCTGCTCAGTAGTTTGGCGATCTCAGAAATTTCCTGTGCCTGCATTTCCGGTTCGAACCGCCGAATTCTGTCCTGACACTCAATTAAAATCGCAATGTCGCGTACGCGAGACTGGGCAAATTCGCTGCTCAATTCCGGTGCGAGATCACGTGAGAGCCCGGTGAGAGCGGCATCAGTGAGCGGGTCTCTGGGTTTTTCGTACGCTGGTAAGTCAGGCTTTTCGATGGCGATGTTCATCGCATCGGCCAAGGCTTCACAGGTGGCACGATCACCAACTTCGCGATAGGCCAGATACCAGGCTAGTGACTCGCGCATACCGCGTGTCTGGCAAACGGCGTGTATGGGTATCATGCCGCGCACGTTTTGTTGCACGCGGTAGTAGCGCACGGCGTTTGCATCATACGGAATACCGCTACGCTGGCTGTAGCGTTCAAAAAGCCCTTTAAGTCCACCGCTGGGGTTCCAAAATTCGCGCACACAGATATTGCCCAAATCTTCCATTGGGTCGCCCCAGTGGCCCCATTCCCAATCGACGATGGCGGAAACATGCGCTTTGGCGCCCTGGCCGTCAAACATAAAGTTCACCGGCCCGGTGTCACCCTGAACCAATGACACTCGAGCTACTTCAGTTGGCGCGAAACGGCGCAGCCACGCAACGCCGTAATGCAGTAGCGGGTCATGGTAGTTGGCCACAAATTTATCGAACTGTGCGAGTTGGCCTTCCAGGTCATCCAGGGCGCATTGAGAAGGGGAGAGGGCGTGGCTACCTAACACCTCGTTTAACGCTAAGGATGCCGGGTCTAGCAGGTGCAGCCTTGCTATAGCATCGATAAAATCTTCCATAACGATACGCTGCATGGAGGCGTCAGTTAACTTGTCGATGTCAGCGCGGCCAGCAACCCGCTCAAACAGTGCGATGTGATGCTGCGCATTCCAGGCGGTGACCCCCGGTACAGGAATGTCTGTGTTCTCAAGCGCCATACAAATTCTGGCTTCACGCTCCAGCGAGACGTTCGAGCCCGGCACAGGGTGTCTGTCTAGCCTGAGAAAACTCTGCAGTTTGTCGCCTTCGGGACTGTTAAAGTGCGCGATGTAAGCCTCACGCCGCGCAACGTGGCGGTCAAGTGCCGTGAGCGTACCGCCTGCTTGCGTTTCAGCCCATTCAATTAATGTGGGGGAAAGAACCGATGAGAATGTATCAGCGTTGCCTGGCTTTTTAATGTCTTCGCTCACCGTGTGGTGTCTCCCTTATCAATTGGTTTGCACAGACGGTGTTTAACTTGGCGAGGAAAAAGTAAAGTCGCTGCTTCTAAAGTCACGCATCACCCGGCGATACTCCTGCACGCTACCTGGCCAGTTGTTTGTGACTCTGCTTCCGCTCAAGTACCAGCTGTCTTCAATATCGCTCCAGGCCATTTTCGAAAGCCTGTCTTGTAACCGAGCATTGTAAATTGACTCAACATCCGCTCTCACTTCTATCGCATCGGCCTGTGCTCGCTTCGCTGCGTTTAGCGTTTTGATGATGTGGGCAACCTGTGCCTCTGTCATCAGCAAAATAGAATTGTGCCCAAGGTTAGTATTAGGGCCGTACAGGAAGAAGAGGTTTGGGAACTCATGTGTAGCCACGCCCAAATAGGCATGCGCGCCGTCAGACCAGTGCTCTGCAAGGGCTTTATCGGTTCGACCGCGGATATCAATGCCGCTGAGAAAAGGATTGGTGATAAAGCCAGTTGCATAAATAATGATATCGGCGGGGCGGTCTTGTCCATCAGCCGTTACCACACTAGTGTTTGTTACTTCTGTAATGGGCTTATCTATCAGGCTGACATTATCGCGGCAGAGTGTTTCGTAATATCCATCAGCGGTGAGAATTCTCTTGGCGCCCAATGAGTATTTGGGTATGAGTTTACGTCGCAGGTTGGAGTCCTTCACGGTGTCGTTTAAGTATCTCATGCAGACGCCGCGCAGGAGTTTGGTTGCCATGGCGTTCCCGTTCAGCACGGGGTAAACCAGCAGCTCATTGCGCAGGTAAGTTTTTAGCCTGGAGATGCTCTTGATAAAAGGAAACCTTTTCATAATCGATTTCTGTCGATCTGAGTAGGGTTTGTCGAGTTTTTGAGCAAGCCAGTTCGGACTACGCTGATAAATGTTGAGGTTTTTAACGATGGGCGCGATCTTGGGCACAAACTGGACCGCGCTCGCTGCGTTGCCTACGACTGCAACGGTTTTCCCCTTCAGATCAATGTCGGTATCCCAGCGAGCAGAATGGAACTGCTGCCCGGTAAAACGTTCCTGCCCGGTGATTGTGGGAGTGTTGGGTAGATGCAGTTGTCCAACGGCGCTGATTAGATATTTCGTTTCTAATGTTGCACCGTCTGATAACGAAACCGTCCACTGGGCTTTTTCTGCGTCGTAGGTGGCCGATTCGAGCTTGCTGTTGAAGCGGATGCGCTCGCGTAGGTTGTGCTTTTGAACGACGTTCTCAATGTACTCGAGAATCTGCGGCTGTTCGGACCATTGATAATCCCAGTCTGTCTTGCGCTCAAAAGAAAAGCTATAGAGAGCCGAGGGCACGTCGCATTCAGCACCGGGATAGCGGTTGTCGCGCCACGTGCCACCCGCCGCGCTCTCTTTTTCCAAGATTAGAAACTGATCAAAGCCTGCTTCACGCAGTTTGATGGCCATACATAGGCCCGAGAAACCGCTCCCAATAATGATGCATTCGTGTCGTTCCAAAACAGCCTGTTCTCCACGTGTTTACTGGGGCGCCAGTATGCTTGTGTTGAGCATGACTGCACACCCTTTTCGCCAAGCGCCTCGCTATGGCGCCGCACATTCTGGCGCTATTCTACTGTGAAACCGATTTTGCCAAAATGCTTACCACCCTGCATAAGCGCCAAACCTTCACTCAATTGCGCAGCGGTAAGTTCATGGCTGACTATGGGCTCAATAGTGTGCTGCGAGACAAATTCGCTAAAGCGCGCCAGTGAATCGCCGCAGCCTACTGTAATGCCTTTGATAGTGAGGTTTTTCTGCATAACGTCAATGACGGGCATTTCTGCACTCCCAAAGCCGGTAAGAATGCCGATCACAGCAATGAAACCGTCTGTATTGGTACAGGCAATTGTGCGGCCCAGAGTGGCTTCGCCGCCAATATCCATTGTTACATCAACGCCGCCGGTTAGGCGCAGCACTTCCTGCTCCCAGTCAGTATGCGTGGTGTAGTTAACGGTGTGGTCTGCGCCCAGCGCTCGCAGCTGCTCCAGCTTGGCATCGGAAGAAGAGGTGGCGACCACGGTAGCACCGATGGCTTTGGCAATCTGCAGTGCAAACAGCGAAACGCCGCCAGTGCCCTGTACTAAAACGGTGTGATCTGCCGCCAGAGCATGCTCCTCCATGAGGCCATACCAGGCGGTATGCCCAGCACAGACCAACGATGCCGCTTGAATGGGATTGAGATGAGTAGGAGCTTTGACCACGGCTGCGGCGCTAATGTTGAGCTTCTCCTGCAGGCAGCCATCTATGTTCTCGCCCAAAATCAAACGCTTGTTGGCGCGAGATGGGCGGCCAGATCGCCACAGAGGGTGAAACAGGGTGATGGCGCTATCGCCCACGGCAAAACCTGAAACACCTTCGCCTATTGCAGTGATCACTCCACAGCCATCGGACAGCGGTACCCTTGGGTAATCGATGTTTGGGATGAAGCCCATCAGCGTAACTAGATCGTGATAGTTGAGCGTAGAAGCCTGCAGGTCTAACTGCACCTCACCTGGGCCCGGTGGAGCTACGTCGATGTCGCGTCGTTCTACGTTCTCGGCACCGGGTGCCGTCATACAATAGGCAAAAGCCATGGGGTCTCCTTAACAGGCGAAGCGTTGTGCGCGCGCCATGAGTTGATCAACGAGGTAACCAAAAAATTCATGGTTAGGGTTTTTTGATGCGCCGCTTAGAAACTTGGCATACGACGCTTCCAGCACAATGCCTAGCTTCCATGCGGCGAAGGCCTGATACCACTGGAACGCCGTGGTGTCTCTGCCGGTTTTTTGCGCATAGCGCTCGATTAACTGTGCAGGCGTTTGGCAATACGCTTTTGCCATGCCGCCCGGTGCGCCCGGTGGCGCTATAGCGATTAAATTATCGGGCTCTGGCCAAAAAATCATACACCAGGCTAGGTCAATCAGTGGGTCGCCCACGGTGGTCATCTCAAAATCTACCAGTGAGAGTATCTGCGGCGGCGCTGTTTTGCTAAACATGGCGTTATCCACCTTGTAGTCACCGTGCATTACCGTGAGAGCATCCTGGCCCTCAGTTTTAGGTCGGTTTGACTCCAGCCAATGTGCCACCGTGTCGACGCCCGGCATGTCGCGGCTGCGGTAACCTTCAAGCTGACTACTCCAGCGATTCACTTGTCGTTCTAAAAATTGTTCGGGTTTAGCCATGGCTTCCAATGCTGTGCCGCGCCATGTCACGCTGTGTAGCTCTATCAGTGCGTCAATAAGCTCTTCGCCTATCCGCGTTTGCGTATCCGGCGCTTCTTGATAGGTATTGGGGAGTTTGCGCCGAATCACTTCACCGTCGATGAAATGCATGACGTAGAAGGGCGCGCCGATCACCGCAGTGTCTTCGCAAGATGCAAGCAACGTGGGCACTCTTGCGACGGAGTCGGCAAGTGCCTCGATGATTTGGAATTCGCGCACCACGTTGTGCGCGGTATCACTTACCGCCGCTACGGGTGCACGGCGAATCGCGAAACGCTCGCCGCCCTGACGCAGTTCGAACATCTCACAGGAGCCACCGCCTTTGAGTGGTTCAACGCTCATGCCGCCGGCGCGCCCGGTGGTTTCGTGAAACCACTGCGAAAAGCTGCCGGTATCAAATACCGGTTCGCTCATGCCCTCGCCTCCAGCAGGTGCGCAAAGCGTTGTAGTGATTCTTCGCGGCGCGTGGGTATGTGTTCACTGGGCCAACCTTCAACTGCTTCATAACGTTTGAGTTCTGTGCGCGCGATAGTGACCTTGTGTACCTCGTTGGCACCGTCAACTAATGGCGCCATGCGGGCAGAGCGGTACATCATCTCGAGAGGCATGTCGCAGCTGTAACCGAGCGACCCATGAACTTGCAGCGCGCGGTCGATGACGTTGTACAGCACTTTAGCGTTGTTCACTTTTACCATCGCAATATCGGTGCGTGCAGCCTGGTGGCCCACTCTGTCCATTTGCCAGGCTGCCTCTAAGGTGAGCAGTTTGGCAGCTTTCAGTTCCATGCGTGAATCGGCTACGTATTCCTGCAACGTTTGGTGTTTGGCGTAGCCTTTGCCGAAAGATGAGCGTGATTGAATGCGCTCACAGAGCATGTCGAAGGCCCGTTCAGCTTCAGCCAGCCAGCGTGTAGCGTGGTGAATACGGCCGGGGCCAAGACGCACCTGCGAAAGCGTAAAGCCGCCTCCGGGGGTGCCGATCAGGTTGTCTTTGGGTACCCGCACGTTATCCAGAATGATCTCTGCGTGATTGCCGTTGGCCCCGTAGTCGGCATGCGGGTGGTGCATGGTGGGAATGTCGCGAAAAATATCCATCCCCGGCGTTTCCTTCTCTACGATGATCATTGAACAGCGTTTGTGCACAGGGGCTTCGGGGTCTGTTACCAGCATGAAAATAATAAAATCTGCCCTGGATGCATTGGTAATCATCCACTTGCGTCCGTTGATAACCCACTCGTCGCCTTCTAACACGGCTGAAGAGGTAATTTGCGTTGGGTCGGTGGAAGCGACAAACGGCTCGGTGATAGCGAAAGCTGAGCGTAGCTCTCCGCGCAGATTGGGCCATAACCATTTTTCTTTCTGCGCCGGGGTGCCACCCTCTGCAAGCAGTTCAGAGTTGCCAGAATCGGGCGCCATGTTGCCAAAAATTTCCTGTGCAAAGGGGCAGCGACCAGTGATGAGGTTCATCTGTGCCAGAGCCAATTGCCCCATGCCCTGGCCACCCAACTCCGCTTCGAGGTGGCAGGCCCATAAGCCCTGATCTTTAACCTGTTGTTTTAGCGGTTCCTGTACAACATTCCACTGCGCGTCGGTGAACTGATCTTTGATGGGTTCAAGAGGAATGAGCTCTTCGTTGACGAAACGCTCGACCCAGTCCAGCTTTTTTTGAAAGTCTGCATCGGTTTCGAAATCCCAGGCCATGGTTTTCCCTCCTTCGTATCTGCCGGTTGGCGAGCCTTTTTGTGGAAAGTGTTGTCAAGTGCTGCCAAGCGCTGCTAGGTGTAGCGAACACAATACACGTAAAGAACACCGGCGAGCGGGTGTGCCCCGGCGTAACCTGGTGATGGTCTATCTTTTTAGGAGCGCAGCTTGGGTTTCGCTTTCGCGCGTACTTTTTTAGCGGGCTTTTTAGCTGCAGCTTTTTTGGCTTTGGCTTTGGCTTTTGGTTTGGCTTTGGCGTTGGCTTTGCTCTTTGCCTTTGCCTTTGCCTTCGATTTCGGTTTGGTCTTGGAGGTAGCCTTGGCCACGCCGCGTTTGCGAGTCGGTTTGGCCTTTAATCCCGCTGCGTCTTCCAGTTCGCTCAAGGCGTCTTCCATATAATCGATAAGGCGCTGCACCTGGGGCACAGAGCGGCGGCAAGCAATGATCCCGAAGTCTACATTTTCGCCGTAGGTGAGCAGCGTAATGTTCATTGCGATGCCATCTGTCACGATGGAAAGTGGATAGGAGCCATCTAGCCTCGCGCCATTGAAATACATCGTTTCCTTAATCCCAGGCACATTCGATATTACTGTGTTGTAGGGCGGTAACTGGTGCGTAAGGCCCAGTGGCATCATCAACATGGACGGCGCCTGCATAGCCATTGCAAAGAGCTGAATTTCGCTTTGCGACATGCCTTTGTAAAAGCCTCTTCCTGCGCGTACCGACGCTTGGATCGCGCGAAACCTGTCGGCCGGGTCGTCCACATTGGTGGCCAAGTCTGCGCTAATCGCCGCAATCGCATTGGACGAATCGATATCGCCTTCTTGTCTTATCGAGACAGGTACCATCGCTTTTAGTGACTGGTCTGGTAACTCTGCGTGCAACTGCATGTACTTTCTAAGCGCGCCCGCACAGATCGCCAGCACCGCATCGTTAAACGTACCGTCGAAGGCTTTGGCTACGCCTGAGATACGGGCGAAGGGCCATGACTGAGCAACAAAACGCCGCGCACCAGAAATGGACGTATTGATAGAACTCTTGGGGACCTGCAAGTGTGGCAGCCGTAGATCACCACCGCGGCCAACCCACGCTCTGGTAAAGCCTCGCAATGCCTGCACCACATTGGCACTGGTGTCGAAGCTGGCTTTGAGGCGGTCAGCGACATTGCGTACTTCCTCCTGGGTAAAGCCCGGTTTTTTTCCAAGTTTCAAGCTGGCGCGATACTTCTCCCAGGACCGAAGGGACAGCGGTGATTCTTCCAGGCGAAAATCCGCATCCTCCGACATCATGCTACGTGCTAAATGAATTGAGCGAGCGCCATCAACCGCAGCGTGGTGGGTTTTGCTGTATACGGCGAACTGGCGGTTTTGCAGCCCCTCAATAACGTGCATTTCCCAGAGCGGGCGATTGCGATCGAGTAGAGTGCCATGCAGTCGAGAGACAAGATTGAATAGCTCGCGGTAACGCCCGGGTTTAGGTAGCGCCGAGTGCCGAATATGGTAATCCATGTCCAGTTCTGAGTCTGGCTCCCAGTAAGCGGAACCGGCCAGGCCCAGCTTTCCCGTTTTTAAACGGTCGCCAAATGGGGGTACCAGTTGATCTGCATCGCGCAGGTTGGCAGCAAGCTCGTGCAGAAACTCCTGCTCATTGGCGCCTTCGGGCAGCGTGTAGAGGCTAACGCCCGCCACATGCATGGGCATGTCGCTGGATTCGGTCATCAGGAAACCGGTGTCTACAAAACTGAGCTTTTTCATGCCTGCCTCTGAAGTTGTGTCTAGTAGATGTTCACTTTACCGTACCGCGCTGGCACTGGCGAATCTGATAGAATTCAGGGAATGCCCGATATGATAGTACGCCTCTACGACCTCCCTGATTCGGCCACTGCGGTGGCTGAAGCGGCACAGCATGGTGTCATTGTGCGGCAGGCTGATCTCACTGACCGTGACGCTGTGGTGGCTTTCGTTGCGCATGAGTTCGCTGTTTGGGAGAAAGAAGTTGTCATGGCCTTTGAAGACTCTCCATGCACCTGCTTTGTTGCAACACATCAAAACAAAATAGTCGGGTTTGCGGCCTACGATGTCGCCTGTCGGAATTTTTTCGGCCCCACCGGCGTTGCACCGCAGTATTGT
>JBGCFE010000105.1:0-48210 GCA_045106775.1 Halioglobus sp.
GATTTTCAATCCTCTGCTCGGAAAATAATAGCTATGTAATTCAATAGGGTACAAAGGTTGTGCACACTTACTACAACACTTTTTTTGTCCCGATTTGGGAATTTGGCGCTGAAAAGTGTGTACTACGATTTTGGGATTAAAAACCCAGCTTCCCCGCGTCTCTTCGACATAGGGTCTCACTCCAGAGCGCCACCTAAAAGTAAATGATGTCGGCTACAAATAGTGATTCTTTTGGTGGGCGCCCCGGATTGTTTTTACGTCTAGCTCGCTTCGTTTTGAATTGGTTCGTGAGCGCTGCAGCACTCCCAGTCAGTTTCTGATCTAACTCACTCGTTATATCAGAAACTGCCCTATAATTTGACATAAACGCGGGCTGGGGCTATGTTTCAGACATTAGAAGTGACTTATGTCAAAAAGAGGGGGCGAAATTGACAGATTATGGACATAAAGGATTATAAGGCAGGAGAGTACAAGCAGCAGTACAAGTACATGAGCTTTGAGCCTTCAGAGATTAACCACTCTTGGACGTTTTCTGACGGCGACATTCAGCAACTACTCAGTGAAGCTGATCGGGCTCTAGGAGAGCTGAATGCGTTTTCCCAGCTCGTGCCGAATGTCGATTTCTTCATAAAAATGCACATTACGAAAGAGGCTACCCAGTCCAGTCGCATTGAAGGTACTCGCACTAATATGGAGGACGCATTCCTAGATGAGGAAGATGTTGACCCAGAAAAGCGGGACGATTGGGTAGAGGTACAAAACTACATCGAAGCGATCAATCAGGCCATCATTGCGCTGGAAAGCCTGCCGCTATCGAGCCGCTTGTTAAAACAGACTCATAAAACACTAATGCAGGGAGCAAGAGGAGAAGGCAAGAGGCCAGGCGAGTTCCGAACAAGCCAGAACTGGATCGGCGTAAGCTTAAAGAACGCAGTTTTTGTCCCCCCTCATCAGGAGGAGGTCGTGAGACTTATGGGGGATTTAGAGAAGTTTTTGCACAACGATGCATTGCAAGCACCCCACTTAATTAAGATTGCTATTGCTCATTATCAGTTCGAGACTATTCACCCGTTTCTGGATGGCAATGGTCGGCTCGGACGATTAATGATTGCCCTATATTTGGCTAGTTTCGATTTATTGCATAAGCCAGCTCTATACTTGTCTGATTACTTTGAGAGAAATAAGACGGAGTATGTAGATCGATTAATGGCTGTGCGAGACTCAAACAATATCAAACAGTGGCTAATTTTTTTTCTGCACGGCGTTGTGGAAACTGCAAATAACTCGATTCAGGTCTTTCGAGACATTCTTGTACTGAAAGAGAAAGTAGAGCGTGAAGTACTGCCCCGCTTCAGCTCACGTAGGCAGGAAAATGTTCAGGCGCTCATGCTGCACTTATACCAAAACCCTTTGGTTAGCATTAAGGACGTAGAAATTTTGCTGGGCGTGTCTACGAATACAGCTGCGGCATTAGTAAATGATTTGGTCAGGCACGAGGTGCTTAAAAGTTTGGCGGGTCGGCGACGAAACCGAATTTTCTGGTTTCAAGAATACTTGTACACGATCAGCGGGCAACAAATCGAGTAAGCATGTACGCATGAATGCCCATCCCCCGTTAATGGGGTAGAGCCGATATTATTAATAAATATTGGTGCCCAGAGACAGACTTGAACCACCAACCCACATGTTTCGCATCGTGCGCGTAAGTTATTGAAATATAAAAACTATAAAATCCTTAACAGTTCAAGGATGAATGCCAGTGTATCACCCTGATGTGACCCCTTCGAGTCACGTTTAAGCCAGTGAATACCACGTTCCCCGACCAGCACCATGGCGCTCAAGATGCCCATTCTTATGCAGGGACTTCACATGATCTTTGATAGTCCCACGACTAACGCCCGTCGTGGTTTCAATGTCATTGATGGTCACTCTGCCATGTTCACGAGCGATTTCTAAAATTTGCACAGACAGTTCGGGTAGATCACCCAGGATGAGACGTTCTCGCTTGATCTTGGTGTCCAGCTTTTCCTTTTGTTTGTTAAGTGCTTCCAAGAAGAACATGACCCATGGTTGCCAGTCGGGGGCTTCCGTTCTGATTGTGCCCTGAGTTTGCCGCAGAGCAAGATAGTAACCTTCCTTGTTCGCTTCGATTACGCTTTCCAGTGAGCTATACGGGACATAGGAATATCCCGATTTTAGAAGCAGCAATGTCGTCAATATGCGTGATAGTCTGCCGTTTCCGTCCTGGAACGGGTGTATCCCCAGAAACACTACGGTAAAAATCGCGATAATGAGCAGGGGATGTAGGGTCTTTTCGTCTATAGCGGTGTTTGTCCAAGCGATAAGCTCGTCCATAAGGCGAGGGGTATCAAAAGGCGTGGCTGTCTGAAAAACTACGCCAACGCTTTCACCCTCTGCGTTATATGCCTCGACACTATTGGAGAGTGTCTTGTACTGCCCCCGATGGCGTACATCCTTTTCGGAGTATTGAAGCAACTGCCCATGAAGCTGCTGAATATAGTTAACCGCTAGCGGAATATCGTTCGCGTTTTCAAATACGGTTTCCATGACGGAGGCATAGCCTGCAACCTCTTCTTCGTCTCTATTGGCAAACGATTGACTCCCAAGATTTGATAAAAGCTTTTCAACTTCCCGATCAGTCAGCTTTACCCCTTCGATCCGTGTTGATGACCCAATGCTTTCAATGGCCGCCACATGCCGTAAGCTGGATAAGCGTTCAGGCGCTATTCGTCCGATAGCTGTCCACGCGCCTTTGAATTCATCTTGCTCAGTAATGAGCTTCAGAATCGCGTTCGTTATCTTGAGTGTTTCTATATTCATCAATTCATCCAATCTTCCATCCGTTTCCATCCATTTAAATATGGCGCATTTCCATCCATTTGTCCAGCCAATTCCATCCAATTAATAGAGCATTAGATAATGTAATCCTCCAGAAAAATAGGAGCAGTTAAGACTAGGACTTTTCATAGGACAAATCGGGAAAAACTAGAAAAAGCAGAGCCCATTTTCATGGTTCTAAAACTGCTTCGAGCGGGGGTTTTGAATACACTTTTTCGAAAGTTGCGGAAAAATTGTTCGAAGAATCAGTCAGTTGCTTTTCTGAATGGCAAATAGAAAAAGTGCACTCAATCTTAGTGAGATCCCAAAAACAGAATCGAACTGCCGACACGGGGATTTTCAAGACCCATGTCGAAATATATTATCCTTTATAAACAATAAGTTACGATAACAGTGTACACTTTGGTATACACTTTTTTGGCCATTATTGAATGCTTCCTTTTCTCAAAAGTATATACCTGATTCCCGTCGCAAAACCGCACTGGGGGCCGCCTGCTGACTATTTACTTTCGGAGCGGCGTCAAGCCTCAGTAGCATCATAGACGGTTTTAAGATTTCGGTGGATTAAGCTTTGGTCTTCCTCAGTGCGTTTCCAATGCTCGAACCCCGGGATGAAAAACGCGAGCAATTCTTTGGCGGTAATTGAGCCAACGCCTGGGTTAAGCATCAGCCATGACAGAAATGATTTCAGTTCTCCTTTTTGGGGTGCGCGGCTTTGAGCCAGCAACGCCTTGAAAAGTTTGGAAACCATTCCTAGCAGCAGTTTGCTGGCGAGGAGGAATATCTGGAAGTAGACAAGTTTATGCTTGATACCCGTTCCATAGAGATGCCGGTAGATATCGTCGCATACTGATTGATGCTCCATTTCTTCCAGGGCGTGCCAGAGAAATAGCCTTTTTACCTCCTCCTGCTGCTCAGTATCACAGTAATCTGAAGTGAGGAGCGCTCGTGCAACCGAATAGATCACATGCTCCCCGGTAACAACAACCGCCAGGCGTTCCTGAAGGGACAGGGATTTTTCCAACTGTTCGACCTCTGCCTCGATGTCGTCAATGACCTCTTGTGTATCGAAGCCAAGCGCAGATAGCTGTCGGTTCAGTTCGCGATGCTCGCGGGTGTGTATCGCTTCCTGGCCAATGAACGCCTTCGCATCGGTCTCCAGCCCGGTTCCCGCAAGCAGTGGCTGGCATTCCCTTATGGCTCTGATCAGGATGCCCTCTGTAATTGGGGTCATCAGCGAAAGGGCATTGAAGAAATGACTCGTGTAAAGGTTTGCTTCTGTATGAATGGCGTCGCCCAGGCCAGTGAAATTGAAGCGGGTATCCTTGCGAACCTCGAGGTCGAAGGGGGTGCTCCTGATGGATGTTGTATTCATTGGGGTGTCTCCCAGTCTTTAATCGTCTTATTCTGGGGGACAGGTGCCGATAATTATTGATATATTACGCCATTCATATATTAAATAGCGCCATACGATGCTGTCGGTTAGCGGAGCCTTTTTTTCAGTCGTTGCAGAATGGTTGCAGCAGTCAGGGTATGGGCAATCACGGCTGTGCCAGCGCATCCTTCGGCTAAAGTCAGACAGCATTCTATCCATTGAGCAGGCAGAGACTTATTTGTCGGAAGCGGTAACCATTTCCGGCAGGAATATGGCCGCTCTGGAAATCGGAGGAATGGTTAAGCGCAGGCACCTCGGGCCCATTGGCCATATGCTTGCAAGTAGCAAAACGCTGGAAGAAATGCTGAATGCCTATGTGTACTACGAACGCCTCTTCTATGGCAGCAACATCGCCAATGTACGGCGCAACGAAGAGGGCATTGAGCTCTACTGGGCAATAGAAAATGTTCCCGTGCAATACGCTCGTTTCGCAATGAGCAGTTTTGCGTCAATAGTGGAGCAACTGGGACTGGCTCGTCATACGATCTCGAGTGTCGCCTTCCCGTTTCACGATGAAGAGAATCATGACTTGTATCTTCACAACCTCAAGTGCGACAAGGTTGTATTCGGGCGCGATCTGGGAATTCAATTCTCAAATTCCTCATTGCAACTATCGATTGAATTCGAGGAAGAGCGCGCTGCGACAACATTAATTTTGCGTGAGTTGATGCCGGAGCTGGATGACTACGAATTCGCTGCTCGTTTATACGATCAAATTGTATCGGCGCTGCCAAAACGAGAAGCGAAACTGAAAATCATTGCCTCTAACATGGCCATGTCAGGGCGAACGCTGCAGCGCAAAGTATCCGCCTGCGATGATGGGCTCAGGGGAATCATCCACCGGGTTCGGATGCATCTGGCGAAGGAGTATCTCAAGGACACCAACATGAATTTGCTGGCGGTGTCCTTGTTACTGGGATATTCAGAACAAAGCGCCCTGCAATTGGCCTTTAAACGCTTTTACGGAGTCTCCCCAGGGAAGTGGCGCAAAAATTATGAAGAGAAAGAAAACAAGGAAAAGGGATGAGACTTCTCACTTTTTGAGTGGGAATTATATTCCCTCCGCCCTCTCTACCGCATTAATCTCAGGATGCGTGGCGATGAGCAATCCTGATTTTGAAGTTTTTGGACAGGATCGGTGCCGGGTTAAATATTGTTTTTACCTTGTCCAGATCGCAACCTGGTTCTATTTTCCAGTTATACAACATCAGACCCATGTTCAGAGGCAGCATGATATCGGCCAGGCCGACACCCAAACAGGCATGAGGACCCTTGCCGAACGGTGAAAATGCTACTTGCTTGTGCTGGTTGGTTGGCTCCCGATATCGCTCTATGTCGAATTTTTTTGGCTCGGGAAAATACTCGGGGTTTTGATGATCTGCAGTCGTGAACAACAGCACATCCTCGCCCTTGTATATCTGAAAATTCTTGAACACAAAATCTTCAGAGGCTGTTCGTGTGATACCAAATGCGACCGGCTGCACACGCATAGTTTCACGAATTAGACCATTCAGGTCTTCCATAGCCATTAATGTATCGAGTTCAGGAATACCCCTCGAAAATACCGCATCTACCTCTTTTTGGATTCGGGCCCTGAGAGGCGGGTTTTGTAAAAGCCGCATTAGTAGAAAACCCATATTTGTGGCGACGGTATCCAGTGACGCGACAAACGGTAGTAAAGCGTGCATTTCTATCTCGCCATCACCGAACCATTCAGGTTTGGCTTTCAGAGCAGGCAATAGAACATCGAGATACTGTGTGTGCTTTGCAATATCTTCATTACTACGTTGCTCGGCAATGGCTCGAACTTTACGGGAGTGCTCCTTTGCTATTTTCTCCGCACGCAAGAAGCGTGGTGTCTTAAGCATCAAGGCAGGCCACTTACGCAGGCCGTATACATTCATGATCGATGAAAAATAGTATATGAACTCGATAACGTCCTCGTATTTCGGACGATATCCCTGCAATGCGCCACCCAACTGATTGGAGATCATATGTCTGGTGGTCGGGCCTACTTCCACCACCCCGTTTTGCTGATTCTTGATAACCTCCTCGACGGGTTCAGCAAGGTCGAAAACTCTTTCTTTGAACGCCTTTCGACTGAGTAAGGGTTTCATGAGATCGCGTTGGTATTGATGTATTTCTCCGTCCACACCCGTAACACCATGGGGGCTCTGCATGAACTCCATCGCCTTGCCCCAGAATCCCTCGACACCAAAATAATGCTTCCCTTCACCCGCAAGAAAGCGCCCGGCGTCAATTCCTGCCATCACTACATATTTGCGGTGTGCCACCCTGAAGCGAAAGCATTCCCCGTACTCCTGATAGGCTTTGAGTGTGAACTCATAGGGGTTTTTAACCATGGGGCGCAGGCTGCCGATCAAAGGGGTACCCTTGACCATAGGTGGGCGAAATGGGGTAACAGTCTGAGTCATATGGCCTCCTTATCCTCATTCCGAAGGAATTTGTGTTACTGCAATGTGCCAAAAATGAGTACTGAGCTGAGTATTTCACATCTCTGCCCTAAAGCAATTATCTGCCGGGTCCAAATATTGAAAAATTCGTCTAAGCTGTATTTTATTGAGCCAGTTGCAGCTATAGCAGTTACAATTTGCGCATTAGGGCAAGCTAGCCTCTGAGGTTTTTGCTACGCAGCACAGTAAAGACTTGAACACTTTTGTAGTTAAAACCTGCAGTGCGATGCAACCCTTTGTAGTCCTGCTACAAGCATAATCATAAACGTGAGGGCCTGTTCATGGGAAAACCATCCCATACTACTATTTTAAGTGTGCTGATTGGTCTTGGAACGACACTCCATGCCACTGCCCAGGTTGATACACACTTGGTACTGGAGGAGATTATCGTCACGGCACAGAAACGTGTTGAGTCACTGGGTGATACACCCATCACGATTAATGTAGTGACCGGAGAGGCGCTGGATGAATATGCCATATTCAGTTTCGATGAGCTCTCTAACATGACTGCCGGTCTTACCATCAACGGCTCGAATTTCGATACTGATATCGCAACGCGAGGCATGGGAACCAACCTTTACGCACCCGTGTCACCACGTGTGACCACCTACATGGACGGAACATTTATCGCTCAAGATCGAAACCTGTTCAGCGGCCTGTTCGATCTGCAGCAGCTGGAGCTGTTGCGTGGCCCACAGGGAACCCTGTATGGAAAAAGTTCTCCTGCTGGAGCGTTAACGATAAGGACAACCAACCCGAACCTGGAGACAATAGATGGATTCATCAGGCAGAGCTTTAATGACCGGGATGGGACAAATACACAGGTCGCGGCATCATTGCCGCTGATCGAGAATATACTGGGTCTGCGGTTTTCGGGGCTGTATGACAGCAACGAAGACAGTGATGTCTATAACAGTACTTTGGACAAACACGCAGAGTCGGAAACCAAAGCCTATCGCCTGGTTATGTTATGGGAGCCTACTGATAATTTCGACACGCGCCTATCCTGGCATCATATTAAAGATGACGTAGATGCCGACCCCGTCGTCGAAGGGGCGGGACTGGACTTTGATGACCGCACCGCATTGGGGGAATTTGACTCTACCTACAAGAACAAAGCCAAATTCCTGATTCTGGAGAGTAACTATACGTTCACAAACGACTGGGTCGCCACGTTTTCCTACAGCTATCAGGACGCGTCTATTGACCGGTATATCGATCAGGATGCTACGGCGGTGCAAGCACGGGAGCAGTATGTACCTTCGCCAACCGAAAACAACATCTATGAACTCCGCCTTGCGTCACAGGGCAACGGTTTCTGGGACTGGACTATTGGTGCCTATTATGGAGATGCTGAGTCCAATACATCAGTAGGGGCCACGACTTATCTATTCGATCCCCGTATTCCTGGAGGACTTCCGGCGCGTGCCGATACGACCTCGCTTGCGTCATTGACTTCGGAGGATTGGGCGCTGTTTTCGCATAATTCGATAAACGTAAGCGAAAATGGAACGTTGACAGTTGGCCTGCGTTACAACGATGCGAAACGCGACGCAGAGCAACCGTTTTCTACAGACGTATATCTGCTGACGCCCGGAGGGGAAGCGCTGGTCCAGTCGACGGTGACAGACGGTGTTTTACCAGAGGCGCAGCATCTCTCAGACGAAGCCATCACCGGGTCGCTCAAATATCAGCATAGCTTCAATGACGACCTCATGGCCTATACGTCTTTCGACACAGGCTGGCGGGACGGCTCGGCCAACATCGCTGGCAATCCCCAACCGCCAGTATTTGGCGCCTTCGATTCAGAGGACAGTTATAATCTGGAAATTGGCTTCAAGTGGAACCTGTGGGGCGGCCGGGGCATGTTTAACTTCGCTGCCTATTACCAGCTTTACGATCAGTTCCAATACCAGGCTGCGAGTGTGTCCTACAGGGATGAGGGCGGCACTATCTCGCTGGCTGATCCGGTAGTCAATGTGGATGAGGCCGAGTCCTACGGTTTTGATACCGACTTCTCTGTATTGGTCAGTGAGCACTGGAATCTAAATTCCTCCATTAGCTTCAACCAGACTGAGCTGACCGATGCCAGTGAGGTGCCGTGTACCAACGGAGATCCCATTGGTGAGACGCTCTGGTCGTTCAATACTTGTGATCTGACCGGCGAGAAAGCCAGCGGACTGCCAGAATGGTCGGCCAACGTTTCCTCCGAATACTGGGTTAGCGTCGAGAGTATTTCCAGCGAGTGGTATCTGCGCGGCTTGCTCAATGCAGAGACTGAATACTACTCACCTGTCTTTCGTGATGACCTGGACAGCTATGTCTCCCTGGATCTGTATGTGGGCTTGCGATCTGTTGATGCTGTCTGGGATGTCAGCGTCTGGGTAAAAAATATTGCGGATGAAAGCGCGAAGTTGAAGGATCGGGCGCTGCCTGACATACCAGACTACCAGAACTCCGTCATGGTTCCTTCGCCCTATGTTGAAATCAGAAGTCAGCTTGCCCCGCGCACGATCGGTATTACCTTCAGTTATAACTTTGGGCAGTAAAGAGGTTCTGGCTACTCCATAGCGCCGTTTAGCTTGGCAATACCCTGCCGTTAATACAAAACAGAAGTGCCGGCCAGGGCTTAAATGTAAATGAAACGGTAGCAGCTACTTGTTGTGCAGGCCGCAGGTTGTGATCTTGTCAGGCAGCTACTCATCGATTCGCCCCTGCACCCGCAATCCTGTCCCTCACGTTCGTTAATTGCGCTCGAGCAGAGCGCTGCTTCTCCACTGGCACTTCTTCAATAACATCTCCTGCCATCGGCGGTTGTCTGAAGCCGGTGTAAACGACCTTGCGCGGCCGCTCTACGGGTGGGTATGCGCGGTGAAGAGTGTCGCTACAATGTACAGTGAGATCCCCGGTTTGTGTCACCAGCTTGATCGAGGGAAGGTCGAGGCTTTCATCTTTGCCTGCTGTTTGCACATTCGCCCGGTGGGAACCGGGAACCACTCCGAGTGCGCCGCTGACTTCATCGGCACCGGTGACAGAAATGCCAATGGTAAGGCCGTTGCAGTAATACGAATGCTTCCCCTGGCCGCAGTCTTTGTGCCAAGGTAGGTCTGACAGGCCCGTCTTGATATCGAGTGGCTTGATCAGGCCTTCAGCGCCCAACCAACCCGTCCCCTCAACGCTGCCGCAGAGGTCGTCCCCGGTGATGTTGGCGAGCCAGCCCAGGCGGTCATCCCTAAGTAATTCAGCCAGCGCTGCCGATTGTTCATGGAAGAACAGTACCCGCACTGCCTGCTGCAAGCCTTTTGAATTGCCGGCCCACCAGGAAGCGCCGTCGTCGGGTGTTGCGCGAGCCAGCGCTGCATCGAGGTCAGCGGAGACTGCCGCCATTTCGTCTTCGGTAAACACGCTGCGTATATGCAGAAAGCCTGCTTCCTCAAGGAAGTGGGCGATCTCCTCGCGGTCATCGTCAAGACTGAAGCTGCGATTCAAATCGAGATCATTGCCGTCTCTATCCTTCAGGGTGATTGCGCCAGCCTCGTGCACCGGCCGGCCGTCAAAAAGTGCCCGAAAAACCGGCTCCCAGCCAATCCAGTGCTCGAAATCTCCTTGGGTCACCTGCACGCGGGAATTCATTGCCAGGCCCATGGTAGTAGACCAGTCCTGCGCCAGATCAGACAGCGCCCTGCTGTCGAGGCTTACTGTTGTGCTGCTGGTGCTTTCGCCTTCTTCCACCAGCAGGGCACCTCCACTTTCGTACAACGTGACCGTGCGGCCATCCACGCATAGTGATAGTGGTGGTAATTTCTTGTAACGCATACCGCGGGCGGCGAGCCCGGCATTGCGTGATAATGCATTCGGAATAGTGATGTCGAACACTTCGTCTCGCTCGAGCGACTTTCTATCGCAGTAGCGACGGGTGCGGCAGTCGATGGACATGGCTTAGCTCTTACGATAATGAGCTTCAAAGGGTACCACACAGAGCTTCTGGTGGATTAAGTGGCGTTTGTGGAATAACTTTTGATGTATGTGGTGCCGAGAGAAAGAATTGATCCGGCCGGCGTTCCGGGGTCGGCACATGTGGTGGCTTGGAAAAGATGGTGCCCAGAGACAGAATCGAACTGCCGACACGGGGATTTTCAATCCCCTGCTCTACCGACTGAGCTATCTGGGCGTAATCTTTTTGCGGTGTTCAGGACGGGCTATAACCGCAGGAGGCGCGTATTAAACCCGTCTGGGCTGTTCTAGTCAAGCCGCTGACGGGCGTGCTGCGACGTACTACTCAGTCGGTGGAACATAGCCCTCGGCCTTGTCGTACTCTTCACCGGCAAAGTACTTATCCATCTCTTGTTGCAGATACTTTCTGGCCTCGGGGTCGATCAGGCTCAGCGCCTTTTCATTAATCAGCATGGTTTGATGCGCCTGCCAGTCTTCCCAGGCCTGCTTAGACACCGTTTCGAATATTTCCTGCCCTTTGGGGCCCGGGTAGGGTGGTGCTGCCAGTCCCTCTTTCTCTTCCTGATACTTCTTGCAGAAAACCGTGCGTGACATGTGGTTACTCCGTATGGTCTGCCCGTTGTGCAATGGCTTTGAGTAGCTTGGCTACGGGCGCCGCCAGCCCAACTTGGGCGGGTTCGCGCACGTTATACCAGAGCTGGCCGGTGCCTTCCATGATCGCTTCGGGCTCGCGCGCAAGATCAATGAGTACCGGTGTGATATCCAGGTGGTAGTGGCTGAAGGTGTGGCGAAATTCAGGCAGAGATTCTGCTGCTAGTGCACTCTCGCTCCAGCGGTCGACGGCCAGTGTTGTTGCAGCCTCAATGGATTCTGTTTCGGGAAAGCACCAGAGGCCGCCCCAGATTCCGCTGGCGGGTCGCTGCTCCAACCACAGCTCGCCGGAGGGTGCCCGTGCAATCATAAAGTAGGTGGATTTTACCGGCAGCACCTTTTTGGGTTTCTTTCCGGGGTAGGCCAGCGGGTCGCCCGCGGCGAAAGCCTCGCAATCTGTGGCGAGGGGGCAGGCATCACAGGCGGGCTTGGAGCGAGTACACAGCGTTGCGCCCAAATCCATCATGGCCTGCGTGTAGTCATTGCAGCGTGTGGTGGGGGTGTAGCGCTCGGCAATGTCCCACAGCGCATCGTGCACGGCGCTTTTGCCGGGCCAGCCTTCTACCCGGTGATACCGCGCCAGAACCCGCTTTACGTTGCCATCTAAAATGCTGGCGCGCTGGCCAAAGGCGATGCTTACAATCGCGCCGGCAGTTGAGCGGCCAATACCGGGCAGCTCGCAAAGCCCCTCTACGGTATCAGGGAACTTGCCTGCCAATTCCGTGCTCACGGCCTTGGCTGCTTTGTGCAGGTTGCGAGCACGCGCGTAGTAACCCAGCCCTGTCCACAGGTGCAGCACTTCGTCCTGCGGTGCTGCAGCCAACGCGTGAATGTCCTCAAAGGTGGAGGTGAAGCGCTCGTAGTAGGGTATAACGGTTTTAACCTGCGTCTGTTGCAGCATAATTTCAGACAGCCACACGCGGTAGGGGCTGGTATCACGCTGCCAGGGCAGGTCTTTTCTGCCGTGTTCGTCAAACCATTCCAGAACGCGGCTGGCAAAGGGGTATTCTGAGGAACGCATTGTATTGCCGGAGGCCACTGCCTGATGCTGCTCTATGTGGTGGTTTCGAGGCCTCACAGCCTAATGGCACGAAGGACTTTGTGCCAGTGAATTACCCCTTGCATTGCCTTATAATGCCCGCACTTTTAGGGCTGCTACAGTCCGATACTGGTTGGAGAACCCCATGGCTGAGCGCAAGGCCTCTGTAACGCGAGACACGCTGGAGACACAGATCACCGTTGAGGTGAATCTGGATGGCACCGGCAAAACTGATTTTGACACCGGCGTTCCGTTTCTGGAGCACATGCTGGATCAAATTGCGCGTCATGGCCTCATCGATATGGGTATCCGCGCCAAGGGCGATCTGCACATCGACGATCACCACACAGTAGAAGATATCGGCATTACATTGGGCCAGGCGGTTACGCAGGCGGTGGGTGATAAAAAAGGCATCTTTCGCTATGGCCACGCCTATGTGCCATTGGATGAGGCGCTGTCGCGCGTGGTCATCGATTTTTCGGGTAGGCCGGGCCTTGAGTACAACGTGCCGTTTACACGCTCGGCAGTTGGCGGGTTTGATGTAGATTTGTTTCTGGAATTTTTCCAGGGCTTTGTGAATCACGCGCAAGTGACTTTGCACATTGATAATCTGCGTGGCGATAATAGCCACCACCAGGCCGAGACAGTGTTCAAGGCCTTTGGCCGTGCCGTACGCATGGCGTTAACGCCTGATGCGCGTATGGCTGGCGTTATGCCATCGACAAAAGGCGTGCTGTAAACGCAGCGCGTTTTGTTTTCGTTTTTTTAAGGAATTCCCGCCATGAGTGGTTTGGTCGCCGTTATCGATTACGGCATGGGCAATCTGCACTCCGCCGCTAGTGCGCTTGAACACGTAGGCGCAGAAGAAGTGGTGGTTACCAACGATGCAGACGTTATTCGTAAGGCCGATCGCGTTGTGTTTCCGGGCGTTGGCGCCATCCGCGATTGCATGTCTGAAATCCGCCGCCTGCACTGCGACAAACTGTTAACGCAAGCACTTAACGAGCAACATGTGCCGGTGTTGGCTATCTGCGTTGGCCTGCAGGCCTTGATGACGTCCTCGGAAGAAAATGACGGCGTAGATTGTCTGAATATCATCGAAGGTGACGTGCGTTACTTTGGCAATCCGCTTACTGATGAGCAGGGCGAGCGCCTCAAGGTGCCGCACATGGGTTGGAATAAAGTGAACCAAACGATGGCACACCCGCTGTGGCAGGGCATCGACAACGGCGAGCGTTTTTACTTTGTGCATAGTTACTACGTACACGCCAAAGAGCGAAGCCTGGTAGCCGGCAGTTTGGAATATGGCGTCACCGCCGATGCGGCGTTAGCCAGGGATAATTTATTCGCCGTACAATTTCACCCCGAGAAAAGCGCAGACGCTGGTCTGCGTTTGTTGAAAAACTTTTTGGAATGGAACGGACAATGCTGATTATCCCCGCAATTGATTTAAAAGACGGCCAATGCGTGCGCCTGCGTCAGGGCCTGATGGATGACAGCACGGTGTTTTCCGATGACCCGGTAGCGATGGCTGCGCGCTGGGTAGACGCGGGGTGCCGACGTTTACATTTGGTCGATTTGAACGGCGCGTTTGCTGGTGAGCCGGTAAATGGCGAAGTGGTAACGGCTATTGCTGCTGCCTACCCCGACCTTCCTATTCAAATCGGCGGCGGTATTCGTGATCTGGAAACCATTGAGGCGTATGTGAACGCAGGTGTGAGCTACGTGATCATCGGCACCAAGGCAGTCAAAGAGCCTGCCTTTGTAGGCGAGGCTTGCAAAGCGTTCCCGGGCAAAGTGATTGTAGGCTTGGATGCTAAAGACGGTTTGGTGGCAACCGATGGTTGGGCTGAAGTGTCTGAATTGAAAGCGACCGACTTGGCCAAGCAGTTTGATAACGATGGCGTGTCTGCCATCGTCTACACCGACATCGCGCGCGACGGCATGATGCAGGGCGTTAACGTAGAAGCCACAGTCACTATGGCCGAGGCGTCCAGTATTCCGGTGATTGCCTCTGGCGGTATCACCAACATCGACGACATTCGTGCGCTCAGCGCCGTTGCCAGCCGCGGTATTTGCGGCGCGATTACCGGCCGTGCAATTTATGAAGGAACGTTAGATGTTGCGCAGGCGCAGCAGCTGTGTGATGAAGAGGCCGCTAAGTAATGGGCTTGGCCAAACGCATTATTCCCTGCCTTGATGTTGAAAACGGGCGCGTCGTAAAAGGCGTTAACTTTGTGGATATCCGCGATGCGGGCGACCCAGTTGAAATTGCAATGCGCTACAACGAGCAGGGCGCAGATGAAGTCACTTTCCTGGATATAACGGCCAGCCACGAAGGGCGCGACACAACCGTGCATACGGTAGAAAAAATCGCAGAGCACGTATTCATACCACTCACCGTTGGCGGTGGCATTCGCTCGGTAGATGATATTCGCACTATGCTCAATGCCGGTGCCGACAAAGTCAGCATCAATACGGCGGCTATTCACAACCCGGAGTTAGTGCGCGAATCGGCAGAACGTTTTGGTTCGCAGTGTATTGTTGTCGCCATTGATGCAAAACGTGTCGATGATGTGGAGGGCAGGCCGCGCTGGGAAATCTTCACCCACGGTGGGCGCAAACCCACTGGCATTAACGCGGTGGAGTGGGCGGTAAAAATGGCTGACTTGGGCGCGGGTGAAATACTGCTTACCAGCATGGATCGTGACGGTACCAAGAATGGTTTTGAGTTAGGTGTAACGCGTGCGATTACAGACGCTGTAGAGATTCCGGTGATCGCCTCGGGTGGCGTGGGTAATCTCGATCATTTAGTGGAAGGCGTTACCAAAGGCGGCGCAGATGCCGTGCTTGCGGCCAGTATTTTTCACTTTGGGGAGTACACCGTGCCAGAAGCAAAGGCTTATATGGCTGCCCACGGCATTGAGATGCGGTGTTAGTCGGCTACGGGTAGCTAGCAGCCTTGAGCTCCTGCACCAACGTCTTTGTTGGCGGCCAGTTTTACGCGCTGCGCTCCTGCAGTTTTCATTTGATCTTTTTCCCTATCTGCAAGCTTCAGCGCCTGCGACACAGTTAACTGAGCGATTCCCTCGTCGCGCAGCGTTGGCAGAGCGCGCTGGAGGTAGCTTATAGTTTCTGGGTGAGGGTGGGCGATAACAACTGCTCGGCCATGTTTCTTACTGTACGCCACAGCCTCTGCAAACTGCCTTGCTAGCGCTTCAGTTTCAAGATCGTTGTCGAGAAAAATTTCACGCGACAAATTGGGCACATTAAATTCTGTGGCAACCGTTGCTGCAACTGAACGGCCGCTGGTGCGCGAATCTACAAAGTAAAGTTCCTGCCAGCGCAATTCTTGCATTAGCCAACCCATTTGCAGCCGGCGCTGTGTTAAATCGCTACCCATGTGGTTGTTAATGCCCTGCGCGTGGGGAACATCGTCCAGCGCATCGTTGAGGCGCTCATTAAACTCGCGGCGAGACAGGTGAGCAGTTAGGCCGCCGACACCCAGTGGATCACCTTGCACTGTGCTCATCGGCGCATGAACCATCACCTCTTTGCCATTCATGTGCGCACGATCGGCCAGTTCCTGCGCGTGAGTGGTAAACGGTATGACAGCGTAAGTAATGTGGCCTGGCAGCTCTATCGCTTTTTTGCCGCGATGAAGGCTATGGCCAAGGTCATCAATGATGATGATAATTTGTCTTGAAGGTAGTGGCTCATAGTCTACCTGAGAAACCTGTAGTGGATTATCGCAACCGTCCGCGTAAGCAAACGAAACCGTGTTTAACCACGCAAACAAAAAAAGAGTGAGCCCGTGTATTTTTTTCAAGAAAAAGTCGCCGTGCATGAATATTGGTTTAGGTTTCGCCCTGGCTTTCAGGCTCGTCACTCTTACTGCGCATGCCCAAAATGTTAAGGCCCTTTAACAAGGTTAGCGCTTCATAGAGTTGATTGTCCTGAGACAAAAGTTTGCTGCTGAGCGTTCGGGCGCTTGCAGATTTTTCTATCTTGGCTTTTTTGTTCGACAGGTGTTTTGAAAGATCCGCTTCTTTCACACGGCGCGGGCTCTCATAGGCTGTTACTTTCGCACGCTCCACTTCTATATCTGGCTCAATGCCTTCTGCCTGAATAGATCGCCCCTTGGGGGTAAAATACAGCGCAGTAGTGAGTTTTACCGCGCGGTCATCCGAGAGCGGCAGGATAGTTTGTACTGAGCCCTTGCCAAAACTCTTAGTGCCCATAATCACAGCGCGTTCATGATCTTGCAGGGCGCCCGCGACAATCTCAGAGGCGCTTGCAGAACCGTTGTTAATTAACACGATTAAAGGTGTGCCTTCGCTGGCGTCTGTTTCGTCGGCATCATAGCTCAGATGTGCGTTTTTCAAACGGCCTTCGGTGTACACCACATTGCCGCCCTTCATGAACAATTCTGCAACATCGACACTGGCGCGTAGGATGCCACCGGGATTGTTACGCAAATCTAGCACCAGGCCTTTCAGCTCTTGTTCTTTCATCAATTTGGCGAGGGCTTTTTTAACATCCGGGCCAGTGCGGTTTTGAAACTGCGCTATGCGGATATAGCCATAACCAGGTTCTAGCCAGCGCTGGCGCACGCTGGCCATTTTGATGGTGTCGCGCACAACGGTCACTTCGAAGGGCTGGCTTTGCCCCGCGCGGCCAACGGTTAACTCAATCTCACTGCCCTTTGGGCCGCGCATGATATCAATGGCTTCGCTCAGGCTCATGCCTTTTACGGGCACTTTGCCTAGCTTAAGGATGACGTCGCCGCTCTCCAGGCCCGCTTCGGCTGCCGGTGAGCCATCGATGGGCGAGACCACTTTAACGTAGCCGTCTTCCATTCCAACCTCTAGCCCCAGACCGGTGAATTCGCCACTCGTGGAGCTCTGCAGGTTTTTGTAGCCGTCGCGCGTGAGGTAAACCGAATGCGGGTCCAGCCCCATCAGCATTCCCTGAATGGCGTATTCCAGCAGTTGGCTATCATCGATTTCTTCTACGTAGCCTTTGCGAATCTGGTTGTACACATCAGCAAAGGAGCGTAACTCGGTGAGCGGAAGGCGGCCGGCTTCGGCATCGGTGGTGGCGGCAGCAGAGGGAGAGAAAAGTGGCACTGCAAGGAGCACCCCAGCAACAGCGAGCACACTCGCCGTTAGCGTTTTTTGATACTTGTTGAGAGCTGTGTACATGAAAATACCTAAGTGCATCGCATCGTAATGGCTATCGGTGGTATGAGTTCGACAGTCCACCCTCTGCAGTAGTTCCAGTGTACCTCAATGTTCGCCTGTGGCGCCAAAATTGGGCTTTTACGGGCGTTTTTCACACCATTTTGCTGGGTCTACGGGTTTGCCTGCATAGCGCACTTCAAAATAGAGTGCGTGTTCATCCTGCCCACCGCTATTGCCCACAGTGCTTATGGGTGTATCGGAGGTGACCCACTCTCCCACGTCTTTGAGCAGGCTTTGGTTATGCGCATACAAACTCATATAGCCATCACCGTGATCAATGATCAGTAGCAAGCCGGAGCCGCGTAGCCAATCGGAATACACCACTCGGCCATGATGAACAGCATTCACCACGGTTCCTTCATTGGCAGCAATGGTGATGCCTTGCCAGCGCATTTTTCCTGCATTGCGAGAACGGCCGAATCGATTGCTGTGCTTACCCGCCACTGGCCAAGGCATTCGTCCTTTGGTTTTGGCGAAGCTTTGTACGTTCTGCGGCAACTCTAGCTGAACGATGGCTTCTTCAATCGCAACCAACAGCTTCTCAAGCTCTGTTCTGTCTGTCTCCAGCTTTTTCAGCCTCGCAGATTTGCTAGATATATTGGCGACCAGTTGGTTAAGCGCAATCTGCTGTTCCAGCTTGGCTTTTTCCAGGCTGTTTTCTTCTGTTTGTAAGGCTGCTCTGCGGGTGGCTAGCGTTGATAGTGTTTGGTCGATGTTTGCCTGCACTTTTTCAAGTGATAGGAGCGTTTCGCGGTAGTCTTCCAAAATTTCGTTGCGCGCTTCAAAAAAGTAGCGGTAGTACGTCATGGAGCGAGCTACCTTGTCGGGCTCTTCCTGGCTTAACAGCATTTTCAGCTGGCTTTCGCGGCCCATTTGCCAGGCTGTCTTCATTTCAGCGGCTATACGCGTGCGTTGCTTTTTGCCTGCGGCCTGCAGCGCGCTCT
Source organism: Halioglobus sp. (assembly GCA_045106775.1). Classification (GTDB taxonomy): domain Bacteria; phylum Pseudomonadota; class Gammaproteobacteria; order Pseudomonadales; family Halieaceae; genus Marimicrobium. Next base: position 18,600 of record JBGCFE010000105.1, read on the forward strand.
GTTCCGCCTCCAGCGTCTTGAGCTCGGCTTCCTGCGTGAGTACCGCAGCCCTGTTTTCTTTGATGCTGCGCTGCACGCGGCCTAGTTCAATATCTGCTTTTTTGAGATTGTTCTGCACCTTGCCACGTTGTGCGCTGGCGGTATCAATCTCGCGGCTAATGCGTTTTATGTCTTTTTCAAGCTTTTGGATTTGGATGCGGGTTTGCTCAGCCTCATCATCTGCTAAAGCGTTGATCGGTTGCAGGGCGCATAGAGCGATGCTCAGGCATGCGAGGCGGCGACCAAAGCGCCGCAGGTGCTTGGTTGGCAATGTCGCGTTCAGAATTCGGTTGTTCACGCTTATCGGGCCGGCATTGGCTACATTAACTCTGGCGGAATTAGGCGGCATGGTCTCCGGCATTTTGTTGCAGCAAGGTGTTGCCCGACATTTCTATCGGCTTTGGCAATTGCATAAGGCTCAACAGCGTAGGTGCAATGTCGGCAAGCACACCGCCATGGGGCTGCAGTGATAGCTGCTGCGGGCCTACGTAGATAAGCGGCACCAACTCCGTTGTGTGTTGTGTGTGATTCTGGCCAGAAGCGTGATCGAGCATAAGCTCACAATTACCGTGGTCTGCTGTAATGAGTGCCTGGCCACCCGCTTGCGCCAGTGCGGCTTCAACACGGCCCAGGCACTTGTCTAGCGCTTCCACTGCCTTTACAGCCGCCTCGTAAACGCCAGTGTGTCCAACCATATCGCCGTTGGCATAGTTGCACACAATGAGGTCGTAGCGGCCAGAGGTAATTGCCGCAACCAGCTTATCGGTTAATTCTGGCGCGCTCATTTCGGGCTGTAAATCGTAGGTTGCTACATCCGGGGAGGCAATCAGTTCGCGATCTTCGCCTTCAAACAAATCTTCTCTGCCGCCGCTGAAAAAGAAAGTTACGTGCGCGTATTTTTCTGTTTCTGCAATACGCAGCTGTGTCATGCCCTGCTGGGAAACGTAGTCCCCCAGCACGTTTTTCATGCTCTGTGGCGGGAAGGCGCAACTGGCGGGAATATCTTCGGCGTACTCCGTCGTCATCACAAAGTCGGCAAGCGATGGCTTCGCCCTGCGTTGAAAATTCGTAAAGTCCGCGTTCACAAAAGCGCGGGTGATTTGCCTCGCTCTGTCTGCACGGAAGTTCATGAATAGCACTGTGTCGTTGTCACTGACTAGCGCAGGCGCTTCGCCTTCTGCGCATATGACAGTCGGTAGTACAAACTCGTCGTTCTCATCGCGAGCGTAGGCAGCCTCTAGCCCGGCTAATGCCGTTGGGTAGCGGTGGTCTGCTTCGCCCAGGGTTAGCATGTTGTACGCCAGCTCAACGCGATCCCAGCGGTTGTCGCGATCCATGGCGTAATAGCGTCCGCAGAGGGTTGCCGTGCGGCCGCAGCCAAGCTCTTCAAACAGCGCATCTGCCTTTTCCAACGAGCCTGCAGCGCTGCGCGGCGGAGTGTCACGCCCATCTAAAAAGGCATGCAAAAAGACCTGCTTGGCGCCGCGCTTGGCTGCCATGCGAATAGCCGCGAATACCTGGTTTTCATGGCTGTGTACGCCACCAGCAGATAGCAGTGTGAAAATATGAACGGCCCCGCCCGCCGCGTTGGCTTTATCGATGGCAGAGGTATATGCCGTATTCTCATCAAATGAACCATCGGCGATGGCATTATCGATGAGTGAGATGTTTTGCAGAATTAGCCGGCCAGAGCCCAAGCTCATGTGCCCCACCTCAGAGTTTCCCATTTGGCCATCGGGTAGGCCAACATCTTCGCCGGAGGCGGAAATCAGCGTATGCGGGGCCTCTGACCACAGGCGATCCCAAACAGGCGTGCTGCCGTTGGCGATTGCATTGTCCTGGGTTTCTTCACGGTGGCCCCAGCCATCCAGAACGATCAAAACCGTGGGTGATTTCTTTGTGTCAGTCATGCCGTGTTCCAAACTCATCTAAACGTCATCCAAAAAGCAGCGAAAGCGCTACCGCTTACAGGTAAGCGGCCCATTTTAGCGGTTTCAGGGGGGCTGCGCATTGCTAATAGTGGGCGACTGTGAAGTTCGACCGCGATTTTTTCGTGTGTACCTAGCGCCCTGGCCAGCCATTGATGCGAGACTCCTTCGCGCTACTGGTTGACCAACTGGAAGCCCTGTATACTTGCGGCCTTTGAAAATACGCCCATTTCAGCCAATTCACCCAAAGTCAGTAACGACAGCGATAATCGACACTAAATCATGGCACTCTTTTTAGAATTTCTGGCTCAGCAGTGGGTCCTTGCGGCGGCTTTGGTTACTGTGGCCATCATGCTCTTTGTGCATGAGTCACGTAAGTCTGGGCCCTCCGTGACACCCCAGCAGGCTATTAATCTGGTGAATGCCAACGACGGCGTGTTTGTTGATCTGCGAGATGCCGCCGAATTTGGCAAATCCCATATCGTTGGTGCTGTGAATATTCCAGCTTCAAAGCTGGGTGAGCGAATGGTGGAGCTCGAAAAGTACAAGAATAAGCCAGTGATACTTGTGTGCAAAATGGGCCAACAATCTGGCGCCGCTGGCAAGCAGCTCAAAGAAGCCCAGTATGAAGAGGTATACAAGATGACGGGTGGCATGATGGAATGGGGCAACTTGCAGCTGCCCACCGTCGCGTAGTACGAAATGAAGTACCCACACTAGTAGGCACTTAGAGCTAGCAGAAACAAAAGAGCAGAATTATGACCGCAGCAGTCACCATGTACTCCACGCAATTTTGTCCGTACTGTCAGCAGGCAAAAGCACTGCTGGATGAAAAGTCGGTTGAATACACTGATATCCCTGTTGATGGTAAGCCAGAGCTGCGTCAGCAAATGATGGAACGCAGTGGTCGCCGTACAGTGCCGCAAATTTGGATAGGCGATTATCATGTGGGTGGTTTTGATGACCTGTGGGCTCTGCAGCGTCAGGGTCAGCTAGATACCTTATTGAATGGTTAGCGTTAAACGTTTCACACTGAGCATATAGATTTTTTATTTACTGATGATAGATAGGAGGGCGGCTTAATGGCCGAGGAACAAGCAGCGACACAGGAAGCACCACAACAGCAATTTGTTATGCAGCGGATCTACACCAAAGACTTGTCGTTTGAGTCGCCGGCTACCCCCGGTATTTTTAAAAAACAGTGGCAGCCCAAAGTAAATGTTGATCTCAACACGAAGAGCGGTTCAATCGACGAAGAAGGTAACTTCGAAGTTGTTTTAACAGTGACGATTACTGCAACTGTTGAGGAAGAAACGGCCTTTTTGATTGAAGTGCAGCAAGCCGGTATTTTCTTCATCCAGGGCTTTGCCGATGAAGATTTGCGCCGCGTGTTGGGCACCGCTGCCCCCAATATTTTGTTCCCGTATGCTCGCGAAGCGATCGACGCACTTTGCGTAAAAGGTGCGTTCCCGCCGGTGATGCTCGCGCCAGTGAATTTTGATGCGTTGTATCAGCAGGCGCTAGCGCAAGCTGACGGAGCCGGTGCTGCTACTGAGCATTAAGCCTGCGTAGTGAGCAATAATGAAAAGGGGCCCTGGCCCCTTTTTTTTGCCTGGCTTTTTAGCTCAAGCCTTCAAAGCCCATCTGCCGTAAGCCTTCGTAGGCAACCAGTGCAGCTGCATTGCTGAGGTTAAGGCTTCGGCTGTCGCCCTTCATCGGAATGCGCAGTGTGTTAGCGGGCCCCAAATCATCCAGCAATTGCGCGGGCAACCCTCTTGTTTCTGGTCCAAAAACGATCGCGTCCTGTGGTTGGAAGGTCTCTTCGTGATAACTTTTTTTACCCCGCGTGCTGATGCCAAATACGCGGGGTGAGTTGTGTTCCGATAAAAAGTTATCAAAGTTTTTGTAGCGCTTCAGGTTTGCATATTCGCGATAGTCTAACCCTGCGCGGCGCATTTTTTTGTCCTCTAAATCAAATCCTAGAGGTTCTATCAAGTGTAGCGAGCAGCCGGTGTTGGCACACAGGCGTATGATATTGCCGGTGTTTGGCGGAATCTCGGGTTCGTATAGCACTATTTTAAGCATTGCGTTCGTTAACGTTAAAGATCGAGATCTTTAATCTTACGCGTAAGTGTATTGCGGCCCCAGCCAAGCAGCTCCGCTGCATCCCGTTTTCTGCCTTTGGTGTGTTGCAATGCCACATCGATCATTACCCGCTCGAACGCTGGGATCGCCTCTTGTAGAATTTGTTGTTTGCCCTGCACTAATTCCTGGTGTGCCCATGAGTGCAGTTGGTCTCGCCAGTCGGTGGTGTGTTCAGCGGCCATTGGTGCTGTTTCTTGCCCGAGTTCGGGTGGTAAGTCCTGCACGTGAACTTCTCTGCCAGACGCCATGACTGTTATCCAGCGGCAGCAGTTCTGCAGTTGGCGCACATTACCTGGCCATTGCAGCTGCGTGAGAAAGCTCTCAGCTTCAGGTAACAATATTTTGGGTTCGCCGCCCAGTTCTTTGGCTGCCTGTGCAAAGAAAAACTTGGCAAGCTGAGGAATATCTTCGCGCCGCTCAGCCAGTTTTGGAATATGTATACGAATAACATTTAGGCGATGGAACAAGTCTTCGCGAAATTCGCCGCGTTGCACTAGCGCTTCAAGGTTTTGGTGCGTGGCTGCAATGATGCGCACATTGGCTTTTATCGGCGTATGCCCACCCACCCGATAAAACTCTCCGTCTGCGAGTACTCGCAGTAATCGGGTTTGTGTTTCAGCCGGCATGTCGCCAATTTCGTCTAGAAACAGTGTGCCGCCATCGGCTTGTTCGAAGCGTCCTTCGCGTTTGTTTGCAGCACCGGTAAAGGCGCCTTTTTCATGACCGAAGAGTTCTGACTCCATTAGGTCACGTGGTATTGCTGCCATGTTTAGCGCAATAAAAGGTGAGCCGGCTCTGGGGCTGTGCCGATGTAGCGCGTGGGCAACGAGTTCTTTGCCGGTCCCAGATTCGCCATTGATCAATACGGTGATATTGCTGTGTGCCAGGCGACCAATGGCTCTGAACACTTCTTGCATTGCTGGCGCTTCGCCAATAATTTCTGTTTGCGGAGCAGGTTCGCTCGGCGCGCTCGTTGAGCCATTTTCTTTTGAGTGTGCCAAGGCACGCTCGGTAACGGCAACCACCTCATCAAGATCAAACGGCTTGGGCAAATATTCGAACGCGCCTCGCTGATAGGAGCTAACGGCGCTATCCAGATCGGAATGCGCCGTAGTAATGATGACCGGCAGCTCGGGGAAGCGTTCGTTCACATGGGCTAACAGCGCAAGTCCATCTGTGCCGGGCATGCGAATATCGCTAATGATGACATCCGGTAATTCTGAGTCGATATGCAGGAGTAGCTCATCGGCATCGGCAAAGCTTTTGTTTTCAATGCCAGCTTGCGTGAGTGTTTTTTCCAGCACCCAGCGAATGGAGTCATCGTCATCTGCAATCCAGACTATGCTTTGCCTAGGCATTTTGAGTTTCCATTGGTAAGTAAAAGGTGAATTTTGTATTGCCTGGCTCGCTTTCGCATTCCAGTACGCCGCCATGGCGGGTGATGATTGACTGCGCGATCGAAAGCCCCAGCCCCGTGCCGTCTGCGCGGCCCGTTACCATGGGAGCAAACACGGCATGGCGAATGTTCTCGGGGATGCCCGGGCCATCGTCAATTATGTCGCAGCGGCACATTAGCCGATGACGTTGGTTGCCCACGGTGAATTGGCGCTGCGAGCGCGTGCGCAACGTGATTGTGCTGTGCTCGCTGGCCTGCAATGCGTTGCGCACGACATTGAGTACGCTCTGTATGAGCTGAGATTTATCGTACGAAAAATCGGGCAGGCTAGGGTCGTAGTCGCGAATAAAGGTCACAGTTTGCGGCGCTTCAGCTTCAATCAAATTCCGCACGTGTTCCAACACCTCGTGGATGTTTCGTACCTGCGGATCAAGCTGCTGATTTGGCCCGAGCAGCCTATCGACTAGATCGCGTAGCCGATCAGCTTCGCGAATAATAATCTGCGTGTATTCGTTCAGGCTCTCATCAGGGAGTTCTCGCGCCAGCAGCTGCGCTGCACCGCGAACCCCACCGAGCGGGTTCTTGATCTCATGTGCCAAGCCCCGAATAACTGCCCGCGTGGTTTCGTGGCTGCTGAGAAGGCTCTCTTCACGGCTGATACGCAGCATTCGATCAACCGCCATGAGTTCAACCAGCAGGCTGGCCTCAGCATCTTCATGAAGTACTGGTGTGATGAGAATATCGCACTGAATCTCGTGGCCAGAGTGCAGAACCAGAGATGCGCTGCGTGTAGTTTGCGGGCTCTTGCTGGCGAGCACCTGCTCCAGCGGCTCTAGCCAGTCTCTAGCTCTGAGCATCAGGCTGCCGGCATGCTGTCCGACACTACGGGCCTCTGAGGTTTGCAGCAGTGCCTCTCCCGCTGCATTAATCGAGGTGATCTCAAGCGCGTCATTGAGCGCGAGAATGCCAGTGCTAATGTGGTCGAGAATGGTCTCGTCCGAAGTCATGCCGGTTCCTGCTGTACCAATAAAATGCGCTCCATCGCCAGGCGTGGGAATCGCGCGGTTGCCCGTTTCAGTAGCTTCAAACGGGTGATGCGTACTTGCTTAGCAAGTATGAAGCCAGAATCGAATTATCGCGGCTCGCTATTCGACTTTAATGTTTTTAATGACTTTTGCTGATAGTAAGCGCTTACATTTACCCTATGTAAGCTCAGTAACCTGCCGATAATGCCACCTGGCCAGCCGGAGGAAACGGGTGAAGCCGTACTCTGCGCACCATTATGGTGCGTCGAAAGGAGGGGAAAGTCCAGCTCAGAAGGGTTAAGGAGTATTCGGCGGTCTAGCGGCGAATAGTGGGGCGTTGAACAAATACGATGACTGGCTCAGACATAGTCAAAATCTCGCCCTTGTCATTCATGATCCCAGCGGTCAGTTCATGTTTGCCGCGAAACACATTAGACAGGGCCCAGATGCTTCCCGCCTGTGGTTCTGCATAGGGAATGCCGTCGACAAACAGCTGGAGCGCCTGAAATTCCTTCAATGCGGGCGAGACCTTTACCTCGACTGAAAAGTTGCCGGGCCCCATGGGTATTTGTTCTTCGTTGGCCGGCCGACTGATGGCGATCTCCTGATCGATGACCTCCGCTTCTACAATGCCTTCTGAGGCCTGGGAGGTGACGGGCTCTTTGAACTCAATGGCGGGTGTGGTGTTCACGCGGGGCATTTCTAATCGCTCCGCGTTTTCAGAGTTTGCCGGGGGCGCATCGGTGAACACGACGTTGCCGTTTTCGTCGACGGTCTTGTAGATAGCGTTTTGGCCGTGTGCGCTGATGGCTAGTAGCAGCATGGCGGTTGTTGTTACAGCCCTGATCATTTTGGCTACCTCTTTGGTTGGCTTGTTGCTCGCCTTTTTTTCACACTAGCAGAGATTGGTGTTGTTGCGCAGTGTTGTAGTTGGGCATTCTTTGTGTGAAAAAGTTGCTTCTTTCTAGCAGGATTTTTCGCTCTGTTCTTTCGAATGTATCGGAGTGATATCAGGAGCCGAACAACAATACGGTGATCAGTCGCTCCTCGGAAATCGCTTGGTGGTCACCGTATCGTTGCTCGGCTCCCCAGCGGCGCTCCACTATCCGCATTGAGCGGTGTTTTTGAATGAATAGTAGTGAGCTGTCAAATCCCGCTCGATCAAGGATTGTCTTGCGAAGGGGTTACCACCAAGCGAATCACGTGGAGCGACTGGTAACCCCTTCGCAAAACAATCCTGAACAAGTGCACGTTTCTTGGCTCAGGTGTAACCAGACAAAAAAAAGCCCGCAACAAAGTGCGGGCTCAGTAAAACAACTAAGTACTAAACAGAGTAGTACATATCAAACTCAACCGGTTGCGTAGTCATGTTCACACGCTCAACTTCTTCCGCCTTGAGCTCGATGTAACCATCGATCATGTCGTCAGTGAACACGCCACCTGCTGTGAGGAATCCGCGGTCTGCATCCAATGCTTCCAGCGCTTGTTCAAGGCTAGAGGCAACGGTTGGAATCGCTGCAGCTTCTTCTGCTGGCAGGTCATACAAGTCTTTATCTGCTGCATCACCAGGGTGAATCTTGTTCTGGATGCCGTCTAGGCCAGCCATCATCATGGCAGCAAATGTCAGGTAAGGGTTGCCAGTAGGATCAGCAAAACGAACTTCGATACGCTTACCTTTCGGGTTTGGCTCGTAAGGAATACGAATAGATGCAGAGCGGTTGCGCGCTGAGTAAGCGAGCATTACCGGTGCTTCAAAGCCGGGCACCAAACGCTTGTAAGAGTTGGTAGACGCGTTAGCAAATGCGTTCAACGCACGCGCGTGCTTGATGATGCCGCCGATGTAGAAAAGCGCATTCTCAGACAGCCCAGCGTATCCGTCACCAGCAAAAATGTTTTCGCCGTCTTTGGAGATAGACTGGTGAACGTGCATGCCAGAACCGTTGTCACCTACCAGTGGCTTGGGCATGAATGTGGCTGTTTTGCCGTAGGCATGCGCTACGTTGTGCGTGCAGTACTTCATGATCTGCACTTCGTCAGCTTTGATTACGAGCGTGTTGAAGCGTACGCCGATCTCACACTGGCCTGCTGTACCTACTTCGTGGTGGTGTACTTCGATAGGCAAACCCATTTGCTCCATAGCTGTACACATCGCCGCGCGAATGTCGTGCAGTGAATCAACCGGTGGTACGGGGAAGTAACCGCCTTTGACACCGGGGCGGTGGCCAATATTGCCATCGTCGAAGCTTTGGTTAGAGGCCCATGCCGCTTCTTCTGAGTTGATCGAGTAGCCAGCACCAGACATGTCGGCGTGCCACTTCACATCGTCAAATACGAAGAACTCGGGCTCGGGGCCGAAGTAAGCGGTGTCACCAATGCCAGTAGAGTTCAGGTATTCCTGTGCGCGCTTGGCAACTGAGCGTGGGTCGCGCTCGTAGCCTTGCATCGTCAGTGGCTCAACAACGTCGCAGCGTAGTATTACGGTGGCATCGTCGGTGAACGGGTCGAGTACGCAGGTATCGTCATCAGGCATGAGGATCATGTCTGACTCGTTGATGCCTTTCCAGCCAGAGATAGATGAGCCGTCAAACATTTTGCCGCCTTCGAAGAAGTCTTCATCGACTTCACTTGAAGGGATCGTTACATGTTGCTCTTTACCGCGAGTGTCGGTGAAGCGCAAATCTACCCAGCGGGCTTCATTGTCTTTGATGAGGTTAAGGGTGTTCGATGACATGTGTGTCCTCCAAGGAGCGTTAAATAAGCCTGCCGTTGCGGGCTGTTGTTTTGTGTTCAGTTAACTGTTTCTAGCCGCTAGGGCTTCGAGTTATTCGGAGCCGTGCAGTCTGTGTTCATGGCCTGCTTCGCGTGCCTTAGCAACAGCAAAAGCTGTGCCAAGCAGGTGCGAAAGGTAACTCACTGATAAACAGAGGTTTTTTTCCAATTATGTTGCGAGACACACTATCTCTGCACCAAAATAGATCGTTTGTGTTCTATTTTGGTGCAAACCCGACCTACGATGGGTTGCTGTGCTGACCGGCATGATTGCCTGGGCGAAAGCCGTATAATGGCGGCCTTCATCAGCCGCATTGGTTATGGCCCCTATGCTATTTCTTGTCAAGTATTTCTCTGAAATCGCCATCAAGAGTAGACCCGTGCGCCGCGCCTTTTTGCGCCAGTTGAATGAGAACATGAATGCGGTTCTGCGAGAAATTGATTCTGAGGTGGTGGTAGAGCGGGATTGGGACAAGTTTATGGTGCGCTCTTCAAGCAATGAGCCGCAGCATGTCGCTCGTATGGCTGATGCCATGTGCCGTATTGCTGGCATTACCTATGCGATGGAGGTGGAAGAGTATGCGCTGCCTCCCATCGAGGACATCGCCGGTTACGTACTGCCGGTTTACCGGGAGCGCTTGAAAGGTAAAACGTTTGCCGTGCGTTGCAAGCGCAATGGCAAGCATGCGTTTCGGTCGGTGGATGTGGAGCGATCGGTGGGAACGGTACTGCTGGCTGAAACAGGGGCGGCGGGTGTTCAGCTGAAAAAACCAGACGTGACGGTGCGTTTGGAGGTGAACCGAGACAGGCTTTTCGTCATTGGTGAGCGGCACAGTGGCCCCAGCGGATATCCTCTGGGCAGTCTGGATCCAGTGCTATCGCTTATATCGGGCGGCTTTGATTCGCCCGTGGCCAGTTATCTGGCAATGAAACGTGGCATGCGCACACATTTTCTTTTTTTTAATCTGGGTGGACGTGATCACGAGCTGGGTGTGAAAGAAGTCGCGCTGTATCTCTGGCAAAAGTATGGCAACCACCAGCGCGTGCTTTTTGTCTCTGTGCCGTTTGAAGAGGTGGTCGCCGAGCTGCTGAAAAATGTGCAGGACAGCTATATGGGTGTCGTGCTCAAGCGCATGATGCTGCGAGTGGCTGATCGGCTTGCGGATGAGCTTGAAATACCTGCGCTGGTAACTGGGGAGTGCGTGGCGCAGGTGAGTAGCCAGACTCTGCAAAACCTGTCTGTGATCGACAAAGTCACTGATCGGCTGATTCTAAGGCCGCTCATCACCGCAGACAAAGAAGACATTGTGCAGTTGGCCGCAAAAATTGGTACCGAAGAGTTTGCTGCGAGCATGCCTGAGTATTGTGGCGTGATTTCGGTCAAGCCCACTACACGGGCCAGGCTCGATAGAGTGGATGCGCAGGAGCGAAAATTTGATCTGAGTATCCTCGATCGTGCTTTCGAGGCCAGGCAACAAACCCGCATCGACCGGCTGGCAGAAGAAACCTTAGAGCGCACCGAGGTGGAGGTGCTGGGAGTGCCGCTGGCCAACAGCACCATTATCGATATCCGACACCCGGATGAAGAGGAGTTCGCGCCACTGGCAGTGCACGTACCCGTCCTGAAGATTCCGTTTTTCGAGCTGCATACCCGAAAATCGGAGTTAGCCCCCGGCGTTACCTACATGCTGTATTGCGGCAAGGGTGTAATGAGCCGGTTACACGCTGGCCATCTTCGCGAAGATAGCGCGCTGCAGGTAAAAGTGTACGCCCCTCAAGGCCAGCGATAGGGTATAATCCGCGCCTTTTTGCAGCATGGCACTTGAAAAGCGCCGGCAAATTCAGGCGTTTGGAGATACCTCTTGATAGAAAAGTTACGCAATATTGCGATCATCGCGCACGTTGACCACGGTAAAACCACGTTGGTTGATTGCCTTCTGCAGCAGTCCGGCACACTGGACAGGCGCTCGGAGGGTGCCGAGCGCATCATGGACTCCAACGATCAGGAGCGTGAGCGCGGCATTACCATTCTTGCCAAGAACACAGCCATTGAGTGGGAAGGATACCGAATCAACATCGTTGATACCCCGGGGCACGCCGATTTTGGTGGTGAGGTGGAGCGCGTATTGTCGATGGTAGATTCCGTTCTGTTGCTGGTAGATGCCGTGGACGGGCCAATGCCGCAAACGCGGTTCGTCACATCAAAGGCGTTTGAGCAGGGCCTGAGCCCCATCGTTGTGGTGAACAAGATTGACCGCCCCGGTGCGCGGCCCGATTGGGTTGTCGATCAGGTATTTGATTTATTTGATCGCCTGGGCGCTACAGACGAGCAACTCGATTTTCCGATTATTTTCGCTTCTGCTATTGAGGGCATCGCCGGTCTTGATCATGAAGACATGGGCAGTGATATGCAGGCCCTGTTTGAAACCGTTGTTGAAAAAGTGCCAGCACCTCAGGTAAACCCTGACGAGCCACTGCAGATGCAGATTAGCGCGCTAGATTACAGTAGCTATGTGGGCGTTATCGGCGTCGGCCGCATTACCCGTGGGCGTTTGAAGCCGAACACACCGGTTGTGGTTGTGGAAGGCGATGGTGGTACGCGTAAAGGGCGCGTGCTGCAGGTGATGGGTTATTTGGGTCTAGAGCGGGTTGATGTTGAAGGTGCAGAGGCGGGCGATATCGTCTGTATTACCGGCATCGAAGGCCTAAACATTTCCGATACGCTGTGCGATCCAGATCATCCCGAGGCAATGCCACCGCTCTCTGTTGATGAGCCAACAGTCAGCATGACATTTCAGGTAAACGATTCGCCGTTTGCAGGTCTTGAAGGAAAGTACGTTACATCGCGCAACATCAAAGAGCGCCTTGAGCGTGAGCTTATTCACAACGTAGCGCTGCGGGTTGAGCCCGGCGACAGCCCTGATAAGTTTAAAGTGTCGGGCCGTGGTGAGCTTCACCTTTCGGTGCTCATCGAAACAATGCGCCGCGAAGGTTTTGAGCTTGGTGTATCGCGGCCTGAGGTTATTCAAAAAGAAGTAGATGGTGTTCTGCAAGAGCCCTACGAACAGTTGGTCATTGACTGTGAAGATCAGCATCAGGGCGCAGTGATGGAAGAGTTGGGCCTGCGCCGTGCAGAGCTGGAAAACATGGTACCCGATGGCAAAGGTAGAGTGCGTTTGGAATTCATCATTCCCGCACGTGGGCTCATCGGTTTCCGTTCCCTGTTTTTAACACTCACCTCTGGCGGCGGCATTCTTACGCACGTGTTCGATCACTACGGTCCGGTAAAGAATGCTGAAATTATTCACCGCAGCAATGGCGTGCTGGTGTCGATGGTTAAAGGTAAAACACTGGGTTACTCGCTGTTTAACCTGCAGGACAGGGGGCGGATGTTTATCGAGCCGAATATCGATGTGTACGAAGGCCAAATTATTGGTCTGCACAGTCGTGGTAACGACCTAACCGTTAACCCCACCAAAGGCAAACAGCTGACCAACGTTCGTGCCTCGGGCACAGATGAAGCCCTGACGCTTACCCCGCCGGTTCGACACACGTTGGAGCAAGCGCTGGAGTTCATCGAAGACGATGAGTTGGTAGAGGTGACGCCAGAGAGTATTCGTCTGCGCAAAAAATTATTGCTTGAACACGAACGTCGGCGCGCAGGGCGCATCTAGTTTCAGGCTGGTTTTGAAGGCGCTACTACAACGGGTCAAACACGCAGCGGTTGATGTAGGCGCAGAACGTGTCGGAGAAATAGATTCTGGCCTGCTTGTTTTTCTAGGCCTGGAGAAGGGCGACGATTTTGGTTTGGGGCAACGCATGATCGACAAAATGCTTGCTTACCGCGTGTTTAGTGACGAAGAAGATCGCATGAATCGCAGTGTTGCGGATGTGGATGGCGGGGTTTTATTGGTTTCCCAGTTCACACTGGCCGCAGACACTCGCAAAGGGCTTAGGCCCAGTTTTTCTAGTGCAATGCCGCCTGGCGATGCCCAGTTACTGTATGAGCAGCTTTTAGGGGCGCTGTGTGTTCAGCACCCGAAAGTAGCCGCGGGTCGTTTCGGTGCCGATATGCAGGTGAGTCTCACCAACGATGGCCCCGTTACTTTTCTACTGGAGCTGTAACGTAGCGCATATTGCGGTGCAAAATACCGTCCTCCAGGTGTGCCTCCCCTTCAGCCACAAACCCAAGCCTACCGTAGAACTTTTCTAAGTGCGCTTGCGCGTGAATTACGATGCCACTCTCAGGCCACGTTGTTGTATTGAAGTCGATTCCGCGCTGCACTAGCGTATAGCCCAAGGCCTTTCCGCGAAGGGTTGGGTCAACGACAATTCTGCCGATTGAGCTTTCGAGGTAGCTGGCTCCGGGCGGTAAACAGCGTTGATAGGCGCATAGCTTGCCGCTCTGCCACATCAGCATGTGTGTCGATTGCTGGTCGAGATTGTCCATGTCCAGATAAGCGCATTCCTGCTCGACCACGAAAATTTCGCTGCGTAGGCGCAGTATGGCATACAGTGTTTCTGGCGCTAGTTCATCGAAGCGTAGTGTCTGCCAGCCATCATTCATCATCTTCTCCGAGATTCCCAAGTGCAGGGTTCACTTTCTACAGCGAGCCTTTAGTTGCTACTATAGGGCCAACGCCGTGGGGGTGAAATAAGGAGAGGTAATATACATGCTCGCAAGGACAGAGGGGCCAGATATCAGCGCTCTAAGCAAGCAGTTTCAGGAGTTGGTAAGCGCCCTACTAGAGGCCGTAGGCATACCGGGCTCCCCAATGGATGTGGAGGCCAATGAAGAAGGTTGCTTTCGCGGCTATGACGATAAGCATTTCTATCAAGTGCTTAGCGGCACTGTGGCGGTTCGTTATCAACAAAAGACGCTGTACAAGCTTGAAGCAGGAGACCTTTTGCTACCCGATATAGCCGGTACGCTTGCGAAGGATGTTGCTGTGCAATACGTCGCCGAAGGGGATGTGTCTCTACTGACCTATTCCGGATTGGATTTCATGCAGCGCGTGTTTGATGATCCGATGGCCATGCGCCTCTGGACACGGTTGTTGGTTGCCTATTCAGGGCTAATGCTGCGATTGACGGCAGCTAGCACCCTTGAAGATGCGCCGGTAACACCGGGGTTCGAGGTGTATCAATCGGGAGATACGATTATTCGCCAGGGTGATAGAGCCAACTATGTGTTTAACATGACAGCCGGTATTGCTGAGGTGTTGGTCGATGACGTGCCGGTAGGCCGAATCGCCGATGGAGAAATTTTCGGTGCAATGGCAGCGCTGACACAAATGGATCGCAGTGCCACGGTGCGCGCAAAAACAGTCTGCTCAGTGGTAAAGGTACCCAAAGATCAATTCAGTGAGTTGATCAAGAGCAACCCGGCTACAATACAGAGCCTGATGGTTGATATGGCGCACTCGATTGTAAACCTCAACGAACAATTGGTGGCATCTCAGGGCGAAAAACAGTTTCATCAAAGCGGCGACTCGCGCGCAGCAGAGGGCTAGTTAGCACAGCTAGTCTTTCTTTAATTTTTTATCCAAGGCACTTATGACCGACACCATTGAGATTGATTCTGACGGCACCGAACAGGTTTCGCTAAAAAGCTATGCAGAGAAGGCGTATTTGGATTATTCCATGTACGTTATTCTCGACCGCGCTTTGCCGCATGTTGGAGATGGTCTGAAACCGGTTCAGCGCAGGATTGTTTATGCGATGAGCGAGCTGGGTTTAAAAGCGACTGCAAAATTTAAAAAATCTGCCCGTACTGTGGGCGATGTAATTGGTAAGTTTCATCCGCATGGCGACAGCGCAGCGTATGAAGCGATGGTGCTCATGGCGCAGGATTTCAGTTACCGCTATCCGCTGGTAGACGGGCAGGGCAACTGGGGTTCACCTGACGATCCTAAATCATTCGCCGCCATGCGTTACACCGAGTCTCGGCTAACTGCCTATGCAGAAGTTTTGCTGGGCGAGCTTGGTCAGGGCACCGTGGACTGGGTGCCTAACTTCGACGGGACGATGGATGAGCCCTCTGTGCTGCCGGCACAGGTGCCCAATGTGTTGTTGAACGGCACAACGGGCATCGCCGTGGGTATGGCCACAGATGTGCCGCCGCATAATTTGCGCGAGGTTGTGACCGCTACTGTGCGGTTGCTGGAATCTCCCAAGGCAACAGTGGCTGACCTTTGTGAGCACGTGCTGGCCCCTGATTTTCCCACCGAGGCAGAAATCATTACTCCCCGAGAAGAGATTCTTGCGATGTATGAAAGTGGCCGGGGTGCGATGCGCATGCGCGCAGTCTGGGAGAAAGAGGGGGGCGATATTGTTGTTAACGCGCTGCCTTATCAGGTGTCGGGCTCGAAAGTGCTGGAGCAGATTGCTGCGCAGATGCAGGCGCGTAAGTTGCCAATGGTAATGGATCTTCGCGATGAGTCGGATCATGAAAACCCGACACGTCTGGTTATTGTGCCCCGTTCGAATCGTGTTGACCTTGAATCTTTGATGAGCCACCTATTCGCCTCTACTGATCTTGAGCGAAGCTATCGCGTTAACCTGAATATGATTGGCATTGATGGTCGCCCTGCGGTGAAGGGCCTCGATCGCATTCTTAAAGAGTGGCTTAAATTTCGTACAGAGACTGTGCGGCGTCGTTTGGAATACCGCTTGGAGCGAGTGCTCAAGCGCCTGCATATTTTGGATGGCTACCTAATTGCCTTCCTGAATATTGATGAAGTTATTCACATTATTCGTACCGAAGACAAACCGAAACCGGCGTTGATGGAGCGGTTTAAAATCAGCGATACACAGGCCGAAGCTGTTCTAGATTTGAAGTTACGGAACTTGGCTAAGCTCGAAGAGATGAGTATTCGCACCGAACAGGATGAGCTACAAAAAGAGCGCGATGGCCTGCAAAAAACGCTTGGCAGTGCGGCAAGATTAAAAACGCTGATCAAGCAGGAGCTGTTGGCCGTAGCGGAAAAATACGGCGACGACCGCCGCTCACCCCTGGCAGAACGCGAAGAAGCTAAGGCGTTTAGCGAGCTTGAGTTGATGAGTGCAGATCCGATTACGGTGGTGATGTCTGCCAAGGGTTGGATTCGCGCTGCCAAGGGTCATGAGATTGACCCCGTGGGCCTCAGTTATAAATCAGGCGACGAGTTCAAAATGGCAGCGGCGGGCAAAAGCAATCAGCCTACCGTCATTTTGGATTCAACGGGCAGGGCTTATACGATTCCGTCACATAACCTGCCTTCAGCCAGAGGGCAGGGCGAGCCGGTTACGGGTCGCATAAACCCACCTTCCGGGGCAACGTTTGAAGGGTTAATGATGGGCGATGAAAGTGCGCTCTACCTTCTTGCCAGCGACGCCGGCTATGGCTTTGTAGCGAAGCTGGGTGATCTGCAGACAAAGAACAAGGCCGGTAAAGGCGCTATAACGCTGCCCAAGGGCGCGCTTGTTTTACAGCCTGCCAAGATAACCGACATGGAAAACGCCTGGGTTGCCGCTGTGTCTAATGAAGGCCGGCTGTTGGTTTTCCCGCTGGCGGATTTACCGCAAATGGCTCGCGGCAAAGGGAATAAAATTATTGGTATCCCCAGCGCGCGTGTTCAGAGCCGAGAAGAATATGTGCTTTCTGTGCAGGTGCTCACCGAGGGCGATACGCTTGTGGTGTACGCTGGTAAGCGTCATCACAATATGAAGTTCGCTGACCTAGAGCACTATCGTGGCGAGCGCGGTCGGCGCGGAAACAAGCTGCCCCGCGGTTTCCAAAAAGTAGATAAGATGGTTGTCGAGTAGGCTGCCGCATGGCGTGGCGAATAAAGCGCTGCGCCAGTCTAGAGTGACAGTCTTGTTGGGTCAGTGAGTCGGTTTAAAATGAGCTGTGCCTGACGCTCTAGTAAGTCTCTGTACTGACCATGAAACCCCTCGATGAAAGAGTGGTCTCCAGGTTCACTGGCTTGCGTTTGTACGCGGCTACTGACATCAACGTCATTGTTAGCGGCTGCTGATAACAGTATATGCGGCGGGCGCGAATCGCAGATGGCCTGCAGTTCATCCAGAGTATGTTGCATGTAGAGGCCCGGATAAATGTCGTTGGCGTTGCCAACACCCAGCTCACTTTGAGCAATGGCCATCGAGATATTGAGTGACAACCCCATAGAGCCGACATTTTTTTCTTCCAACGTTTTTCCCGCGGCCCGCACAAGCCAGGCGCAGGACGCAGCCCTAAAAGCGGCGCTGCCGGCGGTGTTTTGTTCGCTGAAAAATACAGCCAGGCCAAATTGCCTCACTACTTGTAAATCACCCGCGTAAAACCCGGCAGCCGCAAACACGAGTTGATGAAGCCTGTCGGTGTAGCGCTGCAAAGATTGTTCGTCCAGTGTTTCAACGTAGTCGGCCAGGCTCGCCAGGCTCAAGTACAACACCGCTGTTGTCTCGTAGTTTTCTTCCTGCGGGACAGGTTCGCTGCGTGTGCGCAACAAATCCATTGGCAGCGCGGCTATGCGCTTTTCGAGCAGGGCTATTTCGTTGGTAGGGTGCGTCTGTTGGTCTTCTTCCTCAAGGCGAAGGGTGCGGGCAAGTGCTAACAGCCGGTTACCCAGAGTTTGCCCCAACATGCGCGCGGCAATGTAGACCGTCAGACTTAACAGGAGTGCCAGGCCAAGCAGGCTGAGTGAGAACTGCTGTTGAGCTGAGTCTGCGCCCTGAGTTCCCAGTTCGATAACCAGTGTGCCTGCTATATCTGATTCGATTCTAACCGGGGCACTGTAGCGTTGCAGGCTCGAATCGCTGTTCTTGCCGGCTTGGCCAATTGTTTTTCCCTCGACATCAGTGAGGCTGATTCGCTGAGCCGCCGACATTTCCACAAATCGTTGTAGAGAGGCTGAGACACTCAGTAAATCACCCGCTTCCAGTGCGCTGCTGACACGGTGAGCGATCAGCCCTGCAAAGGCTTCACCGTATTCTTGCTGTAGCTGAGACTGCATGTGTCGGCTTGATACTGTGCTCAATACCACCAGTGCGACAGATACAAAGAGGCAAACGCCGGCTGCTATAAGTGCCAGCTGCTGACTTAGGCTCGTTTTTGCGGCGGGAGAGCTCACTGGAGTTGGCCAGAATGTGTTGTTGTAAGAGCGGGAAGTATAAACCTTATGGCGGTGAGAGTGTGTGAATGGGTGCAGCAGGCGTCGTTAAAATTTCCAGGTTGCGCTAAAAACGCAGCCCTAACGGGTTGGATTTTGCGTTTCCTGTGGTCGCCATGAGCGGGTAGAATGTCGTCCGTTCCAGAAGAGACTCTGCATGTGACACAGACATTACTCATAACACTTTCAGGCGAAGATCAGCCCGGGGTAACCACGGGTATCGCCGCTATTCTTGCCGATCGCGGTGCGAATATTCTGGACGCTGGTCAGTCGGTGATTCACGCAACTTTGTCTCTAGGCCTTTTGGTAGAGCTTCCTGACGATAGTATGCAGGGTGCAGTTGCTGATGATGTACAAAAATTTGGTTTGCAACGAGATTTGCGCGTGCGCATAACACCGGTCGAGCCAGAGCGTTATACGCAATGGGTCGCCGCTCAGGGCCAGGCGCGGTTTATTATTACTTTGCTGGCTCGCAAGATTACCGCTGATCAATTGGCGCGCGTCACTGCTGTTGTGGCTGAGCACGGTTTGAATATTGATGGCATTAATCGTCTTTCTGGGCGTATTCCGTTGGGCGAGTTGCCGGCCCAAAGCAAAGCCTGTGTCGAATTTTCCGTGCGTGGCCCGCTGGCCGACCCTGCCGCTTTCCGGCGCAATCTGTTAGAGGTAGCTGGGGCATTAGAGGTCGATCTGGCTTTCCAGGAAGACAACATGTACCGCCGCAACCGTCGGCTGGTGGCCTTTGATATGGATTCCACCCTGATTGAAGCCGAGGTGATTGACGAGCTGGCCAAACATGCAGGCGTGGGTGACCAGGTGAGTGCAATTACAGAATCGGCGATGCGCGGTGAAATTGATTTTAGCGATAGCTTTCGCGCACGGGTGGCACTGCTCGAGGGTATGCCTGAGGCGGCGCTGGAAAGTGTGGCTAAGGAGTTAAAGATCACCGAAGGCGCCGAGCACCTCATTTCGACCCTGCGCCGCCTGGGGTATAAGACTGCTATTTTGTCCGGGGGCTTTACCTATTTTGCTCGTCATTTACAGGCGCGTCTGGGCATTGACTACGTGCACGCTAACGAGCTGGATATTGTTGATGGCCTGGTGACGGGAAATATCAAAGGCGACATTGTTGATGGCACGCGTAAGGCGCAATTACTGCGTCAGATCGCAGACGAAGAAGGCATCGACCTAGAGCAAGTGATAGCGGTGGGAGACGGCGCTAATGATTTGCCTATGCTGAGCATTGCTGGGCTCGGTGTGGCATTTCGCGCTAAGCCGCTGGTTAAACAGTCTGCCGAGCAATCGATATCAACGCTGGGCTTAGATGCGATTCTGTATTTATTGGGCTTTTCAGACAAGTTACAGCTACAAAATTGAGCAGCAACAGTGAGTCTTTCGCGCGTCTAAATATTGCTCCATAGGGAGTCGTAGTCAGCGCCCAGTTTTACGTCTTCGTCCTTCGATAGTAGGTCTTCCAGCGATTTAATCCTTTTGTATTCGAACTGAGCAAATGTTCCCGTGGCAGAGAGTACGCGTAGCAATTGCACGGAGTATTGCTGATTATGGGCATATAGATTGACTTTCTGACCCTCGCGAAACCCGGCTCTGGGTGTGATTAGTGTATCGGGTTGGCCGACCAGCTTAATTTCTGGCAGTTGCAGTACACGAATGGGCGGTGTGGGCTCGCTGGTTTTTTGCTGTACGCTGGCGCCCAGTGCTGTGGCGCGAGGGCTGAGTAACTCCAGACCGATAAGCGTTTTCTCTTCGTGAAAACGGCCGAACCAACGGATCACAGCAATCACCCAGTTTTCGTTGTCTTCCTCTTTCAGGCCTACGATGTCGCCCGAGCGGATATCCGTGGGCATGTTCGAGTTCCACTCCAGGCAATATCCTCCGGGGCTGGCATCAGCCATCGTCACTGAGTAAACCGCGTAATCGTCGTCTGTGACGGTGTGGAGTTCTTCATTGTTCATAACAGCTGCGCGGGCAGCGGCGGAAATTTCTATTCCCTGGTCTAGCTCTAGATCAGACAAAATTTCCTCGTCGTACTCTGTGGCGCTGTAATCGCTCGGATTCGCTTGCTGCCAAACATCCGATTTACTCGCCTCATCCATGAAGGGGTTGCTGCTAGTGCGGCCTTTCTCTTCTACGAAGAGACCCTTACCGTGAACCAGCTCTTCGAAAGGTATTTCTCCTCCTACATGGTAGTGCGCATTGCGCAGCCCGATGCACACGCGCAATTCGCCAATGCTTGGGCTGCGCTTAAAGTTTCTTAGGCTCATTTCACCTAGAGAGTTTAGGAGGTGATCGAGCAAGCCCTGAGGAATCTGCATGGTTGCTTGCGCTATTGTCTCGGGATCGCTGCTGTCAGATTGTAGTTGTTCCAAACGTGCAACGAGATTGTCGGTGTTGATGCTGCGGCACTGTTGGCTGGGTTCTTTTCTATAGAGTGTGCGATAAATGGGGGGTTGATCACTTTGCATATCAACCAGAAAAAGCCCCTCTGCTGATTCGGCAGATTCTAAGAGCACCTGTTCAGACCAATCTTCCAGAAGCTTAAAAAGTGATGTGAGATCAGCTTGCCGCAACCGGTTGGGCTTGCAGCAGCCCAGTAGTAAGGCCTGTAGATAGGTGGTGCGAATAGTCTTCGGACCGGTGCGCGGTTCTGGTAGCGGTAGGTCTGCCAAACCCTGCGCTTCAGCCAGCGCATACAGTTGATGAAGTGACCGCCAACCGTGAATTTCCAGAGGTCGAAACAACTGAAACGTCTGCAGAACATTGCGGCCGCTGTAAACAAGCGCTCTCTGTAGCGCCTGGCAGGTGAGAAGCGCGGGGTTGATTTCGCGTACAGAATCTCGGTTTTGGATCGCTTCTACAGCAATTACGGTATAGGCAGTGCTGGCTCGGGTGTTCAGGCGGGCGGCGATATCTGCCATTTTTTGCGGGCCCGACGGCATGATCAAAGGCTGGTTCAGAAATCGTTTAGAGAGGTTGGTTAGGGCGACATTCAGGCTCGGCAGCAATGCCTCAAGTACCTCAAACCGCACTTCAGGCCCTACTTTTACTCTGCTCAGGTCGTGTAGCGCTTGATCAATTAGCTCAACCACTGCTTCGGTATTGGTTACCGGTAGTGCTTGCGCCCAGCCCCGAGCCGCATGGGCATTTAGCGGGAACAGCGTAAAATCCGTAACGTCCTGTGGCGGTATTCGCAGCGTAATCTTTGAGTTGGCTTCCATATGACTCTTGCCCAATGCTCTGGCACTTATGCCTGGTGCCTTAGCGTGTATTAGTTTTCTGGCCCAAGAATAGCCTAAATGTTGCGGCGCTTTCTACTGGCACCATGCCATCTGCCATTGGTTGTCGCTGTGCGTTATCATGGGCAACCTTTTTTGCCAAACGATAGAGCTCGACATGGCCAGTTATTCAACAAACGACATTCGCCCCGGACTAAAAATTATGCTCGACGGCGACCCTTGTACCGTTCTTGACAATGAGCTCGTAAAGCCGGGTAAAGGCCAGGCCTTTAGTCGGGTGAAAATGCGCAACTTGAAAAGTGGGCGGGTTTGGGAGAGAACGTTCAAGTCTGGTGAAAGCCTTGAAGGCGCCGATGTTATGGATCGCACCATGGAGTATCTGTATACCGATGGTGAGTTCTGGTACTTCATGGAGCCAGAAACGTTTGAGCAGTATCAAGCTGATGAGGCTGCGGTGGGCGACACTTACCAGTGGCTGAAGGAGCAGGATCGCTGCGAAGTGACCCTGTACAACGATTCCCCTCTGTCAGTTGCTCCGCCCAACTTTGTCGAGCTGGAAATTGTTGAAACCGACCCGGGCCTGAAGGGTGATACAGCCAGTGGCGGCAGCAAGCCCGCGAAGCTGAGCACTGGCGCGGTTGTGAAGGTGCCACTCTTCCTCAGTGAGGGCGAGATTGTGCGCGTTGATACCCGCACCGGCGAGTATCAGGGCCGCGGCGGTAAGTCTTAGTTAGCCTCATATACCGGCTGACCAACGATTACAGCGTCCTGTGAGTTGGCAGCCGTCAGCTTCGTTAGATAATCTTCGACAGCGAGCAGCGCTGTTGGCACAGGTGAGGCAATTTTTTGCTCAGAGTTGTGTGCTCGAAGTAGAAACACCGCTGCTGAGTGCCAGTACGGTTACTGACCCCTCAGTTAATCCTTTTTTTGTCGAGGCCGAACCCTTCGCTGAAAGGCGCTATCTGCAAACATCGCCGGAATATGCGATGAAAAGGCTGCTCGCTGCCCATCAAGAACCGATTTTCCAAATAGGTAAGGCTTTCCGTGCTGGTGAGGCCGGTAGCAGACACAATCCTGAGTTCACTATGCTGGAATGGTATCGGCCAGGCTTCGATCACCATGAATTGATGAATGAAGTAGAGGCTTTACTGACAGTTTGTTGCGGTGAGCTTCAGATTTCCCGCTATAGCTATCGTGAACTTTTTATACAGCAGCTTGAGATCGACCCAATGGCAGCAACGGTTGAGCAGTTGCAGGCTTTAACGCGGCAGCACATTGATGTGGGAGATATGCGCGGCGACAAAGATCTCTGGCTGGATGTGTTGATGAGCCATGTGCTAGAGCCACGTTTTAAAGAGATGCCACTGGTTTTTGTTTACGACTACCCTGCGTCACAGGCTGCGCTGTCTTCTATCGTTAAGGTTGATGGCAACAAGGTGGGCCAGCGATTTGAGGCCTATCTGTTCGGCATGGAGTTGGCGAACGGTTATTGCGAACTGCGTGACGCAAAGGAGCAGCGACAGCGTTTTGAGCAAGACAACGTATTGCGAGCAGAGCGCGGTTTGCCGGAACAGCCGATTGACGCAAGGTTACTGCAGGCATTGGAGCATGGGCTGCCCTTCTGCAGTGGCGTTGCTCTGGGCGTTGACCGTTTGTTGTTGGCCGCGAGCGGGGAGGCCGATATGCGCTCAGTATTGGCCTTTGAGTGGGAGCGGGCTTAGCCTTCTTTCACGAGAATCTGCTACAAAAAAAGACAGACAAAAAAAGCCGGCGCAGGGCCGGCTTCTTGCAACAGGTGGTGTTTCTAGCTGCTGAATTCCCGAACCAGCCCGCCAATAGACTCTTTCGCATCGCCAAACAGCATACGCGTGTTGTCTTTGTAGAACAGTGGGTTTTCAATGCCCGCAAAACCTGAGGCCATTGAGCGCTTGAGTACGAATACGGTACGCGCCTGATCAACGTTGATAACCGGCATGCCGTAAATAGGCGAAGATTCAACTTCACGAGCGGCAGGGTTAACCACGTCGTTTGCACCAATCACAATGGCAACGTCAACCGTTTCCATGCGTGGGTTGATGTCGTCCATTTCCAGTAGCTGGTCATACGGAACGTCAGCCTCTGCAAGTAGTACGTTCATGTGTCCTGGCATACGGCCCGCAACGGGGTGAATACCAAAGTTCACTTCAGCGCCATTCTTTTCCAGCAGTTCAGACAGTTCTTTTACTACGTGCTGAGCCTGCGCTACGGCCATGCCGTAACCGGGCACGATCGCAACGCTGCTGGCGGCTTCCAATACGTAGTACGCGTCTTCTGCCGAGATAGGCTTAATCTCACCTTCAACAACGGTTGCCTCAACCTTGCCGCTACCAAAGCCTGAGAACAGGACGTTGGAGAGCGAGCGGTTCATCGCCTTACACATGATTTGTGTGAGGATGATACCCGAGGCGCCAACCAGTGAGCCGGCAACAATTAGAATGTTGTTGTCTACCGCAAAGCCCGCCGCACATGCTGCGAGGCCTGAGTAGGAGTTAAGCAGTGAAATCACCACAGGCATGTCTGCGCCACCGATGGGGATAACCGCCATCACGCCAAATACCAGCGAAAGGGCAATGACGACAAACAGCCAGAATGTGTTGCTCGGATCCATGCAGAACAACACTGCGCTGCCAAGAATACCGGCAACGATCAGGCTGTTTACGATCTGCTGCCCGTTAAACAGTACAGCGGCACTGGAGATTTTTTCTGATAATTTGCCGTAGGCAATCAGTGAGCCAGTAAAGGTCATGCCGCCGATCAGGATCGACAGAATGATAGTGACCAGGGTGAAGGTGCCTGCGTTGGGCGTAAGTGCTGCCCAACCAACCAGTAGGCTGGCCATACCGCCAGAGCCGTTAAACAGCGCAACCATTTCAGGCATTGATGTCATCTGTACCATGCGTGCTGTTGCTGCACCGATGGCGCCACCAATGGCAAAGCCGATCAGAATGAACTGATATTCAACAATGCCCTGGTCTAGCAGCGCAGCGACAATCGCCAACAGCATGCCTAACGCAGAGATCATGTTGCCGCGGCGAGCCGTGGCGGGAGAGCCGAGCTGCTTAAGCCCGAAGATGAATAGCGCAGCTGAAACGACGTACGCAAATTGAATCAACATATCCATGACGGCTTAGCCCTCCTTCTTTTTGAACATAGCAAGCATGCGATCTGTTACCAGATAACCACCCACCACGTTAATAGACGCAAGCGCGACTGCGCCAGCGCCGAGCCAGTTTGCAAGATCTTGCTGGCCAGTACCGGCCAAGCCGATTGCGCCGACCACTGTGATCCCAGAGATTGCGTTAGCACCTGACATTAGTGGTGTGTGCAGCGTAGCGGGTACTTTGTTAATTAATTCGAAGCCCAAGAAAATGGACAACATCAGAATAAATGTGAGGAAAACGACTGACGGTATCATCTTAGGCACCCCCTTCCAGAATGTTTTTAATGGTTTCGTTAGTAACGGCGCCATCGTGAGTAATGATGCAGCCTGGCAAGATGTCGTCTTCGAAATCGATGACGAGTTCTGATTTTTCCCCTTCCCAATTATCTTCAACCAGGTTGAACAGGTTGGAGGAATACATCTGGCTGGCATCGCGGGCAACTTCGCCGGCGAGGTTGCCCAGGCCGATGATAGTGACGCCATTGACGTTCACGGTTTCGTTAGGCACTGAGCCTTCAACGTTGCCGCCAGTCTCGGCGGCCATATCAACGATGACTGAGCCAGTCATCATGCCTTCGACCATGTCTTTGGTGACCAGTACCGGCGGCTTGCGGCCGAAAACCTGAGCTGTGGTAATGACCACGTCAGATTTGGCGATAATGTCCTTCTGCGCCTGGCGTTGCATATCAACCTGTTCAGGGGTCAGCTCTTTTGCATAGCCGCCTGCCGTTTCGCCGGTTTCGCCCAAATCAATTTCCAGGAACTTGGCTCCTAAAGATTGCACCTGCTCGGCAACAACCGGACGCGTGTCAAATGCAGTTACTTTGGCGCCGAGACGCTTGGCGGTTGCAATGGCTTGCAAGCCCGCCACACCGGCACCGATCACAAATACGTTGGCAGGCTTCAGTGTCCCGGCGGGCGTCATCATCATCGGGAAGATGCGTGGCAGGTGCGTTGCAGCCTGCATTACCATCACGTACCCAGCCAGGTTAGCCTGAGAGCTCAGCGCATCCATTTTTTGGCTGCGCGTAGTTCTGGGGATCATTTCCATGCTGATCGCAGTAACGCCCGCATCTTTGAATGCGTTAACCAGACCGTGCTCGTTGAAGGGGTCCAGATAACTGATGTGGATGGCCCCGCGTTTCATCAGGCCAATTTCTGTGAGTTCTGGCTTGCGCAGGCGTAATAAAACGTCAGCGGAGCCAAATAAGTCATTGCGATCACTCGATACGCTGGTGCCGACCTCTGTGTACTGATCGTCCGAGAAACCTGATCCGGTGCCCATGCCGGCCTCAATGACGACTTCGGCGCCCATTTTAACAAGCCTTTTAGCGTGGTCTGGGGTTATCGGAACCCGGTTTTCCCCAGCATGGGTTTCTTTGGGAATGGCGATGCGCATACGGTATTTACCCCCGTTTCTGAGTGTATATTTACGGCTCACAGCAGTTTTAGCGAAGAGTGACTGCGGTCAGTGGCGAATTATGTCTTTTTCCACGATCGAACGAGCTCTTAGTTGTTGGTTCTGAGCCCTGCTCGCATGATTTTCGGGTGTTTCTGGCTGGCAGTACCCCCCGAGCGGGCAGCGACTTTAGCACAACAGGCTGTGGCAGTGAATATTGCCAAAATCTGTCGATCTGCTATGCATTTTGGCTTTTTGTGGCGGCCTTTTTGCTTCCAAGAGTGGATTTGTGGACACCCAGCGAGCACCGCGGCAAGATCAGGGCTCACAGAAATGGTATAGGTGCTTCACTCATGGGAAAACCCGTTGCCGACTCCACCGCGGTAGTGACCTCTGCCGATCGATACATGGGCCCGGCTATTGCTGCGCTGTTAACAGAAGAAGGTGCTGCCGTGACCGCCGATACCGGCAGGCTTTATCCGCAGGATGAGGTAGAGGGTTTGTTGGAGGAGGTGCCCGATATTCTGGTGATTAATCTGGCAGAGCCGCCTAGGACAGCGCCGGCAGATGCGATTACCGATGAAGATTGGGACACCTTATTCGATGCGCTGGTGCATCCTCTGATGCGGCTGGTTCGCAAGGCGGCTGGGCCGATGAAAGCCAGAGGCAGCGGCAAGATCATCGCCGTGACGAGTGCTGCGCCTCTGCGTGGGATACCCCATGCAAGTGGCTATTGTGCCGCCCGGGGTGCGCAGAATGCCTTTATCCGTGCGACAGGCCTCGAACTGGCCAAGTACAATATTCAGGTAAATGCCATCGCTCAAAATTACGTGCGCAACGATACCTATTACCCAGACGATATTGTGGATAGCCCCGGGTTCTCTGATCACCTAGAAAGAATGGTGCCCACCAAGCAAGTGGCAGAGGCAGAGGAAACAGCGCATCTGGCGCTGTATTTGGCATCTCCGCAGTGTACGCATCTAGTTGGCCAGATTATTCCGATGGCCGGTGGCTGGGTAACGACTACTGGCTGATGCACCATAGGCATCTCGAAGCACCGCGCAGGTGGTATCGAATTGTCGCCTGACTGCGCGCTCCAGGCTATCCGTCGAGCCAAAGCCGGCTTGCTTTGCAATTTTCTTGATCGGCCACTGGGTGTTTTCCAACCAATAGCAGGCTGTTTCAAGCCGTGCTAATCGTATGTAGGCCGCAGGTGTCATGTCGATTTCCTGCCGGAAGTGACGCATAAAGCTGCGTTGCGACATCCCAACACGCTCGGCTAGCTTCGTAACCGAAAGATCGCCGTCCAGATTTTCCGATATCCAACTCACCAAATCAGTTAAGTCGCCGCTGGCGTTAGACTGCGCGGCAAGCGCACGGCTATATTGTGACTGCCCACCTGACCGGCGTAAAAAAAGGACCATCGACTTTGCAACTTGCGCAGCCGTTGTTCTTCCTAAGTCTTCTTCTACCAGTAGCAGAGCCGCATCGATGGCGGCCGAGACACCAGCAGAGGTAAAGAATCTCCCCTCGTGCACAAATATGGCGTTGGCATCCACTTCAATGCTGGGGTGCATCGCTTGTAAAAGCTTGCAAGACGCCCAGTGTGTAACAGCGCGATGATTATCTAGTAGCCCAGACGCTGCCAGTATGAAAGCGCCGGTGCATACACTACCCACTCGCTTTGTTTTGGGCGCCATCTTTTTTAGCCATTTGGGCAGTCTACCTGCCGAAATCACACTTCTTAATGCCTGCTCGGTGCCCCCGGTAACTAGGATGGTATCGATTTCACCGCGAAGTGTTTGGATGTCTTTTAGTTCGGCAATTTTCAACCCGCTGCCAAGGGTAATGTCCCCGCCTTCGGGAGAGGCATGGGTTACAGCGTAGGCATTGGGTGCGAACTCATTGGCGCGAGCAAAGACGCTGGCGGGCCCTGCTATATCTATATCTTGTGCTCCGTCAAAAGCAACAATGACGATACGCCTGGGTTTTTCCCTGGCGGTTTTTGCGGCCTTTCTGTCGTTTTTGATTTTCATAGCGTTGGTATAGTGCAAAGGATAGGGCTGGCGGAGTGGGCAAAAATGAAAAGAAGAAACTTTGTTTTTGGAGCAGCGAGTATGCTGGCGGTTTCTTCCTGTGCCTCAATGTTTGGCCAAGATAGGATAGAACCCTACCACACCAGCGTTGTTACGCCGGAGCAGCGCCAAAAAACGCTTCAAAATATGAAGCCGCCCAAACGTAAACGGCCCGTTGTTGCCGTGCTTGCTGACAATCGGGGCAGCGAGACAACGGACCTGATAATACCGTGGAGTATTCTCTCTCGCTCCGGCGTGGCCGATGCCTATGTCGTTGCACTTGAAGACTCACCGATTCAGCTCATGCCTGCGCTCTCGATTCATCCTCAGCTAACAGCGGCACAGTTTACTGAGCGTTTCCCGGGTGGCGCCGATTACGTCATCGTACCTGCGTTTCACAATGCCAAGTCACCTCTGGCCATTGCCTGGGTTCAGCAGCAGAGGGCTACCAATGCCTCGGTGGTTGGTATTTGTGCGGGTGCTTTGCCGCTTGCCTACGCTGGCCTGTTGGATAACAGAAAAGCAACAACGCACTGGTTTAGCCGTAACAAACTGCAAAGAGTGAGCCCAACAACCCGCTTGCAAAAGGACAGACGCTATGTCGCAGATAACGGAATCATAACGTCTACCGGTGTCTCAGCTTCTCTGCCGCTAGCCATCACTTTAATTGAAGCAATAGCAGGCGAGGAGGTGGCACGCGAACTCGCTAACTCTCTCCACATCGGCGCGTTTGACGCGGCTCATAATAGTGAATACTTCAGTCTCAGTGCCCAGATGCTGTATCGGCTCGCGGTGAACTCACTCAATGTATTGGGCCATGAAAAAATTGGCATAGAGATAGCAGAAGGCGTTGACGAACTCTCGCTGGCGCTTACGGCAGATGCGTGGTCGCGCACGGGCCGCTCCAGAGCGTTTACTTATGGCGAGACTGGTGCTGTAAATCGTACCGTAAGTTCACTAAACAAACTGCAAATTGTCTCGGCGTATGAGCGTGGGGAGGAAGCCCAGTTCTCACATAGGGTGTTGTTGCCGCAGCGCCCAGGAGAAGCATTGACAGAAGCCCTTGGGCAGATAGAGCATCGTTATGGTCTCTCTACCGCTTCGAACGTTGCCATGCAGTTAGAATATCCTTGGATAGACAGGCTTTAGTTTCTAACAGAGGTCTAGCGCGCGCTTAGTTTCATTCGGCAGGTTTGTAATCCCACCAAGGCGGAAGCAGATTGGTGTAGC
>JBGCFE010000106.1:0-28101 GCA_045106775.1 Halioglobus sp.
CGAGCCCGTGATTAAGGCTGAAACAAATTGGTATATGGGCACCGAAAATATTGAAGCCGATTGGTTTGATGCCGAAAAAATTGAACGCGAAGGTGAGTGCTTTGCAATGGTGGTAGAGGCAG
Source organism: Halioglobus sp. (assembly GCA_045106775.1). Taxonomy (GTDB): domain Bacteria; phylum Pseudomonadota; class Gammaproteobacteria; order Pseudomonadales; family Halieaceae; genus Marimicrobium. The sequence continues at coordinate 123 of JBGCFE010000106.1, forward strand.
ATCCGCCGGTCTACATCACGACTCACGGCGTACATCCAACCCGTGACATGGATTGGGAAGAAGTGCAAAAGCGTAACCCCGGTATGGTTGCAACCGCGATGCACTGCGTGAACAGCATTCCTGTTGTCTGTGATGCTGCTTCGGGTATGAAGACTTACCTGGATTTGCCGATAGTGACCGGCAAGGCTAAGCAGAACTAAGCAGGATTACATTAAAAGCCGTTGGCGCTTTTGCTCTATCGGCAGGCTAGGAAGCTAGCAGGCTAATTCTGGCAGGCACAAATTTGTGCAACGGCGTGCCAATGAACTTGTCTCGGTGTTTGGCTGTGGTGAGTTCATTGGCGAAGATTCCAAAGGGTTTTTTCTCACCATTCTCGTTGCTGAAGTCCATACCCTGCCCATTGGGTATTGAGAGAGTACCTTGGTGAAGGCGTTCATCAAATGCAATTTCAGCTTCGGCTTCACCCCCTTGCGTTTCAAGCAACACCCTCGCGCCTTCTGGGATGTTGAGCCGCGAGGCATCCTCTGGGTGAAGTGTAAGTGCCGTAGCGTTTCGACCTTTGACCCACTCTGGGTCACGGATAGCGCAGTTTGCAGTGTAGGCGCGCCTTGAGCCTGCAATGAGTGAGAATGGAAACTCCTCTGACGTGTCTAGTAGCGGCTGTTGATCCGCGAGAGTGCCAAGTTCATCAAGCAATTCGCCAATTACCAGTTGTAACTTATTGTCTGGATGCGGAATATTCGCGAAGCTGTCTGCATGACGCGATTCCCCGATAAATGTGCCCGATGGTGAGCTTGTAATGGCATTGAATAAATCGGTTCCAGCGTTCTCTCCAACGTAGCCTGCGCGCTCGGCTTCCTGCGGGTGTTTCATTACATAGACCTGACACAGTCCCCATACTGCACTGGTGGCTTCTCGCCCCTTGCCAAGCGTTGGCCCCAATGTTCTGTACAAAACGTAGGAAAGCATTCTTCCTACCTTCGGATTTGCACCCATCTGTTCGAAGAACGCATCTTTGTAAGCGTCTAGCCCGTTTGCCGCTGCCGCATGCAATGGAGCGAGCTCGTCGGGTTCGAAGATGTCGAGTGCTTCTATGAGTCGTGCGTGTATTTCAGGTTCGATCAGAACGCCTGGTGCTGTATCCATCACCGGCGGCCGTAGGTGGAATATGTTTGCGGGGAAATTGCGGGGGAAAAAGGTGGCCGACCATTTTTCGAAATTGGTTGCGGCTGGCAGCACGTAGTCACACTCACGGGCGGTTTCTGTCATCGCCACATCAATGGCTACGCTGCACTCTAGCGAACGTATTGCGTCGCGCAGTAATTGAGATTGAGGCAGCGAATGCACTGGGTTGCTGCTTTCAAACACAATGCCTCGTGGGCGTTCTGGGTGGTCGTTCAATATTTCTTCGGCTAAAAATGCACCCGGGTATAAGCCGCTAACGATACGCGCACCGGTCACTGGCAACGTTTTACGCGAAATTTCATAGCCTTGTTCATCTACTTTGGTGTGATCAACCGCGATGATAGGCGCAAGTTGCGTCACTGCATCCATGGTGCCTGGCTTTCCGTAGTTCCCGGTCATTAGCGAAAGCAAAAAATTCAAGTACGTTACTAGCGTCGAATGGGGCGCCATTTGAATACCCAGGTCTTCCTCCAGAGCGAATGATTCAGCCTGCGCAATGGTCTGCGCGGTTTCTGCTATTAGCTCTGGAGTAATGCCTGCAAAGTGCGCGAACTCGTCTACGGGTATGTGCTTGAACGCGGCGATTACTTTTTCGTAACCGTGAGTGTGTTCGGCCAGCCAGGTCATGGGCAATAGGTCATGCTGAACAAGATAGCCCACGATAGCGGCCATACACCATGCGTCGCGCCCAGGCTTTACGGCCAGGTGGATATCGGCGTAGTCAGCGGTTTCGGTTCGCCGTGGGTCTACTACTATCAATTTTCTCGTTGGGTCTTTTGACATCTCACGCAGAAGCTCGCGGGCTTTGTCGATACCGTTGCTCATAAACGGATTTTTGCCGACGAACATCGCAACGCTGGCATGATGTACATCCGATTGAATAGGCGAACCGACCATTCTGCTGAAGACCCAGGCTAGCCCGGTTTTTTCTTGCGATATTGCGTTGCCCTTGTACTTCATGCCCAGCGCAGCACGCATGGGCGGAGCATAGGCGCCGCCTAAGTGATCACCCTGAGCGCCACCGCCATAGTAAAAAATTCGCTCGCCGCCATGTGTGTCGCGGATGTTGCCGAGCTTGGTGGCGATCTCGTTGATTGCGGTGTCCCAGTCGATGGGCTCATAAGTTCCATCGTCGCGTTTTCGCATTGGCGTGTGTAGTCGATCACGGTTGTTCTGATAAAAGTTGATGCGCGCGGCTTTGTTGCAGATATACCCTTTGGACGTTGGGTGGTCTTTGTCGCCACGTACTTTGATAATCTCCCGGCCGTTTTCTCCGCCAAGATCAACTTCCAGGCCGCAGTTTACAAAGCAGAGATTGCAGGCGGTTTTGATACCTTTTTGTGTTGCAGTGGTCATGTGAAACCCTCCGAAACCGTTTATCGTTTCGCGTTGCTGTCTTGGTCTGAGCGGTGGCTCGCCGTAATATCGTCGGCGGTGAGTGCTTTGCCGGAGCGAGATTGCACCTCGACTGGCAAGATTGGCTCTCCGCCCGCTTTATCGAAAAACTGAAAGGGCTCGTTGCCCTCGCCGAAGATCCAGCGATCACCCCATTGCGTGATTGCGATGAGTACAGGCACGAGATCGCGGCCGCGCTCGGTCAGTTGATAGTGATAGCGCTCTACGCCAGGCCGCACCGGCGTTTTTTCCAGCACATCGTGCTCAACGAGCTTCTCCAGCCGATCGCTGAGGATATTGCGGGCAACCCCCAGGCTTTTTTGAAACTGCGAAAAGGTGGTGCCGCCAAAGAAGGCGTCGCGGAGGATCAGCAATGTCCACTTGTCACCGATGATGTCGGCGGTGCGCGCCATGCTGCAGTGAAAGTGCTTTAGTGAAGTTCTGGTCATGCTATTCAGCGTAGACCAAAGAGTTGCTTTAAGCAACCAATTTGGCCGAGTGTTAGACGGGGCCCGACACGCGTGCTCATCGTTTCAAAGGGTAAGGCCATGGCTGAATTCTTGATTGGTGCTATTATCGGCTGCCCGATTCAAATTTGATGAGCTAATCGACAATGGTTCAACGCAACACGATGTTCCGAAGCCTAGCGACAATTCTCGCCACCTTTACTCTTTTTGCCTGTAGCGACGGCAGTGACAATCCTGCGGTTATGGCGCCCGCACCGCTGCCAGACTTTACCGCCGCCGATGCCTGGATTGCTGATTTAGTAGAAGCAGAGCCCCTGTTTCCCGGAGGCTCAATCATCGTGGTAGAAAAAGAGCGCGGGGTTATTCATAAAAGCGTATTTGGCAACCAGAATGAAGATTCGCTTGTGCTATTGGCATCGACCAGCAAGGTGCCCACAGTGATGCTGCTGATGGCCCTGCATGAAGATGACGCCAACATAGATTTTGATATCTAGGCGCCGATTTCAAACTACCTGCCCTGGCAAGGTGTTTGGGATGAGGCGATCACCAACGAAAATTTGGTATCAAACCGCTCGGGGATTCCAGGGCTTACCAATCTGTTTACGCGGCCATTAGACTATGCGCCACATCTTTGTCAGTACCAACCCACTGGCACGCTGCTCGAATGCGCAGAAACCTTGTACACCTCGCCATTGCCTAACATTCCCAGCACTGCACCGGATACCCAGTTTGATTATGGTGGCACGCAATGGCAACTCGCCGGTGGAGTTGCCGAAATAGTAGGTGGCGCCAGTTGGAATCAGCTTTGGGATCAGTATATAGGTGAACCCTGTGGCCTCACTATGGCTCGCTATGGCAACAATTTGGGTAACGCCACTGCATGGACGGGGGATGCTGACGCGCTGGGTGGTTTGGATAACCCGAATATGGAAGGCGGCATGATGAGCGGCCTGGATGACTACGCAAAACTTTTGTCGTTGCATCTTAACGACGGATTGTGTGGCGACAACCGCGTGCTGAGCCCTGAGGGTGTGGCGTTTATGCGCTTGGCGCGTACTGCGCCTGGCGAGACTTCTCCTGGTTATGGCATGGGGTGGTGGGTCCGGCCCGCCTCAGAGGACGGCAGTATTTATCTGTATGTTGACCCGGGCTTCTATGGTTCTATTTCGTGGATCGACATAGAGCGGGAATATGCTGGCGCCGTCTTTTTCGAGGAATATGGCGGTGTTGGCGGCCAGATTGGTTCGGGTGGGGTTACCAGGGACTTAATCCCCATCATTGAAGCGGCTATCGACGCTGTGCGTTAGCACGCCAAAATAATTATCGTTGTTGTCATATCATCGTGTTGCTGCGGTCACTAACCTGCAAATAACACGGATAAGGCAACCACCATGTATACACCCCGTTCTCACTGCTTGCCCAATGTTTGGCGTCGCGTCAGTTGTATTCTGGCGCTGCTCGTTTTGGTCTCTGGCTGTCGCGTCATCATCGAAAACGATGGTGATACACGGGGTACCGTTACCAGTGCTTTTCCTTCCGGTGCGCTGCTCAATTGCGGCGCTGGCGGCAGCGTTTGTGAAAAGGGTTACGGCACACTCGGCGTAGAAACGCTAACGGCGACTGCGCAGCCTGGCTATGTTTTTGCCGGCTGGGAAGGTGCTTGCGCGGGGCAGGGCGCTGTGTGTACGTTGGATGTCACCGCGAACAGTTGGCATGAAACAGAAGCGATATTCGATTTCGCTTCAGTCAGTGTTGATCCGATTGCAGATCAGCAAGTGAGCCAGAATTTCTCCTCGTTTACTGTCGCGGCCAGTGGTGTGTCATCGGCTGGAACCATAGTGTGGTCGGTATCCAATAGTCGCCCTGACGCAGTTTCGGTCTCGATTGATGCCAGCACTGGGATTCTCACAGTTACCCCATTGACCGATGCCTTTGGCAACGCCGAGATCGACGTGATTGCGACCGTTCCCAGTGGTGACTTTTCCACCGAACGCTTTGGCCTTGTCGTCACCATGCCAGATAACCCAGTATTTGCCTGCGGCACAGGTGTTGAAACAGAAACCGGCGACACTATTCCTGACAGCTATACCCTGTTTGAGTTTGGTCAATCAAGGCCCTTGGCGATGTCGCCGAATGGGCGCTATCTTTTCCTGGCGAACACACCGGCAAACTGTTTAGAAATTTACAACGTAGAAACGGACACACCGCAGCTGATCAGCAGCGTAGCCGTGGGTTTGGAGCCTATCGCTGTGGCGGCCCGCTCCGACACTGAAATCTGGGTGGTGAACGGCCTTTCAGATTCGGTGAGCATAGTGGATATTCGCGATAGGCCGCACGTTAAACGCACACTACTTGTAGGTGACGAGCCAAGGGACATCGTGTTTGACGGCAGCGGGCGTGCTTACATTACGGCGGCTTTTCGTGGACAAAACCATCCGACATTTGCTCCGGTAGATCTCTTTACGGAAGGATTGGGGCGAGCCGATGTGTGGGTGTTTGACCCCAATAACCTCGGTAGCGCCCTTGGTGGAAATCCTATTACGCTGGTTAATTTGTTTACTGATGCACCGCGAGGTTTGGCGGTGTCACCCGATGGCGATACGGTTTACGCGGCGGGTTTCTTCACCGGTAACCTAACAACGACGATCGACGAGCTGAGTGTGGCGGCAGCGGGGGGATCGCCCGCGCCCACGTCAAATGGCGACGGTGTGCCGGCAAAAGATACTGGCCTGATTGTGAAATTCAACGGCACCAATTGGGTCGATGAGGATGGAATGGTCTGGGATTCCCAGGTGAACTTCACGCTACCTGATCTCGATGTTTTTGAGATTGACGCAAGCCTTCCCATACCGGTGCAGGTAGATAGCTTCAGCGGAGTGGGCACCACGCTTTTCAATATGACAACGTCGCCTGACGGCAAATTGTTCGTATCCAACACAGAGGCTCGTAACCATGTGCGGTTTGAAGGCGAAGGCCTGATCGATACAACGGTTCGTGGGCACACCGCGGTTAACCGGGTAACGATTATCGATGGTAATGCTGTGACCCCGCATAATCTCAACGATCATATTGATTTTGATTTACCTTTCGGCGATCAGGTGAGTGGTGAAGACAAGCTGCAGGCAATAGCGCAGCCTGGCGCTATGGCATATATCAACGGTGAGCTTTGGGTATTGCCGTTGGGTTCAAGTAAAATACAAATCTATGCCGACCCAGCGGTCTCTGGCGGTAGTTGGTTTGATGCGCCCTGGGCAGGTTTTGTCGGCTTATTATTGCCAGACGGTGGGCCGACAGGAATAGCGGTTCAGGATTACCGTGGTCGAGCGTATGTATACACACGCTATGGCCATAAGCTTTCGGTGCTATCCACGCAGTACAAATACGTCATTAACACGATCGATTTATTCTCGCCTGAGCCTGCCTCCGTTAAAGACGGCCGCAAATTTTTATACGACGCCCAGTTAACATCGGGCAATGGCACGGGCTCATGCGGCTCTTGTCACATCTTTGGGGACCTGGATGGCCTGGCCTGGGATCTGGGAGAGCCAGAGGGGCATGTTGCGCCAAACACTAACCCATTCATTGGTGGCCCACCGAGTCCAACATTCCACCCTATGAAAGGGCCAATGACGACACAAACACTGCGCGGGATAGTCGACAGCGGGCCTATGCACTGGCGCGGTGATCGCACGGGCCGTGATGCCTCGGGCAGCCCCATTCCCGGTGAAACGATTGAATCTGCTGCCTTCAAGCAGTTTAATCCTGCGTTCGTGGGTTTGGTGGGGCGCGACGCCGAGCTTAGCCCTGCTGATTTGCAAGCGTTCACAGATTTCGCGTTGCAAATTGTGCCGCCACCCAACCCCGTGCGTAATCTAGACAATAGCCTGACTGCGATTCAGCAGGCGGGCAGTGATATTTATTTTAACGATATTGTGGATGGTGGGCGCACCTGTAATGGTTGCCACCTGGTGGACGAAAGTAGTAATGCGTTTGGCACGAACAAACTGTCTACTTCAGAAGGCGCGATGATTTCGCAGGAGTTCAAAATTCCCCACCTGCGTAACATGTACCAAAAGGTGGGCATGTTCGGCACCAGTTTTGATTCACCCTTTGTCACCTACGGCGGCGGTTCTCAAATTAAGGGCTTTGGGTTCATTCACGATGGTGCAATGGATACGCTGGATAACTTTCTTGGCGATACCGTGTTTAACTTCGTTGATCCGGTGAATGATCCGCGGCGCGTTGCTGAATTCAATATGGTGGTAGATTCCAACCTTCGGCCTATTGTGGGGCAACAGATTTCATTAACGCTGGCAAATGCTGCTGTGGCAGGCCCGCGTATTGATCTCCTGATTGCTCGTTCGTTGGCAAACGATTGCGATTTGATTGCCTGGAGCTCAACCTCAGCGAATGGCGTGGTGAGTGCGCGATTGTTGCCAGGTGGTAACTTCAGAACGTCGCTGCCGGGTAACCCAACTGTTACGGATGCCTTTATTCGTAATCGGGTGGCGACTACTGGCGAGCCAGTGACGTATACCTGTACTGCTCCCGGTGACGGAGTGCGTATTAGTCAGGTGCCGTAGTTTACTTCGGGTATCTCAGCGGCTAGAACGTTAGAAAGATACCGTGCTGCCTGATCCCGCTGTGCGGGTGACGGCGCAAAAATGCTCTGAAAGAAGCTGGTGACAACAACGCTGGTGATCATTTGCTGGCGCAGTACGTTGATGGCACTTGGCAGTGGGTCCATTCTGCAGAGCTCGTTCTCGGCATCGTAATTGATTCCCTGTTCGGGGGTACCGATCAGCTCGTACCAAGGGTCTTCAAGAGATTCATCAATATTACTTTTCACCATATAGCAGCCGATCGCGTCAGGGTTATCGAGCCAGCGTAGCGGAGCGGCTGGGCCAGCAAAGCCAGTATGTGAAGCTCCCGCCACGGCTACCAGCTGCGCACCGGGTACTTTTTCAATAACCGGTTGTGCGTTCGAGTCAAAAGGAACCAGCGCGTCTATATCGCCGGCCAGCATCAGAAAAGGTACTTCCGCGTGTTCAAAAAAGGTTTTGTTAAAAATGTTGGTTGGCCCGGCGATAGAAAGTGCTGCGCCAATTCTTGGATCACGCATGTCGGGGTGAAAGCTAACGAGTGTTGTGGTGAGGCCGCCTAGCGATATGCCGGTAGCGCCAATGCGTGACGAATCCACGAGGCTTTCAAGCGCATGGCCTGTAGTGCCGCTTTGTTCGATTAGGGTATCGATGATGAACGAAATATCCGCAGGTTGATTCACCACGTCCTTCGCGTTTGGGCCGCCTGGCGCTGCGAAGTTAGTCAGCGGGTAATCGACACCGGCTACTACGTATCCCAGGCTCGCCAGTTGCTGTGCGAGATAAGCGCCACCTTCGTGGGTGGAGGTGAAACCATGGCTGTATATAACAAGAGGGTAAGGCGCGCCTGTTTGATCCAGTGGATGCCAGACAGTTCCGTTGAGTTGCCTGAATGAATCGCCAGCATAGTCGCCGTTTGCATTTGTCCGGCGACTATCGTCTACAAAGGAGGTTGTGTAGTTTGCTGTATCCAGAGTACCTGGCTGGATGCGCACTGCACTTTCAGAGCTGTCCGGAAACGGTTGAGGTTGCTTTCCCATCGTTAGAATGATGGCACCGACTAACAAAAAGCCGGCCAGACTTAGCGCTGATAGAAAGAACCATTTCATCGCGCGCCTCCGGGTGTTTCGCGTTTGCGTTAGGCTGCGTCTTCTACAGCTTCGTCTTCAGTAGGTTCAAGTTCTTCAAGTTTCGCTTCGAGCTCTTTGACTTTACGTTGCAGTTCGGCCTGCTCAGCTTTCGCCTTGTTAAGCGATTTTTGCAGTAGCTCGTTTGCCGAGGTTTTTTCTGCCAATTTTTTCTTGTTTGCATCAAGATTTTTTTTCATCTTTGGCGGATCAAACTTTTTTAACTCGGCAACTTCAGCGCGTTCCTGCGCAAGATCTTTCTGCAGCGTTTTGGTGCGCTTCTTTTGCGCAGACAATTCTTCTTGTAGATTGTCGCAACGTTGATTCAATTCTCGGTTGAGTTGCTCTACGCGTTTGTTCGCAGTGGCAGCTGTCGAGAGTTCGCTGATTTGTTCCAGCTGTTTCTCGATGGCAGTCTGATTGGCGTCACGCTCGGCAATGGCTGTTTCGATTTGGGTATTCTTTTCTGCTAGTTGCGATTCGTACTCGTCGCGGAGTTTTGATTCCAATTCCATGACTCTTTCAAGATTTTTTGCCGTCAGCATGCAGTGGTCCTGTGTTTATTAATAAGATTGAGTGAATTTTGGATGCGGGATTATAAAGAGGAAAAGGCCTAACGCCCAGTCCCTTGTGCAATTTAGCTCCGTCTGGGTTTCTTTGTCGCGCCGCTATGGCTGAGGAAACTGTGTCGCTGCTGGCTCAACGACCCCCATCATAGTGTGATGCAGATCACATAAAGCCCTATATCTGGTGTCAGCATTCCTTACGTTTGTGCAAATTCGGCAAGCGGCAAAAATAATAAAGCTATAAAAAACAGCATCTTACAAGGGTTGGCCTGCTTCCTGCTTTGTATTTGGCAGTGAAGGTCAAAAGTAATTCGATTTTGACTCCCGATGTGGCTCCCGGGGATAGGCGCCGACCGAACAAACGATAGGAATATGTAGAATGAATAAGTGGATTGTAGGTTTAGCGGCAGCTGTTCTTGCCCCCTTGGCGAATGCGACCTTGTTTCAGTACGAGGTTAACAACGGCTCCATGAGTGGCGGCGCAACATTTGATTCGCTGCAGGCGCAGTACGACACTGATACTTCGGTAATGACTTGGCAGACAGACAACCTGCAGCGTAACGGTGTACTTGCTGACGGCTTCTGGCTGGTGACTAACGATGGCCCTAACAACCCTAAGGGCGACGACGGTCTGGCAATTTTCTACGCTGACTTCAATGCCGGCGGTTTGTGGGCGTTTGAATACAACGGCCAAAACAACCCTAGCAGCTACAACGCTTCTGAGTATCTCGGTGATTTCTCTGCCGGAGTCATAAACTCAGGTTCTAAGCGTGGCTTCTCAATTGATGTCTCTACCATCTATGATGCGTTAAGCACTGATGCTCCGTTCGATGACCAAATTGGTATCTGGTTCCACGCTACATGGGGCACATTGACGAAGACAGACATTGACGGCCGTTTGGCAGCGTGGGACTACTCGGCGCAGCGTTATTACGACCGTTCCGGTATGGACACCGAAGTGCTTAACCCAGATCCAGATCCCGTCCCAACCCCTGCTACTTTGCCCCTGATTCTTTTGGGCTTGATTGGCATGCGCAGAATGCAGAAAGCGCGTTAATCTTGCAGGTTTTCCGCAACCCCTGATTCGTCCCGGGGGGCAGCGGGCAACAACGGCGCCGGGTTTCCCTGCGCCGTTTTTGTTTGTCTGGATTTTATGGCTCGCCAATGAAAACGAAGTGTAAAAAGAACTGGTGACTACCCTTTGTCCTTCCCTATACTGCAGTACATGGGAGCTGCAGAAACCGATTTCATTATTGTTGTAAAGCGCGATTGCCCCACCTGTGTCATGGTGGAGCCGGTGATCGCGCAGGCACAATCTGCCGGCCTTAATATCGCGGTCTGGACACAAGACGACCCTACGTTTCCCGCTAGCGTAGCTGATGTGGGCGACGACCGAGATTTAGAGCAATCCTGGCGCCACCAAATTGAAACGGTTCCAACCATCATTCGCCGCAGTAATGAGGCGGAAGCAGCCCGTGTGGTTGGTTGGGACGAAAGTGCCTGGAGTGACTTGTTAGGCTTAGACGCTATTGAAGCTGATTTGCCGGCGTTTCGTCCGGGCTGCGGCTCCATGAGCGTTGCACCGGGTATGGCTGAGGTGCTTGCGCTGCGATTTGGCGATGTCAGCCTGGCGTCCAGGCGTATTGAAGTGGGAGATATGGAGGATCCGATCGAGTCGTGCTTTGAGCGCGGCTGGAGCGATGGCCTGCCCGTGGTGCCGCCGACTGAGCTGCGGGTGGTGCGTATGCTCGCAGGCTCGCAGCGCGACCCAGAGGAAGTTTTGGGCTTGGTGCCCCCTGATCTGCAGCCCTGCACTGTCGAAAAGGTCGCCATTAACGCCGTTATGGCGGGCTGCAAGCCAGAGTATCTGCCGGTTGTTATCGCCGCTGTCGAAGCTGCACTCATAGACGAATTTTGTATGCATGGCCTGCTGGCGACAACGTGGTTCTCCGGGCCAATGGTTATTGTGAATGGGCCAATCGCCGGCGCCATTGGTATGAATAGCGGCGTGAACGCACTCGGTCAGGGCAACCGGGCCAACGCGACGATAGGCCGCGCATTGCAGTTAGTCATTCGCAATGTGGGGGGAGGGCGACCAGGTGAGGTCGATCGCTCAACATTGGGCAACCCCGGTAAGTACACATTTTGTTTTGCCGAAAATGAAGCAGATTCGTGTTGGGAGTCGCTGGCGGTGCAACGTGGTTTTGCCGAAGGCGCTTCAACCGTGACACTTTTTGCAGCGGACGGTGTTCAGGGTGTCGCCGACCAGAAGTCGCGAGATCCACAATCGCTGTGCCGCTCTTTTGCTGCCAGTTTATTGTCTGTAGGCCACAGGAAGTTTGCCATGCTCAGCGACGCCTTTATTGTCATGTCACCAGAGCATCAGCGCGTGTTTGCCAATGCAGGGTGGAGTAAGCAGCAAGTGTTGGATGAGCTAACGACCCTGACGACGCGCCCGGGTGCGGATATTGTTAACGGTGTTGATGGTATGGAAGAAGGCATGCCTGATTTTCTACGTGAAGCAGAGTTATCAAAGTTTAAACCTGGCGGCCTGAACATTGTGCATGCTGGAGGAGAAGCGGGGTTGTTCTCGGCCATCATTGGCGGATGGTTGGCTAGCGGTGACTTTGGCAGCTCTCCAGTAACCCATGAAATTCGTGATTAGCGACACCATCAATCGCTTAAAGAAAAGGAGGGCACGCTGTGCCAGAAATTTTTGTTGATCCAACCTCCGAGTTGAGCGCTTCAACGCGCGAGGTGTTACCAAGGCTTGCTACGCTTGAGGGTAAGACAATCGGCTTGTTAGATATTAATAAGCCGCGCGGCAATATATTGTTGAATCGTCTCGAAGAGCTTTTTGTTGAACGCGGTGTAGAAATCAAGCGTTACAACAAGCCAACCATGACGCGCGTGGCACCCTTGGCCGTGAAGCAACAAATTGCGCAAGAGTGCGATGCAGTTGTTGAAGCACTGGCTGACTGAGGCTCGTGTACGTCGTGCAGTTTGCATGACATTATGGATTTAGAAGGCCGCGGTATTCCCGGTGGCTATATTCTGACTGAAGCGTTTCGCGAAGCCGATTTGGCGCAGGCGAAATCTTTGGGTTACAGCGCGCGTAAAGTGTTTGTAGAGCATCCGATTCAAGATCGATCGGATGCTGAAATGGGTGTTATCGCCGAAAAGGCGTTTGAGGAAGTGGTGAAGTTGGTGCTTGCATCCGACGACTGAGCCTTGCGTTTGCAGCTACACTAACGTGTACAACCACACTAAAGTTTACAACTACGCTAAAGTTTACAACCACGCTAAAGTTTACAACCACGCTAAATCAGGCAAAAGAGGAACCACCTATGAGTCAGTTTCATGCGTTAGAGATGGCGGCCATCACCGGCGAGCCTGTTTCTTTTAAGCAGTACAAAGGGCAGATATGTCTGGTGGTTAATGTTGCCAGCCAGTGAGGCCTTACCCCACAGTACGCAGGTCTGCGTACCCTACATGAAAGCAATGATGATTTTACGGTGCTAGCGTTTCCGTGCAATCAGTTTGGCGCGCAAGAGCCCGGCAGTGATCAAGAGATTCTTGAATTTGCGCAAACGAAATACGATGTCAATTTTCCCATGTTCTCGAAAGTCGATGTGAATGGCGATGGAGCCTGTGATCTGTATCGACAGCTGACTGCGGCCATTGCCGATGAAGAAGGCAGCAGCGCTATCACTTGGAACTTCACCAAGTTTCTAGTGAATGCCGATGGCGATATCGTTGCACGCTTTTCACCGATGGTAACGCCCGAAGAAATTGGTGAAGCGCTGGGACAGTACCGCTAGCAGTGCTAGCCAAGACAGTGGAGAACTTGCATGACGACCATTGAGCGGCATGTGTCTATTCATGCAGATACTGCTCGTCTTTACGATGAGTTCGCTACCGCTCGTTGTTTGGCCACATGGCTTGGGCCTGCGCACTTTAAGGTCAATCAGCAGTTTGGGTCGGTGATGCTTACACTGTGCGGTGAGCTTGATTTTGCAGTAAGCGAGACGCGCTCACCCATTAACATTACCTGGAAATGTATGACTAAGCGGCATGCCTGGACGAATACTTCTGTGGTTATTGGCTTTGCTGATGTTAATGACGGGGTGTTGGTTTCTTTGAGTCATTCTTTGTGGGTGGATGAGGCTGGTTTGGTCGCGGCTACTGGTGAGTTTTGGCGGTTGGCGTTGGAGAGTTTGAAGCTCTGCATCGAGGGCGACGGTGGCGCGTCGGTGACTGAGTTTCCAGCAGAGCTTTATTTGCCATGATTTTGATAAAGCGCTGAAGTTGTTGTGGAGTGAATTGGCGGTCCCGCAACGAAAAGCGGTGATCAGTCGCTCCCGGGGTGCCGGACCAACGAGATTCGCTTGGTGATCACCGCTTTTCGCTGCGGGACCTCGCGTTGCTGCGCTTAAAATGTTCAGTTCATTGAGAGTCTTGCTTTCATTTTTAAATCTCGCTTGATGTGGGGCTTGAGGAGAAACGCTATTCCCACCAAGCGAATCTCGTTGGTCCGGCACCCCGGGAGCGACTGGGAATAGTGTTTCTCCTCAAGCCGGCGCGAAGCTTTCAAACGAATCGCAAAACCACTAAATCAGCAGACAAAAAAAGGGGCTCAAAAGAGCCCCTTACAGTGTTACCTAAAGCGTTCGATTACAAAGCAACGTCAAGCTTCTCAAGAACCTGAAGAGTCAACTGACCACTAGCAAGATTGTTGTCACGCTGATAGCTTTTAACAGCTTCCAGTGTACGGTTACCCATGATGCCGTCAGCTAAACCAGCATCGTAGCCAGCTTCGTTAAGTGCAGCTTGCAAACGACCGATGACGCCAGGGCTGGTGTTGGTTTCGCAAAGAATCTCGCGCCACTCCAGACGTGAGTCTTGTACCAGCTTGCGCGTATCAACATTCTTGTATTCCGCAGGAATTTCAACGGTGTTGGTGCGGCCTTCGGTTACGAGCTTGCGTACTTTTACAGTGTCGTATTGCGCAGGAATCACGATCTCACGAGTAGTGGATGCAACGTCTACTACGCGACGAGTTACCGTGTCGTACTGCGCAGGGATGACTTCTTCTACGGTACGAGCAGGTGAGCTTACAACGCGCTTAGTAACAGTCTTGTATTCAGCGGGAACTTCAACCAGACACATGATCTCGCCAGTTGATGCGTCAAGACGCTCCATTGGCCCACGGCCTTTCTTCCATGTGGTGTAAGCAGGCTTCACTAGAATTTTTTCTGATACGCTTTCAAATTCGGCCGGTACTTCGCGAACAACTGTTTTCTCTGGCTCAATAAGAATACGCTCAGTGACTGTTGTGTAGGTAGCAGGAATAACTTCCAGCTTGGTTGATTCTTCCTGTACCAAAACTGTCTCTTCAACAAACTCGTATTGCGCGGGAATAACTTCGATGCGTTCGCTAGCGGCACGAGCAAGTACGGTTTCAGTGCCCATTTGATATTGAGCTGGAATAAGTACGCGCGCGTAACAGTGGCCAGGTTGTGCGTTGGGTGGCAACAGATCGCTAGACATCATTGCGCCGTCGCTGCCTTCGTTAACACCGGCGAGCTGCGTGCGCAGGCGCCGGGCCTCTGCTTCATTTTGGTCAGCGCGAGCTTCTGCTTTGCTGAGCTTTGAACGCAGTGCTGAATCGTCAGTCATTGTGCCGTCGGTAGAGGCACAGCCACCGAGTATCGCAAGCGAGGTCGCCACTGCTAATAGTGAGGGGATTGTCTTCATGGTTGTCTCCGATTATCTAATTTTTGGTTGTTGCAAGGGACGCCGTTGCGTCGACGGTGGCCATTTAGCCTTTTCTTGGCGGCGTGTGCGAGGTCTGCGAGGTGCATATTACAGAACTCTTACAATGGCTAGCTTAGATTAGCGCCTTAAAGTACTCGTCCGATTAGGCGGCCTCCGAACTTTCCGGCGGTAATATAGCCGACTGCAGCCAAAATTGTAATGAACGTGTAATATTAGTCAGGAGGGCGCTCGCGGCTACGGCCAACCGCGTACAATAAGTGAATAAGTACTCGTATTAATTGCAGGTAAGGATGTCGCCCGTTATGTCAGCTATCTCTATTGGTCTTCTGGAAGATGAATTACCGCAGGCGCAGTTACTGTCAGGTTGGCTGCAGGAGGCGGGTTACGAGGTGGCGCACTGTGATAACGGAGACAGTTTTGTAACACGTTTGGCGGCAGAGTCCTGGGACATGCTAATACTGGATTGGCAGCTCCCCGATTGCGAAGGCATTGATATTCTTGCGAAAGTGAGGGAAAAAATGGGTTTTGATGGGCCTGTTATCTTCGCCACTGCAAAAGACAATGAAGAGGATATTGTGCGCGGGCTTGCGACCGGCGCAGACGATTATCTCATAAAGCCCTTACGCCGTGCCGAGCTGCTAGCGCGCTTGGATGCACTTTGGCGCCGCAGTGGTAACGAGCGTCCTGAGATCGTTGAGCTAGGGCCGGTTCGATTAGATGTGGAGAATTGTCAGGCGTTTCTAAATGGCGAAGAAGTAAAGTTAACGCCGACAGAATTTAAACTCGCCCTGTGCCTTTTTTCAAATTGCGGAAAATTGTTGTCACGTGAATTTCTTCTTCGCGAAGTCTGGGGCGTTGATGCGCAATTGGATACCCGTACTGTAGATATGCACATCAGTAGGCTACGAAAGTTGTTACAAATAGGCCCTACAATGGGTTACAGCATTAGAACCGTTTACCGTCATGGGTATCGTCTGGAAGCCTTATGAAGCTACGAACGCTACAGATATCGTTTTTCTTCCTGTTTGCTTTGATCACTGCGGGTGGTGCACAGGCACAGGATTGGGTTTATGAAGCACAGCCCGGTGATTCACTTTGGGATATTTGTTTAGAGTATACGTCCAAGCGTGGATGCTGGCAGGAGCTTAGCGAGTACAACGGTATCGCTAAAGGGCAGAGCATTGAGCCGGGTTCGGAAATTCGAATCCCTGTGCATTGGTTGGTGGCATTGCCTGTTGTTGGTGAAGTACTTCATGTTGCAGGTGAGGTTCGTTACCAGGAGCAGGATGGCAGCAACCCTATTCCGCTGGTTAAGGGTGAGCAGTTGATGCTCGGTAGTGTTATTACCACCGTCGGAGGCACAGCCAAAATTGCGCTTGGAGATTACAGTGAGATTTTTATTCGGCCCAATAGTGTTTTAGAGTTAACAGATATTGGTGTGGGTAGTAATGCGGCTAAAGTGACGCGTTTACGCTTAGACAAAGGTAATGTCGAAATTCGTGTTACGCCCGGCTCGCGCTCCCGTTTTGAAGTGCATACACCTTCTGCTATTGCTGCTGTGCGGGGCACGCGCTATCGTGTTTCTGCCGACATGCGAGAATCGACCCGCAGTGAAGTGCTCAGTGGTTTAGTGGTAATACAGGCCGAAGCAGAGAAAGATGTACCCGCTGGATTTGGGTTACTAGCGGCGAAGGGAGAGCCTTTGGGTTCTCCAAGAAAGCTGCTCGACCCACCCGCCTTTGCATCCAGCGAAATAGCCGCTTCATTACCGATTCGCTTAAGGTGGGAGAGTGACCCACTGGCTGCACAGTGGCATCTGGATTTGTATCTTGAATCTGGCGCTTTTTTATCCAGTACGCAAACCACTAAACCAGAGGCTGTTTACGAAGCGCTTGAGCCAGGGTGTTATCAGCTGATTGCCCGGGCCATCGATGCAGATGGTTTCAATGGTCTGGAAAGTGACGTGTCACTGTGTGTTGTTGAGCCTGAAGAAGACACTGAGAGTTTCCTTGATGTGATTCTCTGGGTAATTTTTGCCATTGGCGTGATGATCTAGTAAGGGCTGCGCTGCCCACGTGAAAATACCGATAGAACTCTTTTATGGTCGCCTGCTCCTGGCAGTGCTGGGTGGTGTTGTGTGTGCGGCTCTGTATTTCTTTTCAGGCGTACGGCCGTTAGATCGGGTTATCTACGATTTTTTTAATGAAGCAGCGCCTATCCCGCGAGCGGCTGATATCCTTATCGTTGGCGTAGACGAAAGTAGTCTTGCTGAGCTTGGTCGCTGGCCCTGGCCAAGAGAAAATCACGTTCAATTGCTTCGCGAACTCACTAAGGCGCAGACCCGCGCCGTCGCCATCGACATGCTGTTTGCCGAGCCGTATCTGGATTATCCCGAAGTCGACGAGCTCTTGGCCGATGCTATGCGTGCGCATGGGTCAGTGGTATTACCTGTATTTATTGGTCGCGTTGCGCCTGGCGGGCCCCTTATGGAGATAGGCCCTATACCTATACTGGCTGATGCAGCGGCTGCCCTGGGCCATGTACATATTGAAGTAGATAACGATGGAGTAGCTCGCGGTGTCTACTTGGCAGAGGGTGTCGGTGAGCCACGCTGGCGTCACTTTGCCGTTGCCTTGGCGGGTGTTACTGGAATAGATTTTCCATCACTGCCGGGTGTGTCTGACGAGGCCGTTTTGGCAAACCCTAATCCCAGTGCAATTATTCGTAGCAATGCAAACCTGGTGCCCTTTATGGGCGCTTCGGGGTCTGTGAAGCAAATCCCTTATGTCGATGTGATGAAGGGGCGTTACGACCCTCAGGAGCTTCGTGACAAAATAGTCTTTGTAGGTGCGACCGCTGCAGGCCACGTCGATAACATTACGACTTCGCTTGGGCAGATTCCCGGTGTAGAAATTAACGCCAACATATTCGCAGGGTTGCGGGAGGGCGAACTCATGCGGCCGGCATCAGCCCAACCGGTTGCCCTGTTTTCTCTGGTAGGTGTTGCACTTTTTTTGTTCGTGATCACTCGCCTTGCACCTGGTGCATTACTCATGACGGTGATTGGTACAGTATTTGTGCTGTTACTGATTTCCTTTTTGACACTCAGATACTTGCAACTCTGGATATCACCAGCGCCGATATTGCTGACGCTTTTGTTCGCCTACCCCTTGTGGAACTGGCTACGTCTGGCAACCGCTATGGATTTCATTCAGGGCCAATTGGCTGCGCTAACACGTGAAAACAGCGAGGGTTTTTTACCGCAACGCGTTCAAATTTCTTCGGCAGCAAACAGCCCTGATCCGGTGGACCAAATTCTAGCCCAATTAGATGATGCCTACCGCGAAGCCCGCCACAATCATGAGTTGGTGAGAGGTACGCTTGAACAGTTGACGTCTGGCGTCATTCTTTCTGAGTTATCAGGAAAAATACTGCTGATCAATGATGAGGCACGGCAAGTATTGGATGGTGCAGATTCTGAGATTTTGAATGAAGTACTGGCGGGTATAGAGTTGCCAAATTCTCAACAATTGACAGAGCTTCTTGCAACTCTGGCGGAAACAGGGGGTCAGTTTGATTGTGAGGGTACCGCGGTTTCTAGCGGCAGAGATCTGCTTTTGCGGGGAGATGTGATTGGCCCAACCCGGCCTCTGGTTCTTATCGGTTTAACAGATGTATCGGCGCTAAAGCGGAGTGAAAAAAGAAGAGCCGAAGCACTCAATTTTCTATCCCATGATTTACGCGCGCCTCTTACTTCTGTGCTGGCACTCATCGAGAGTGCCCGCGATGCGACCGATGTAAGAACCGATCCGGCGCTTCTGCGTGAAATAGAAAAATACATTCAGGCCAATTTGTCTTACGCAGAAAACTTTATTCAGCTCGCTAAGCTAGAGCAAACAGGCCCAGTGCGTGTTGATGAATGTGACGCGCAGTCCCTGTTAGATAATGCGGTAGCGCAGCTCTATCACTTCGCTAAATCGCGGGACATTGTGTTGAACTACAAAGTAACGGATGACGAGCTTTGGCTCAATTGTAGTCGTGATCTTGTGGAGCGCGTCCTTATCAATTTACTCGATAACGCTATCAAACATAGCGATGATGGCGCTCAGATTGAGCTTGGTTTGTCGCGAGACGGAGATTGTGCGCTGTTCACAGTGCGTGACTATGGCCCCGGGATTGACCCTAAAGATGTAAAGAGAATTTTCGAACAATTCCAGCAGGGCACTCACGCACGCAGTGGTGCGGGGCTAGGCTTGCGCTTTGTGCAGGCGGTGACGGAAGCTCACCGCGGAACGGTTCAGGCAGTGAATAACGATTCTGGAGGTAGCAGTTTTCTACTGAGACTTCCGCTCGCCTGAAGACCTCTCCGATTTCCTTTTACAAACACTTTACACGAGCCGCTGGCGACCTTTGTCTTCGGTAGCCACACTAATGCGGTGAATGGGTGAGTGTGACGGTTATGAATTTAGAGACAGAGATAGCGGATATTGAGGGTGTTGGGCAGCGCTATGCGCCCCTGCTGCGTAGTGTGGGAGTGGATACTGTGGTGGCACTTGCCGCTACTAATGGCACGACACTACGCAAGCGCTTGGCGCAGTGCAATGCTAATGAGGGCTTGGTTGAAGTGCTTCCTTCGGAGTCAATCGTGGTGCGTTGGGTCGCTAGAGCGAAGGTTAAGGGGCTGGCGTTGTCGCTCGGAAAAGACGATGAATAATGTTAGAAATTGGCTGCTGGGAACAGCAGCCATTGTTATTGCTACATCGTTTTTGTTGGCCGCGTTTAACCCGCCCGGTGATACAGCAGGTTCGCAAGATCCGGCAATAGATTCGATGAAGGCGCCTTACTAGAACTGTAATGCGGGAACCCTAAGGCCGCCAGCGCTTATGGCGTGATCTAGAAGCACTGTCAACCTCTGGGCACTTAACAGATTGCAATGCCTGCTACATGCGTTTCAAGGCGCAGATTTTGTTGCCAGCGGGATCGCGCAAATATGCCAGATACATTTTTCCTGATGCGCCTTCGCGTATACCCGGTGGATCCTCACAGGTTTCGCCGCCATTGGCGACCCCGGCTGCGTGCCATGCGTCTCCTGCGGCTGGATCTGCAACTGCAAAGCCGATGGTGCTGCCATTTCCGCCGCTGGCGGGTTCGCCGTTGATTGGAACGGTAATCGAAAAGATTCCAGTATCTGTGATGTAAAATACGCGGCCTTGATCATCGATAGTGCCCGGCGCTACGCCTAAGGCCCCCAATACGGCATCGTAGAATGTTTTGGATTCATCGATGCTGTTAGCGCCGACCATTATGTGGCTATACATAATAAAACTCCTGATGTTTTACAGAGTAAGAAATAGGGTTAAACATTGGTTTTAAAACATGATTCTAAAAATTGGGGGTGAAGCCCAAGCTAGCTAAGATAGCATACCAGTGGAGATGGAGTGGAGATAGAGTGGCGATTTGTGGTGTCGTGCCTCAATGCGTTGTTACTCGTCTTGTTTTTCCGGCGCATCTTTGTTCGGGCGGATAAGTTCTTTGGCTTGTGAGACACTGTCTTTTGCGCGTTGAAACAAGGTCCGGGAGCCCTCGGCTACCGCGCGTTTGGTTCTATTACGAAGTAGTGCGTCCTTCTCTTCCTGTTTTCTTCTTTTCTGCAGCGCCATACCTTCTGCCAGGTCCTGCGCATTTTTTTGTTTCTCTACGTCGAGCTGACGACGCAGCTGATCCCGCTCTACATCTTTTACCTTGGGCGTTACCAAATAATTTTCTTTGCGTAGTAGTACATTGGTTAGCCGATCAAAAAATGCTTCAGTAAAATCCTCTTGTGAAAACTTGTAACGTTTGCTTTTTTGTTCACCTAAATTTCTAAAATCGATGTACAGGCAGCGATGAGGCGTGCTGGCAGAAATACGAAAGTGCACGTGCATTGGGCCTTCGAGAAAAAAGGTCGAGCCCTTTATGTTGAAGTGTTTGTCGAGAAAGTTTTTTCTGTTGTGCGCAAAGTCGTAGGCGTCCAGCAGCGCGGTATGTTTTTCGGCTCGCTCCTTGGTTTCTACATAGAAATCCACCGGCCTGTCCAGCACGGCCTGACAAAGAATATCGATTTCACTGGGGGATTTGCCATCATCTACACGATACTTGTAATCACATTGTCGCAGCACCACACCCGCATCTGACAGTGGGTTTAATGGGTAGGTTGGCATTACCTTGGGTGAAATGATCTGTAAGTTGGCGACCACCTCTGAGAAGTAGGCGTGAGCCTCACGCATAGCCGGTAGCAGGTTTTGTTGGAAAAACGCCCGGTCGGCTTCTCGCTGCTCACCCTCGAGTTGCTGCTTTGACTTTATGTCAGCAACTTCTTTCCTGAGCTCGTCGCGTAAAGCCATTACGGAGATCCTTGCGCCGTAGTTTGTAAAGAGGTGTAGAAGGGTAATGCTGCAGGGGTGTTTCGGAGCACTGACTGTCTACTTACCAAAATCGTTGTAACGCACTATATCCTACAAGTCCAAGAGCCCCGGTTCTGTGAAAATTTCCCAAGGGCCGGTGATTTCGATGGTTCTGCCCGGGCCACGTTGGTCGCTAAAGTACATTCTGGTGCCAGATGGGTCAAAAGCAGCCCCGCAAATCTCTGACCCGCCGTTATCGACAATCTGCATAACGGGGAACGTGGAGCCATCTTCGCGTACCAGCACTATCTCCATATCGCCGCCATCTTCACAAACGTACATGACACCCTGATCTGACGTTTCAATGTTGTCGACACCGGAGAGCACCCCGTTAACAGCCGTCGCCGCGTCATAGACGATGGTGAGACTATTCTCCGTCGGGTTGTAAGACCAAACCCGATTGTCCCCTTTGGTGGTAAAGACGACATTGTTTCCCGAGAGATCGATACCCTCGCCGCCATCAAATCGTTTGGTGTCGGGCACCTGATCTTTGGTTTCTATGGGGTTGCCTGATGGGTTGGGCACTTGCGCCCATACCAGCTCGCCAGGTTCCGGCTCGGTGAGCACTTCGAGTACTCCGCTGCTCAGATCGCCCCATTGGGTGGGCACGAATCGATACAAGCCTCCATCGGATCGATCTTCCGTTAAGTACACCACTTGTTCAATCGGATGACAGGCCGCAGCTTCGTGATTGAATTGACCCATACCGGCGAGTTTCACCGCCGGCACCGCCCCGGTTGGATCACACTCCCACACAGAGCCTGTGGGCACCTCTTCGCAACTCAGCCATGTGCCCCAAGGGGTGATACCACCCGAGCAGTTACGCAGGGTTCCCGTCAACGTGCGCCCCGCGCCGACAATGGAGCCATCAGCCGCGAATTCAATATAGCTCGCTCCCGCGCCTGTGGGGCCAGTGAAGAACCACTCCGAGTTCGACACATACGACCAACCACCGCCGGGCAGGGCGAAACAGCCGCCGCCATCGGGCCACAAATGCCATGTATACCCGGTATCTGCGACTTCTTCACCGGTGATCGCGACGACCCGCGCGGTGAATAGCGGGGGTACTCTGATGCCATTGGCATCGGGAGGCAGTAACCCGACCGGGTCGCAGCCACTGAGCATTCCAGTGCCAGCAAACACTGCTGCACCGCTTCCCAGCGCGCTAATCCTCAGAAACCCTCTGCGGTCTAAGTTAGTCTGTGTAATTTTATCCGTCATTTGTTCACCTTAGCTGACCCAGAAGCGCACCAATTGCTTATAACACTAGCAGAATCCGACCATGTGACAAGTTAACGCCCTCTGCTGCTGTCAGGTGGGTAGCCGATATTTGCGAATGGCTACAATTGGGTTAGTCGGGTAAAAAATATTGGACTTCTCTGCTATTCTCAAAGAGATACAAGGGAAAGCACCTGCGTTTCTGCCAGTATGTGCCTTACTCTAATGATTATAAAAGAAAACCCGCTACCCGGAGTTACTAATGTTAAAGCAACGAACTATTTCCAGAGCGTTATGCGCCGCACTCTCTATGGCCCCCCTCGGCCTGGTTCCGCAGCTGAGTCACGCTCAGCTGGTATTGGAAGAAGTGGTGGTGACAGCGCGTAAACGAGAGGAATCTCTACAGGAGACTCCTTTGGCGGTTACCGCCCTGAGCGGCGAAGCATTGGAGCAGCTGGGCATGACCAATATTGCCGATCTGACTCAGGTGGTACCCAATGTCGATTTGAATACAGGTAACGGAACGACCGGTTCTGGCAACGCATTTATCCGTGGTGTTGGCCAAAGAAACATTGGCGTTAACTACGACTCGGGTGTTGGTATTTATGTCGACGGGGTTTATGCCTCCAGGGCTGACGGTACCATCTTGGATAATGTGGACGTGCAGAGCGTGCAGGTTTTGCGTGGCCCTCAGGGCACACTGTTTGGCAAGAACACCACCGGTGGCGCCATTTTGTACACCACCAACAAGCCCAACGAAGAGTATGAGGGTAACGCACAGGTTCGCATTGGTAACTTTGATCAGCTTGACGGCAAGCTCACGCTCAATATTCCTTTGGTAGACGATGTACTCATGTCGCGTTTTTCACTGTTTAGCTCAACGCGCGATGGCTATGTTAAGTCCGTCTCTACTGGTTTTCCCGGGCAGCTCGATGGTGTTGAGTTTAACGATGTGGATCGCTCCGGCGCGCAGGCGCAATTGCGCTGGGTCGCCGACGATGATCTTATTTTTGATTTGAACTACAACTACAACAAAGTTGATCAGGCAGCGCGGGGTCAAAACTGTCAAGTGGTCGATGGCATTGAGGGTGCAGGCTGGCAGGCTGCCTTGCAAGATCCAAACATCATCGTTCCATCCACAGGGAAAACGATCCGCGAATGGTGTGAAGAAAGCGAAGCACTGGGCATAGACAGAACAACGGCTAATTCAAATCCCAATATCTATGAAGCAGAAGTGAACACGCTGGCGTTGACGGCCGATTGGGATCTTTCGGACGACATTAATTTCAAGAGCATTACCTCCTGGCGTAATACCGAAGCAGGGCAGGTAGATGAGCTGGATGCTATTGGTATTCCGCTGCTGGATAGAACCAACTATGGCGGCACGGGTACCGAGTTGCGTGAGACAACTGCATTCAGTCAGGAGTTTCAGTTCTCTGGCACGGCTTTTGATGACAGGCTCGAGTATGTGTTTGGCGCCTTTGGTTTCACCGAAGAGACGGATGCTGGTGCGAGGTCTTCGCCCTCAGGCCCATTCTTCAATTCACTGGGTAGCCCCAACCTCGCCTTTTACTTGAATCAGTCCGATGTGTTGACGGCCAAAAATTCCTCGGCCTCTGTGTTCAGCCAGGGCGACTGGAGCTTTAACGATAATTGGCGTTTAACTTTGGGTGTGCGTTACACCTGGGAAGAGCGTGAGTTACAGCGCTCCTTCAGGGTGCCTGATGTAGCAACGTTGTCTCTTAATGGCAATGCGACTGCGTTTCCCATCGCCAGCTTTTACACCTTCCCCGATGGCCCAGACAGTTTTAATCCGAATCACGCGTTTGTTATTGGTGAAGATCCAGACAACCCGGGGCAGCTCGACCCGCTGGCTGATCAATCGCTGAAGCTGGATGACTCTGAAATCACGCCGATGATCAGCCTGCAATACACCTTTGCCGATGTTGGCTTCGTCGATCTAGGTACTGCTTACGCCACCGTCTCCAACGGTTTCTTGTCCGGTGGTATCTCAGACACGGTAGATGTTGCGACACGTCAAATCTATGAGTATGAACCTGAGCAGGTGATCAACTACGAAATCGGATTAAAGATGGATGCCTGGGACAACAAGCTGCGCCTGAATACAGCGCTGTTCTACACAGACTATGAGGATCGCCAGTTAACGACCGTTCAGATCAACCCTGATACCGGGCGTATCGCAGGGGCTTTGATCAATGCAGATTCATCGTCAATTGCTGGTCTTGAAATTGAAGCGACCATACTGCCCATTGAGAACCTGCAGATCACTGCCAATATTACGATTAACGAAGGTGAGATCGACGAATACAACGATGGGCGAATTTTGGCATCGAGCGAGGGGCCTGTGCCTGATGGCTGTACACGCATTCCTGTAGGGCAAGGTACGGTAGATAACTGCGAGATTGATCGCTCTGATGAAAACCTGCCGCGTCTGCCTGAGGAAATTTATTACCTCGCGGTACAGTACAACTGGGAGAGCGAGTTTGGCAGAGTTATTCCATTGGTAAGCTGGTCTTACCGGACTAATGTCGACAACTGTTTTGACCGGGCCAGCTGCCTCTCCGGTGTTTATCTGGTTGATCAGGAGTCTGTTAATGCCAGGCTTACGTGGATTTCACCCGATGAAAACTGGCGCGTGACTGCCTATGGCAATAACCTAAGCGATGAGCGCTTCATTATCGGTGGTACACCGTTAGTGGATGTGACGGAAACAGCCGGCGCAGTTTATAACTTGCCGCGAACCTATGGTGTTGAGTTGTCGTATGACTGGTAGCTAGCATTAATTGCCTCGGCGCGAAAGCGCCGGGGTTTTGGTAGCAAATGGCTTAGGTGCGCATCCGATACTGTGTTTCGAATAAGTCTATTCGCAGCGGCTTATCGAAAAAGTAGCCTTGTAAAATATCGCAGCGCATTTCTGTTAGCTTATCGGCAATGGCTTTGTCTTCTACTCCCTCAGCCACTACCTTCATTGAAAAGTTATGCGCAAGATCGATAACCGCTTTGACGATCGCCATATCTCTTTTCGATTTCAGCATGTTTAAAACAAAGTTCTGATCGATTTTAATTTCGTTTACCGGCAAATCGCGAAAGTATGCCAGCGACGAAAATCCAGTACCAAAATCATCTAACGAAATTCTGACACCCATCTTTTTCAATTTGGCTAATTGGCGAATCATGCGTTCCTGGTTGTCGACCATAATCTTTTCAGTGACTTCCAGAGAGAGCCGCGAAGCCTCAACACCATAGATATCCAGCGCATCTCGCACCACGCTCACAACATCGTCACTCAGTAGCAGCGCAGGTGAGAGATTCACTGCAATTGTCATTTCGCTGGGCCACCGCGCGAGTGTAGCCACCGCAGATTTAATGGCCCACCAGGTAAGCGGCTTTATGACCTCGTTTCTTTCAGCCAAATCGATAAATGCGTTGGGTGAGATGACTTTGTCGAACCCTCTATGCCAGCGTATCAGTGCTTCGGCGCCCACAAGCGTTCGGTATCCGGCGTGAACTTTGGGTTGGTAGTAAAGCTGAAATTCACCACGTTGCAGGCCGTCTTCGATAGCTCTTATCAATTTTGCTTCGTTCTGCTCGCTCTGCACATTTTTAGGCTGGTAGAGTTCGAACAAATTTTCTGAGCGTTTTGCCTGTCGCAGTGCAAGATCGGCTTGCTGCAACGGAATCGTCATATCTGTCTTTCGGTTTTCAAAGGCTGTAAAGCCCACTGAAACAGAGAGAGATAGCTGCCTGCCAAGATGTTCGTGGGGTTCTCTAAAGGCGCGCTCTAGTTGAGCTGCCGCGAGTTCCAGCTCTGACACGGTAGACATGTCTTGTAGCACAACGCATACCTTGCGGTTTTTCAGTGCACGGCATTGATCTTTAGGCCGAACCCAGTTTTTTAGTCGATCTTCAAACTCATCTAAAGCCGCCTGCCGGGCAGGCTCAGAATAGATATGCGCATTAATATCGTCATCGCGCAGCTCTACTAGCCCGAGATAGCTTTTTCCTTCGGTGGCCATTAGATGAAGTACTCCTCGCTGCTGATGCCATAAGTGCCGGCGAGCAATTCTCGTGTAATCCAACGCTCTCCTTCATTGGCGATTTGCTGGTTCGCTAAATCAACGGGTTTGAGCACGTCTAGCTTTTCTTTGTGTGCATCGAGGACAATGACAATTTCTGGCTTGAGCCGGCGCGTTGAATTTTGCTTGAGTGTGATAGCCACTTCACCGGTGTTTAGCTCTACCATGGTGCCGGTAGGGAAGAGACCAATCGCCTGGATAAACTGCTCTATCAGTGCATCCTGAAATTTGGAGCCCTTAAAATCGAGAAGTTCTTGAACGGCTTCGTGTGAAGTTCTTGCAGGTGCATAAGGCCTTGGCGTTATCATTGCATCGTAGGCATCTACAATGCCGGCAATACGCGCTAGCAATGGAATTGCTGCGCCTTCGATTCCCATCGGATAACCCGAGCCATCTGCTCTTTCATGATGGTTTTCAATGATGGCAAGCACTTCCATATCGGCATCGTCAGATTTAGCGACCATTTCGGCGCCCATTTTTGGGTGGGCACGAATAATCCGAAGCTGTTTTTCGTCGAGATTTTCAGCTTGATCAAGCAGTTCGGGAGGCAGCTGAGTCATTCCTATGTCGCACATCGCGCAACCCACAGCCAATTTCTCAAGCTCCTGCTGGTGCAGCCCAATGTGACGTCCAAGTATGGCGGCCCAGACGGCCATAGCAACGCCATGATGATAGCGGTACTCTCCGCTTTCTTTCAGGCGTACCAGTGCGGCTACCGCTTCCTGGTTTCGAAATACGCCTTCGATGAGCGGGTTAACTGCTTCTTGCACAAGTTTCATATCGGTTGCTTCGCCAGAGCGTATTGCATTGAATACGCGGTCTAGCGTGTTGGCTGCACTTTCAAAAGAGACGCGTGCTCTTTGAAACTCTTCGTCTAAGCGCAACCTGTCTTTAAAGTCTGAGGTTGTCGGAGCAACCGCTAGCTCCATGGGGATTTCCTGACCGGTGTACTCTGCGTCGACGTAAACAAAATCGACATGGTCGGCAACGTACAGTACTTCGTCATTGGAACGTACGACGAAGCCCTGGAGTGCAAAGGGGGTTTCAAGCCAAGGTCGGTCTAGTTCTGCGATGAACATGCCGGGTTTGAGCTGCATTGCGG
>JBGCFE010000107.1:0-40262 GCA_045106775.1 Halioglobus sp.
GCGTTACTCACCCGTCCGCCGCTGTACTCGCACCGAAGTGCTTTCTCGCTCGACTTGCATGTGTTAGGCCTGCCGCCAGCGTTCAATCTGAGCCATGATCAAACTCTTCAGTTTAATAATGTTTTACCTCAATCGGACATCGACTGTCGTCAGGCAGGAGACGGCAAGCCGCTCCTGCTACTTCAACCAATGTCTTCCCGAGGGAAGGCTTACGTGGTTAACCCCACTTCAACCTTCAAATCTAAGGCTCAGACACAATTCGAAATTCAAAAATTACTAATGAATTAATGAGTCACTTGTTGTGTCTGAATAGTCGTGACTATTCCCCCAACAAGTGCCCACACATCTGTCTTCATCGTCTTGTTAAATAACTTCTGACGTCGCTCGGACGCAGAAAACGGTGAGGGGCATCCCTCAGCCGAGCCGCGCATTATACGCATCGGCCCTTCGCGCACAAGGCCTTTTGAAAATTAATTCATGGGTTTTTTTACCAGCCGAATTTGGCGAGCAAATAACGCCCAAAACGGGGACGATGAGAGAAGAAAAGCTACGCCGTTTCTGCAGAAACTTTCGCGCTTTTTCGCCGCCTTCTACGAAGCCGCCAAACGAGAAGCAAAGCGACCACGACGCTGTAAACCAGCGCCTCACCGATATCGGAACGCGCTTGCCAGATAAGATGCAGGCACGCTGCAATCGCTCCAGGATAGATCAAGCGATGCAAAGTTAACCAACTTCGACCTAATCTGCGTTGCATGCTGCGAGTAGAGGTTGCTGCAAGCGGCAGCATCATTAACCAGCCTGCAAATCCGGCGGTGATATAAGGCCGCTCTATGAGCTCTTCCAAAAGCGTGCTGCTGCTCCACCCAGTGAAGAACTGCAAAAATGAGACAAGGTGCATCGTGGCATAGAAGAACGCATAAAGACCGAGCATACGGCGCAGTTTAAAAAAGACCGCTTTACCTGTCCAAGAGCGCAAGGGAGACATGAGCAGCGTGAGAACCAGCATACGCAGCGACCACTCGCCTGTTACATGCATCACTCGCTCTGCCGGATCTGGCCCGAGCGTGTTGGCCACGGCCCCATACGCCAAAACAGCAAAGGGGAGGAATGCCAGAACGAAAACCGAAACCCGTGTAAAACGCTCCATGCTCAGTAAAACCGTGCCAGATCCATCCCTTTGTAAAGATGCGCTACTTGTTCCTCGTAGCCATTGAACATTCGGGTCGCCATCCTGTTGGGCCTAAAGAGAGACGAAGGTAAGCGACGCTCTGAGGCCTGACTCCAGCGCGGATGGTCTACGTCTGGGTTAACGTTGGCAAAAAAACCATACTCTCTGGGTGCCAGCATCTCCCAGCTGGTCTTCGGCTTTTTATCAGTGAGGCGTATACGCACCACCGATTTAATACTCTTAAACCCGTACTTCCACGGGACAACCAAACGTATCGGGGCGCCATTTTGGTTCGGCAACGTTTTGCCGTACAGACCCACTGCCATGATCGTCAGCGGGTTCATGGCTTCGTCCATGCGCAGCCCTTCGCGATACGGCCAGTCGATGATACTGGTGAGCGAACGCGTACCGCGCATTTCCTTACGCGAATACAGCGTTTCAAACGCAACGTATTTAGCTTTGCTGTTGGGTTCAAAGCGCTGTAATAAATCTGCCAGCGTGAAACCAACCCAGGGCACAACCATTGACCAAGCCTCTACACAGCGCAGCCGATACACGCGCTCCTGAAGATCGAAGGACGTAAGAATGTCTTCAAGGTTAAGTTTGCCAGGTTTATCAACCTCGCCCACCACCTCTAATGACCAGGGGTCTACCGACATCTCGTGCGCGTAACGAGCAGGGTCACCTTTATCCGTGCCGAATTCGTAAAAGTTACAGTAGGACTTGATATCGTCGATCGAGTTTTTCGTTTCGTCAGTATAAAAGCCACCATCACCTGCTTTTGCTGGCGTGAACTTCAATGGCTTGCCCCCGGTTTTTTGCGCAGCAGATGCCGAGGGCGCTATCAGCGAAGCCCCGGTTAAGGCGGGCACAGCGGCAAGCCCTGCTCCCTGCATAAAAGATCGCCTGTTCAGATACACAGATTCTGGCGTTATTTCCGAAGAGGCAATGCTCGGGTAAGAAAAACGGCTGGCCATAATGTTGATTCCACTTATTTGCTATGCGTAGTCAGAGCCACAAAACGGCAATTGGTTCCTCACCACACAACAGCGCACACAGATTTACTGCCGGCCTTTCATAATCAGCTGTATGGGGCCAGACAATGCGTAAAGAAGAGAGCTGACCAAAAATACCGTGGGCGGGTTGAGCGTGATTAACCCAAACACAAGCACCATAGCGATCATCATGACAAAGGGCACCCTACGGCGAAAATCAATCCCTTTGAAACTGTAGTAGGGAAAGTTGGCGATCATCAAAAATCCGATCGTTGCGGTCAGTATCGCCACTATGACAGAAAGCTCGTAGGGCAATCCGGCCCCTACCAACCCTATATCGTTACACAACCACACTGTGCTGGCGATGATGGCTGCTGCGGCAGGGCTGGCCAAACCAGTGAAGTAGTTTTTGTCAGTTGTTTCAATCTGAGTGTTGAAGCGCGCCAGTCGCAGCGCGGCGCAGGCAACGAAAATAAAAGCAGCGCTCCAACCAAATTTGCCCAAATCACCAAGACCCCAGGCAAACACAACCAGAGCAGGAGCAACGCCAAAAGAAACCATATCGGAAAGGCTGTCGTATTCCTCGCCAAATTTGCTCGAAGTGTTGGTCATTCGAGCTATTCGACCGTCTAAGCCATCCAGCACCATGGCGAAGAAAATAGCGATTGGGGCCGCCTCAAAATCGCCGCGCATTGCAGCAATAATGGCGTAAAAGCCGGCAAACAGAGCCCCTGTTGTAAACAGATTAGGGAGTAGATAGATGCCCTGCTTACGCACTGTTGTGCCATTCTCGGACACCTCCTCTTCATGCTCATCTACGAGTCGATCGAGAGTCTGCGTCACGCCCGCACTTGCCCTTGCAGCCACTTCTTCGGCTGAGGGCCGCTCTGGCCGAGCGTTCTGCTTTTTCTTGTCTTCCATTTATCTATCCAAACAGTTGCTTACAAAATCGATTACGAGCGATGCCACGACGGATGTCCCCGCCATAGTATCAAACAGGACGGGTATAGGTCTGCGCTGCAACATCCCACACCGACCTCACTAGCGGGCTCGCCAGACGCTGGCCTAGCGCGCACAACCCAATAGTTAGCGGCGGAAGCCCCTCTTTCACTCCAAGGCCTTCCACCTGCGACGACATGGCGCCGGCCTCCACAACGAGTTCGGGCGCGACACCCACGCCCAGGCCCAATGCAACCATCGCAACAATGGCTTCATGGCCAGCGACCTGCGCATAGATACGAGGCCGAATCCCCTTAGCAACAAACCAGCGATCTAACGCTTCCTTGGTCACACCGCGTTCTGGCACGATTAACGGCACGTTCTGCCAATTCGCTAACCCATTGCCGTTTCTGGCCTCAAGCACAGCCCGCCGCACCGCACAGTCAGCAGTTGGCATCCAAAACTCCAGAGGCGACTCCAGCAGAGGCAGAAACTCCATACGCGCTGGTATTTGCTCTGGCTGGCCGCTAACAGCCAAATCATCCTGCCCGTCCAAAATACGACCGACCCCATCTGCCTGATCACCGGTATGCAACATGATTTCTACTGCAGGGTGGGTATTTCGGAAGCTTTCCAGAATAGGCGCCAATACGCTGTAGCTCGCTGTCACTGAACAGAAAAGACTCACCTCACCTGCCAGTTCACCTTCGCTGCCGATTTTGCGCAGTACCTGCTGCCACTGAGCCACCGAATCGCGGGCGTACCGACGAAACTCTACACCCGCAGCCGTCAGTACTACGCGCCGCTTGTCGCGTTCAAACAATGGCTGCCCCAGCTCATCCTCGAGCCGCGAGATTGTTCGACTCACCGCCGAAACGCTCATATGCAAAGCATCAGCCGAGCGACTGAAATTGAGGGTTTCAGCCACCGATATAAAGACCGTTAGCGATCGATTATCCAAAACCCCACCCATATTGCGAATTACGCAACACAGTATTAACGATATAGCGTTTTACGCAAGTAATTAGTTGGCGTATGTTACTGCCTCCCCCGAAAACCTGGAGCCAACACAATGGGTCAAAATTACTTCAATACACTTCCGCTGCGCCTGCAGCTTGAGCAATTGGGCAAATGTCGTTTTATGGATTCGTCAGAGTTTGCAGACGGCGTTGAAAAAATTCGCGGCAAGAAAATGGTCATCGTTGGCTGTGGAGCCCAGGGGTTGAATCAGGGCCTCAACTTGCGAGACAGCGGTCTGGATGTCTCTTACACACTGCGTGAGAGCGCGATTAGCGAAAAACGCCAGTCTTGGAAAAATGCCACGGAAAATGGTTTTACGGTAGGCACCTACGACGAGCTAATCCCAACCGCAGACATGGTACTTAACCTGACGCCCGATAAGCAGCATACCCAGGTGGTCACTGAAATCATGCCAATGATGAAAAAGGACGCCTGTCTGGCTTACTCACACGGCTTCAATATCGTCGAAGAAGGCATGCAGATTCGCGACGACCTCACGGTCATCATGGTAGCGCCCAAGTGCCCTGGCACAGAAGTGCGCGAGGAATACAAGCGTGGCTTTGGTGTGCCAACACTTATCGCCGTGCATACAGAGAACGATCCGAATGGCGATGGACTAGAACTTGCCAAAGCCTACGCAGCAGGCACAGGCGGTCATCGCGCAGGCGTACTGCAATCATCCTTCATCGCCGAAGTGAAGTCTGACCTAATGGGCGAGCAAACCATTCTGTGTGGAATGCTGCAAACCGGCTCGATTCTCTGCTTCAACAAAATGGTTGAGAAAGGCATTGATGCACAGTACGCGTCCAAGCTTATTCAATACGGCTGGGAAACGATTACCGAAGGGCTAAAGCACGGCGGCATCACCAACATGATGG
Organism: Halioglobus sp.; assembly: GCA_045106775.1. Taxonomy (GTDB): domain Bacteria; phylum Pseudomonadota; class Gammaproteobacteria; order Pseudomonadales; family Halieaceae; genus Marimicrobium. The sequence goes on from JBGCFE010000107.1 coordinate 5,001, forward strand.
ATCGGCTTTCAAACCCTGCAAAAGTACGCGCTTTTCACTTAGCCACAGAATTGAAAGACATCATGCGTTCTCTTTACGAAAAGCATCAAGACGACATCATGACGGGGCACTTCTCCAAGACCATGATGGAAGACTGGGCAGCTGACGATGCCAATCTGCACAAGTGGCGCGCAGCCACTGCAGAAACTGCTTTTGAAAAATCAGACAACACCAGCCAAGAGATTGCGGAACAAGAATACTATGACCACGGTATTTTGATGGTTGCGATGGTTAAGGCGGGTGTTGAGCTGGCTTTTGAGACCATGGTTGCAGCCGGCATCATCGATGAGTCTGCTTATTATGAGTCGTTGCATGAGACACCGCTCATTGCCAATACGATTGCTCGTAAGAAACTGTACGAGATGAACGTTGTGATCTCCGATACCGCTGAATACGGCTGCTATCTGTTTGACCATGCCTGTCGACCACTGCTCGAAGACTTCATGAGCAAAATAGACACTGACGTCATTGGCAAGGGTATCGAAGGCGATAACGGCGTTGATAACATGGAGCTGATTGCCATCAACGAAGCCATCAGATCACACCCCGTTGAAAAAGTTGGCAAGACTTTACGTGGCCACATGACGGCTATGAAGCGCATCGTCTGAACCCAGACTAAATACAGCAACTAAAAAAGGGGGCGTAAGCCCCCTTTTTTAGTTGCAAACGTACTGAAAAAATCTAGAGGCTTAACACCTTCTCACCTCGAGAAATCCCCGCAACACCTGAACGCACAACCTCTAAAACATCAGCATTGGGAATGGCAGCAACAAACGCATCCAGCTTGTCACTGGTGCCTACTAGCTGAATCGTATACACACTAGGGCCAACATCCACTATCTGCCCTCTAAAGATATCGGTAGTGCGCTTTACCTCATCACGCGTAGCACCCGATGCACGAACCTTGATCAGCATCAGATCACGTTCAATATGCGCGCCTTCAGTAAGATCAACCAGTTTCACGACATCAACCAACTTGTTTAGCTGCTTGGTAATTTGCTCGATACGCAAATCACTCCCTTGCGTAGTGAGCGTTAGCCGCGACAGGGTAGGATCATCAGTGGCTGCCACGTTAAGCGTTTCGATGTTGTAGCCGCGCTGCGAGAACAAACCAACAACACGCGACAGAGCACCGGGCTCGTTTTCCATTAACATTGAAATAATGCGTCGCATGTTAAGTCCTCTCGTTCTTGCTAAGCCACATATCTTTCATTGAGCCGTTGGGAGCTATGTGCATAGGGTATACATGCTCCATCGGATCAATAAAGATATCCATGAACACTAGCCTATCTTTCATGGCAAAGGCTTCGTCCATCGCCGCATCCAAATCCGCCAGCTGAGTGATCTGCATACCCACGTGTCCGTAAGCCTCGGTGAGTTTGACGAAATCTGGCAGCGAATCTTCGTAGGTGCTCATGGCATAACGACCTTCGTACTGCATGTCCTGCCACTGCTTTACCATACCCAAATAGTTGTTGCGCAGATTGATAATCTTGATCGGCGTGTTGTACTGCGTACAGGTAGAAAGCTCCTGAATATTCATTTGAATACTGCCCTCTCCAGTTACGCAGGCAACCTGCATATCAGGGAACGCCAACTGCACACCCATGGCTGAGGGAAGACCAAAACCCATTGTGCCCAGGCCACCTGAGTTGATCCAACGGCGCGGCTTGTCAAAAGGATAATACTGCGCAGCAAACATCTGATGCTGACCCACATCGGACGTCACATAGGCATCGCCATTCGTCGCTCGATACAAACTCTGTATCACCTGCTGCGGCATGATGTGCTCACTCTGCGCATAGCGCCGGCCCGTCATCAAGCCTTGCTCTGAGCGCCAAGCTTCAATCTGATCCCACCAACGTTGCAATGCATCGGCATCAGGCAGCGAGGCGTCCTTCTCCCTTAGTAGCTCAACTTGCGTGAGCATTTCAGTCAGTACCGTCTGTACAGGCCCCACGATCGGAATATCCGCCATCACCGTTTTCGAGATTGACGCTGGATCAACATCGATATGAATGATCTTTGCACCGGGGCAAAATTTATCGACGGTGTTGGTTACACGATCGTCAAAGCGTGCACCGACAGCCAAAATGCAATCGCTATGATGCATGGCCATGTTCGCTTCATAAAAACCATGCATTCCGAGCATGCCCAGAAACTGCTTGTCGGTGCCGGGAAAGGCTCCCAAACCCATCAGCGTATTCGTTACCGGATAATTAAGCGTGTGCGCCAACTTTGTTAGCAGATCACTGCCTTCGCCTAAAATTACACCACCGCCGGCATAGATCATTGGCCGCTTGGCTGCCAACAACATCTTGGCCGCTTTTTTGATTTGGCCGGTGTGGCCACGCTGTGCTGGAGAATACGAACGCATCTTCACAGCATCTGGGTAAGCGTATTCGTAAGTAGCATCCGGGCGCGTGAGATCTTTGGGAATATCAATCACAACGGGGCCGGGCCGGCCGCTGGAAGCAATATGAAACGCCTTTTTCAACATTCCCGGCAGATCTTCCGTCTTCTTCACCATAAAGCTGTGCTTCACGATGGGACGAGAGATGCCGACCATGTCAGTTTCCTGAAAGGCGTCTTCACCAATCAGGTGACTTTGCACCTGACCTGAGAGGACCACCATAGGAATCGAATCCATGTAAGCCGTGGCAATACCGGTAATAGCATTGGTAGCGCCCGGGCCAGATGTGACGAGAACAACGCCAGGCTTACCGGTTGCCCGCGCGTAACCATCAGCCGCGTGCGTCGCCGCCTGCTCATGACGCACCAGCACGTGAGGCACTTTGCAGTCTTTAAACAGGGCATCATATATATGTAATACCGCGCCACCAGGGTAACCGAAGATGTACTCGACGCCTTCGTCTTCCAATGCGCGGGCGATCATTTCACCGCCAGATAACAATTCCACAATAAATCTCCACTTTCAAAGCCCTAGACGCGTAACCCTCGCCGGACATTTGAAGTTACAAATACAATACTGTGTGAACGCTGCAGAAACGGCACCAGGAACCGGTACTCGCTATGCCACGCCACCCCCAATACGCTAGACACACTTCATGGCCGCATCGACAGTGTCGATTGCAGCCCCCGGGAGTCAATAAAACCACCCCAAGGAACGCACCTTGAGGGAATGACAATCACGGAAAAAGCAGTGTGTCGGTCGCCCTGCGGGGTAGCGCAGTGTCTGGCCCTCAGCTTGCCCGGTGAGGCGCAAGCTGAATACGGGACTCACAAACAGCCATCCTAAATAATCGCATTAGAATGGTGGACCAGAGGCCGAGGGTACTCGACGTTAGCCGTTGCCACTTGTAAGACGCCTATATTGTTGGTGTGCAAGCAGTTTTTGTCAACTCTGGGCAGTGGTTCAAGCGTAATTTTGACCAATTGCCACACCCATCTATTCGGAGTATTTTGGCCTCAGACTAGCCTAAATCGGAGAGATACGGCCTTGAAACGTGTACTGCACCCACGTGCTCTGATGCGCCCCCTAATCATCGCACTTTGCACCGTCATATTTACCGGCGCGCCATCATCCGTCGCCCAAGAGGTCTATTACCGCTGGATTAACGAGCGCGGATTTCCAATGCTCAGTGATCGCCCACCACCAAAGGGTATCGATTACGAAGTAGTATCAACTGGCTCCAGCTTTAAACGACCAGTCGAAGCAGAGGAAGGTGCGGTTCCTCGCGAAGTAGAACCGTCTGCTGGCAACGACTTTGAGGCAGTGGAGGAAGAAAAGCCGAAAATAAAGAAGAACCCCGAATTTTGCGCCCGAGCAAAAGACAACCTGCAAACACTTAATACAGCACCACGAATTAAGATGCGTAACGAAGCCGGTGAAATGGTTTACATCGGGCCGGAAGAGAAAGAGCTGCAGAAAAAACGGGCGAAAGACAATATCAAGATACATTGCGAGTAACGCGAAAAACCTGAACAGCATCGCTCTTTTAACGCTGGTTTTACGCTAAGCAACGAGCCCGATAAACCGGGCTCGCGCTATCACTTTAAACCCGGCTGGTTCACGCCGAAGAAAACGCAACCTCTCCGTCTACGACATCAACCTGCACTGTCGCGCCAGGCGGGAAATCACCTGCCAGAATTTGCTGCGCTAACGGGTTCTCCAACTCCTGCACAATCGCCCGTTTCAACGGACGCGCTCCATAGACAGGGTCAAAGCCAACCTCAACCAAGCGATCCAAAAAGGCATCACTGATTTCGAGCGCCAATTCTCTCTGTGCCAACCGCGCCTCAAGCCCCTGCAGCTGAATCTCACAGATACCGCGTATTTGCGACTTTACGAGAGAGTGAAACACCACAGACTCGTCGATCCGGTTGATAAACTCAGGCCTGAAATGCGAACCAACAACATTCATCACTGCGCTCTTCATAGCACCGTAATCACCCTGCTCGCCCATTTCCTGAATTAAGTCTGACCCAAGGTTTGACGTCATGACTATCACTGTATTACGAAAATCGACCGTGCGGCCCTGACCGTCGGTGAGGCGCCCATCTTCGAGCACCTGCAGCAATATATTGAAGACATCAGGGTGCGCTTTTTCGACTTCATCCAACAGCAACAGTGAGTATGGCCTGCGGCGAATCGCCTCTGTGAGATAGCCGCCCTCTTCGTAGCCAACGTAACCCGGAGGCGCGCCAATTAACCGCGCCACTGAGTGCTTTTCCATAAATTCAGACATATCAACGCGCACCATGGCGTCTTCACTGTCGAAGAGGAAATCAGCCAACGCTTTACACAGCTCTGTTTTACCAACACCCGTTGGGCCAAGAAACAAAAAAGAACCATTGGGCCGTTTCGGATCGGAAAGACCGGCGCGGGAGCGTCTCACCGCATTGGATACAGCGGTAATCGCCTCTTCCTGGCCAACGACACGCTCATGTAGGAAGCTCTCCATACGTAACAGCTTATCGCGCTCACCTTCCATCATCTTGTTGACCGGTATTCCGGTCCAACGCGAAACAACTTCCGCTATCTCTTCGTCAGTGACTTTGTTACGAAGCAACACAGTTTCACTTGCCTCTGTTTCATGCGCGATTGCTAGCTGTTTCTCAAGTTCAGGCATACGGCCGTACTGAAGTTCAGACATCCGCGTTAAATCACCTGCACGACGAGCAGCTTCGAGATCCAGTTTAGCCTGCTCAAGCTCACTCTTGATCTGCGCAGCGCCTTGAACAGACGCCTTCTCAGCCTTCCAGATTTCCTCCAGATCTGAAAATTCACGCTGCGTTTTTTCGATCTCGCCGGCCAACAGCTCCAACTGCTTCAGCGCCGCCTCATCATCGTCTTTTTTTACCGCCTCCCGTTCAATTTTTAACTGAATTAGGCGGCGCTCAAGTTTATCCATCGACTCTGGCTTGGAGTCGATTTCCATACGAATACGGCTAGCTGCCTCATCAACAAGATCAATCGCCTTGTCGGGTAACTGCCTATCCGTGATGTAACGCTGCGAAAGCTTAGCCGCTGCAATAATGGCACTGTCTGTAATGTCAACGCCGTGGTGAACCTCGTAACGCTCTTTCAAACCACGCAAAATTGCTATGGTGTCTTCTTCATTCGGTTCTTCTACTAATACTTTTTGAAACCGCCTTTCAAGGGCGGCATCTTTTTCTACGTGCTGTCGATACTCGTTTAATGTTGTGGCACCAACACAATGTAATTCACCACGCGCCAGAGCAGGCTTGAGCATGTTGCCTGCATCCATTGAGCCTTCGGCCTTACCGGCACCCACCATTGTGTGCAGCTCATCGATGAACAAAATAATTCTGCCTTCCTGCTTAGACAGCTCATTCAAAACAGATTTCAACCGCTCCTCAAAATCGCCGCGAAATTTGGCGCCCGCCAGCAACGACCCAAGATCCAACGACAACACACGCTTGTCGCGCATGCTCTCGGGTACCTCACCATTCACAACACGCTGTGCAAGCCCTTCGATGATCGCCGTCTTACCCACGCCGGGCTCACCAATCAGTACGGGGTTGTTCTTAGAGCGGCGCTGCAACACCTGAATAGTGCGACGGATTTCGTCATCCCGGCCGATCACCGGATCTAACTTGCCCTGTTCCGCTCGCTCGGTAAGGTCTACCGTGTACTTTTCCAACGCCTGTCTGGATTCTTCAGCTTCGGGTTTGTCTACGGACTCACCTCCACGAACGTCGTCAACGGCCGCTTTAAGATCAAGCGCTTTGAGACCACTGTCTTTGAGCAGCTTGCCAACGGAAGACTCGCTCTCAAGCATTGCGAGCAAGACTAGCTCTGATGATAGGTAGGCGTCACCGTGCTGTTGAGCGAGTTTGTCAGTGACGTTCAAAATTCGGCCAAGGTCCGGCGACATGTGCACGTCGCCACTCGTGCCGCTCACCGTCGGTAGCGCATCTACTGCCCAGGCAACCGAACTGACCAGCCCTGGAACATCCGCCCCTGCACGTTGCAGTAAAGGCTTGGCTGAACCACCCTGCTGATCAAGTAATGCACTGAGCAGGTGAACCGGCTCGATAAAATTGTGATCTTTACCAACCGCAATAGACTGCGCATCGGCGAGCCCAAGCTGGAGCTGATTTGTCAGTTTATCCATTCGCATGAAGCAATCTCCTCATAAATGCCCTAGGTATGCTGGCATCTCTCTATGACTGCTTAGATGGGGGCGAATGACCCTATTTCAAGTATGGGAACAACGTTCAATCAGCACGAATACCGATCACGCTCGCCATGCGCCCGGTAACTGTATCTCTACGATAGGAGAAGAAACGAGAAGCAGTGGAATAGGTGCATTCTCCCCCGCCAAATATCTGCGCTACCCCAACCGATTGCAGCCGCAATGTCGCAAGCGCGTAGAGATCTGCAAGGTATTTTTCCGGCATGCCAGCCCTGGGGGTAAAACACGCCGCTGTGGCTTCTTTAACGGGCTGGGACGCAGACTCTACAAAGCGATCATACACGTCACAACCAACCTCAAATGCCGCAGGACCAATTGCCGGCCCCATCCACGCAAGGATAGATTCCGTTGCCGTGTTCATCTGCTTAACCGTGTTTTCGAGTACACCTGCTTCTAAACCGCGCCAACCAGCATGCGCCGCTGCCACTGCCTCGCCCTGTGATGAACAAAAGAGAACCGGTAAACAGTCTGCCGTGAGAACGGCACATCCCACCCCTGGAGTACGGCTCCACTGTGCATCTGCCGCCGCGCCTTTTGCTGCAACACCTGCCTCAACCGCCACCGTGCCATGCACCTGCTCCAGCCAATGCAAAGATGTTATTCCTCCCAAGTGCCGCAACAGAATATTTCTATTGGCAGATACTGCGTCGGCTGAGTCCTCTACATGGTGGCCCAGGTTAAAACTTGCATAGGGGGGCGCGCTACAGCCTCCCACGCGCGTGGTGACAGCGGCGGTAATACAATCTGGCGCCGGCCAATCTGGGAAGATTAATTCAGGTTTCTCGCCGCTGATGTTATTCATCGACTGATTAAGGGTCCTCTCGCTCAAGAACATCAAGTAAGCCCTGTAGATCCTGCGGTAGGGGGCAATCAAACTGCACTGGCTCGCCGGATGCCGGGTGCAGAAACCCCAGACTGTGTGCATGCAGTGCTTGCCGAGGAAACTCCCGCAATGCTGAAATCAGCGCTTGCGAGGCACCTTTTGGGAGTCTTGGCCGGCCTCCGTATGTCTTGTCACCCACCAATGGGCGATGACGATGCGCCATATGCACTCGAATCTGGTGGGTACGGCCAGTCTCCAGGCTGACCGCCACCTGGGTGTGATGGCCAAACCGTTTAGCGATACGATAGTGGGTAATAGCCGGCTTTCCGCCCACCTCCAATACCGCCATTTTCTTGCGCTGTTTGGGGTGCCTGCCCATAGGCGCATCAACGGTGCCGCCGCCTGTCATGGTGCCAATACAGACCGCCGTATACTCCCGTTTGACGGTTCTTTCCTGAAGTTGATCAACCAGGTGATGGTGAGCAGAAAGCGTGCGCGCAACCACCATAATGCCAGACGTATCCATATCCAGCCGGTGCACGATGCCGCCTCTGGGCAATTGTGCCAGCTCAGATGCATAGGCTAGGAGCGCGTTGACCAACGTGCCATCGTGATGTCCGGCGGCAGGATGTACCACCAGACCCGCGGGCTTATTGAGGACAATCACGCTTTCGTCCTCGTAAATGATGTCAAGCGCTAGAGTCTGCGGCCGCCAGGACACCTCATCTTCGAGCTGGGCATTGACGCTTAGCGATTCGCCCTCTGCTACCTTGTCGCGAGGCCGACGGCTTTGCCCCTCCACCAGCAGTTCTCCGCGTTTAATCCATGTTTGCAGACGCGATCGCGAATAATCGGGAAACAGATGTGCCGCTACCTGATCGAGCCGCTGCCCGCCCATATCGTCGGGCACCACCGCGTTAAGTTGAACTATTTCGCCCATTGCGATTCCTATTTACAGACCGGTATGCATACCCACTGATACACCGGCTTTATGCACTGGGAAGGCTGTGGTTAAATACCGCTGCAGCGCAATTGCGCAGATGATACCACGCACCCAACGACCAACCTGGAATACGCTTTGAAAACGCTAATACATCGGTTTTTTTACCTGCTACTTGGCATCACTCTTGGCGTGACGCTCGCCGCTTGCTCTGGCAATGACGAACAACCCGATATTGCTGCTGATAGCGGCGAGGAGCAAATGTATACGGAAGCACAGCGCTATATACGCAATGGGAACTTCGATCTTGCGGTAAAAAGCCTGCAGCTGCTGGAGTCGCGCTACCCCTTTGGAAAGTTCGCTGAGCAGGCTCAGTTAGAGTTGATCTACGCGCACTACAATGCATACGAACACGAAGCAGCGGTAGAAGCTGCTGACCGCTTTATCCGGCTGCATCCGCAGCACCCCAGTGTTGACTATGCTTTCTATATGAAAGGCTTGGCAGCCTACACCGGCAATGAGGATATCTTTGCCCGGTTCTTACCCACAGATCAAACAAAACGCGACACATCCCAGGCCAAAGAAGCCTTCGCCGAGTTTTCACAGCTGCTTTCGCGCTTTCCAGACAGCCCATACGCGGCAGATGCCAAGGCGCGCATGGTGGCCTTACGCAATCTGTTGGGCCGAAGTGAAATTGAAGTCGCTAATTACTACTTGCGCCGCGGAGCATACTTGGCTGCAGCAAACCGCGGTCGGTATGTGGTGGAGAATTTTCAGCGCACGCCGGCAGTTGCAGATGCACTAGCCATCATGGCACAGGGCTACCTGCTACTTGGTATGAAAGAGCTAGCACAGGATTCCATCGACGTGCTGGCATTGAACTATCCAGAGCACCCCTCAGTAGATGATAACGGCCAGTTCGTGGGCGATTTCAACAATGAGGTCTCACAACGGTCATGGCTTAACCGCGCATCGTTTGGCTTGTTTGATCCTCCGGTTGCGCCACAATTTGATAACCGCCCCAGCCTTTAGTGACCATGCTCTCCCTGACAGGCAAATGCCTGTTACACTGCTCGGATAACAACTAGCAACGAGTGTCAGGCAGGCAAGTCACCGGTGAATCGCCCAGCCATTCTTACCCAACCTGAAGCAACAGGTAGCAGCCAACAAAATCTCGCACTGTTTCGCGTTTATGTTGGCTATCGCTCTCTGCTATCCATTGTTTTGCTCATCATGCTGGTCAGCCCGAACACGCGCGCGTTAGTGGGTTCGCTTAACCCAACACTCTATACGATGGTGGCACTCGCCTATCTCGCTACTAGCGTGCCACTAGTCGGGCCTTTGTCTAGTCGGTTTAACGATAGCCAGCAGCTTATGTTGCTGGTGTTTCTGGTCGATATTGTCGCGATCACATTGCTCTCAGATAGCAGTGGCGGAATGATTAGCGGGCTACCAGTACTTTTAGTGATCACTGTTGCCGCGAGTGCCGTGCTGATCACCAACCGCACCTTGGCCACACTTATTGCCGCATTGAGCGTACTGGCCATCCTGCTCGATACGGGCTGGCTAATGTTGCAGGACGTACTCGACACCAGCCACCTGTTTCCCGCTGGCTTGCTAGGTCTTCTAATTTTCGGTGTCGCATTGCTCGTGCAACCCATTGCTCACCGGCTAGGCCGCGCTGAAGAACTGGCTCGCAATAGAGCCAGCGATCTCTACACACTGCAGCGCCTCAACGAACAAATCGTGCAGCACATGCAAACAGGCATTCTGCTGGTAGACGACGATGGCATCGTAAGAATAATGAACAAATCTGCCATTGGCCTACTGGCACCTGAGCGGCCGGCGGCAGTTGAGCAGGGCCGTAGCTTAAGTGACTACTGTGACGCGCTGGCCGAGCAATATGAACAGTGGAAGGTCAATGGCGTTCATCGCGCAAAGCCATTCTCTGTGATGGAGGGGGCTCCACCTGTCATTGCAAACTTCCGCGAGTTACAAACCAATGCAAACCGCGAGGCACTGGTGTTCGTTGAAGACTATACGCCGGTTACGCAATACGCCCAGTCACTGAAGCTCAACTCTCTTGGGCGGCTGACAGCGAGCATCGCACACGAAATTCGCAACCCCCTTGGCGCGATTAGCCACGCGGCTCAGTTACTTCAGGAATCAGAGAAGCTCAGTAGCGACGACAGCCGTATGGCGGAAATAATTCAGCATCACTGCGACCGCGTGAATCAAATAGTCGAAAGTGTTATGCAGATTTCTCGGCGCGAACCCCCAAAACCAGAGTACATACAACTGCAGCCCTGGCTCACAGAGTTTGTGGGAGAGTATCTTGCCGGGCTGAACCGGGCAGCTGAAATCACCATTAAATGTGATTACAAGGAACTCTTAATCGAGTTTGATCCCGAAAACCTACAACGCGTGTTTACCAATTTGTTGGACAATGGCTTGCGCCATAGCAAAATGAAAACTGGGAAAAAAACCGCCCGCATTGAAGTGGAGCTGGATTTTTCTACACATCAATGTTTAGTCGATATTTTGGATAGCGGCCCCGGCGTTCCTGAAGCAGAGCTTTCGAAACTATTTGAACCCTTCTATACCACGCTGGAGGAAGGCAGCGGAATGGGGTTGTATCTTTGTAGGGAACTATGCGAGATCAACAACGCTGATTTAAACTATCGCCCTACGGCCTCCGGAGAAAGCTGTTTCCGCATTGCTATGAATCAACGAGCACTATAAATGAGCGCACAAAGTGTATTAATTGTCGATGATGAGCCTGATATCCGAGAACTGCTGGATATCACCCTCAGCCGAATGGGCTTAGAGACTCACAGCGCGGCAACGCTAGAAGAAGCAAGAGCACTTGTTGCTTCAGTTGGCCCCGACTTGTGCCTAACAGACATGCGGCTGCCGGATGGCAACGGCATTTCACTGGTCGAATACATAGCGCAGGAATTCTCGCATATTCCGGTGGCGATGATCACCGCGCATGGCAGCGTAGAAGCTGCCATATCAGCACTGAAGGCAGGCGCCTTTGACTTTATTAGCAAGCCCATCGAGCTTGAGACGTTAAGAAACCTGGTCAGCAACGCCCTACAGCTCGATGATGACGTGAGCCGAGCTGAGGGCGTAGTAGACGAAGAAATGATTGGTTCAGCGCCCGCGATACAAACGTTGCGTAAACAGATTTCCAAACTGGCCAGGAGCCAGGCGCCGGTGCATATTCATGGCGAATCCGGCAGTGGTAAGGAAGTGGTGGCGCGGCTAATACACAACAACGGTGCCAGAGCCTCTGGCCCATTCGTAGCGGTTAACTGCGGCGCGATACCTCCCGAACTCATGGAAAGTGAGCTGTTTGGACACTTACAGGGCAGTTTTACTGGTGCTAGCCAAGACAAAGTCGGCCTATTTCAGGCGGCGTCAGGCGGCACACTTTTTCTCGACGAAGTCGCCGATTTACCACTCACGCTACAAGTGAAACTGCTGCGAGCCATACAAGAAAAATCTGTACGCCCTGTGGGTGCAAGTGACGAGCAACCTACTGACATTCGACTACTGAGTGCAACACACAAAGATTTGGCGCGGGAGGTAGAGGCTGGCAGGTTTCGGAAAGACCTTTTCTATCGCATCAATGTAATCGACGTGCTCGTGCCGAGTTTGCGCGAGCGACTTGAGGATCTACCGGCATTAACCGCCACCTTGCTACAGCGTATTTCTTCCAGTGAGGGAGCTGAAAATGCTGAAGTAGACGAAAGTGCACTTAAGGCATTATCGCAACACACTTTCCCTGGCAACGTTCGAGAGTTAGAAAACATACTTGAGCGCGCCTTCGCCCTCTCTGATGGTGAAACCATCACCGCCGATGATCTACAGTTTTCATCGACGGTCGCATCACCACCCAGCGCTGTACTCGATACCGGTTCGGCCGGGACGAACGAGCAGTCTAACTCCGGCAGCAGCCATGCAGATTCAACAGCGCATCTAGCCAACGCCAAGGGTGACATGGAAGCCTATCTGGAAAACATAGAGCGCAAGATTTTGAGCGAGGCATTGGAAGAAAGCCGCTGGAATAAAACGGCAACGGCAAAAGTGCTCGGCATCAGCTTTCGAAGCTTGCGCTATCGGCTCAAAAAACTTGGGTTAGACGATTAATTAGTGCCAGGGTAATTACCAACACTGCGTGGTATCGCCCTCTCCCGAACTTCGACGAACGCCGCGGGCATCAATGCTCAGTGTGCGGCACAGGGTGTCTTTTGCCTGCAGCAGTTGCGGTATGGCGTTCAAGGTGAAGCCCGAGTCTTGCGTTGACAATAAAATGCGATAAATGCGCCTGGGGTTATCGAGTGAGACAGGTTCGCCAATTTGATTTATCGCGTACAACTCATCGGAGTAACCCAACTCAACAAAATCAAGCGCGTAGCGTCTTTGCTGCGCATAAAATCGCTCCTGAAATGTTCGCAGCGTCAGCAACTCTGCAACGCCTACACGGCGATTAGCGCTAAGCACATGCGAGGTATACTGCGGCAAGGCCATAAATAGAAACAACCCGACAATACTCGTCACTATCAAAAGCTCGACTAAAGTCATTCCCCTGGAACCACCAACCCCTTTTCGCCCTAAGCCAAACAAAATGCGCTTTTCAGGAGTCAATGCCTGACTCCGTCCAATACAAATCCACCAGCGGCTTCGCCCGACTGGGTATGAAGTGGGTCCTTCTGACGGCATCGGTCTGCTCAGCACCGCCTTGGCCAGTGGCCCCTGGTAGAAGTATCGAGGGATCAATAGACGGCCCGGGCACGAACAGCATGTCATCCAGTGCTTGAACGGCATCTGGGATACCCGAGCCCAAATCATAGAAACGCGTAGATCCAGCAACAGGTTGAGCGCGTTTCAAGCCAACCGCATAGAGCCTACCGCTTCCAATATCCCCCGAGCAGGGCGTTACATTGCCGGGCAAATAGGTGGAGAAAAAGATTCGACCGCCGTCCAGCACTGGCGGGCTAGCCGCCTTCTCGCCAGGGCCTGATAGCGCTAACTTCCACCCAAACAATGTTGAGTCCGCATGACAGAAGCCATCAAGCTCGTCACCCGGAGCCGCACTTTCGGGACACTGCGCCGCCGAGGGTAAGTCGTCAGTAGTGAACCGCCCTAGCGGGCGAGCAATGTCATTCTCCGCTCTCACTGCTGCGCTGCCGGCATCCACGTACCGATCCTTGATATAAAACAAATAATCCTGTGGCTGAAGTGCCTTGGGGTGCGCTGTATCACCGCTGGCGATCAAAACACCGTCAAAGGGCCCGAAGGAATCCACGGAGCGCACTATATCCACCGCTTGGAAAAAACGGCGATCATCTTCTGCAGAGCCGCCAGATTCCAGCGCATCTGAGCCCAAATCCGCCAGTTTGGTTATCATCCACCCAGACGGATCAGATCTATCGGCAGCGGCCTTGCTCCCTCGAAGATCAACGCGCCAAACGCCACCACCGGTATCTCCAAAATATAGCCGCGTAGCCAATCCCTGCGCATCTAAGAGCGGTACAGGAGGCGCCGCTACGCTGTCTACCAACGCGGCATGCTCGTACCGATTTACCGACCTTTCGCCGGTAATGCCTTTTACTGCCTTCCAGATCAGTTTTCCAGACAGCGCATCAACGATAAACAATGCATTGCCCTTCAAATCATCTGCAGGACTAAGGTCTTTACCCAAACGTTCAGCGTAATCGGGGGCCCAACCACCGTTATAGCCGCCGCCAAAAGCAAGCGCATCCACAACTGACCCGTTTAGCTCTAGCTTTAAAACAGCCGGCGTGGAAAAAGTAAGGCCCAAGTGCCTAAAGTCTTCGTGCGTATCTGGCGCTATTTTCCAGAGTAGTCTCGGCGGGCCGTCAGGGTCACTAACGTCTAGCGCGTAATAGCTGTACCCGCCCCGCCGCATGCCGAAATAGACGATAGCCTTATCGCCCTCAGAGGCTTCCAGATTGCCATCGCCGTTGATATCTCGCACAAGTAGCTGTGTTGCGCCGCCTACACCGTGTCTTTTGTGCGCAGCGCTTGCTGTGTTTTCTCTGAGTGCCAGTTGAGCGTTGAGCGACTCTAACGGGTAAAAGGCAAAGCGCTCTTCACCAGATTCAGCGCCCAAGGAAGTGGTATTTTCTACCGCATGGAACGCACCATCTCCGCTGCCATAAAAAATCCTGATGTTAGGATTCTCGCTGCTGTAGCCGGCAACTGCGCCATAGTTTAAAACGATTGGAGTTGAGGAATGCACTTCACCCAGCACCCAATCCCGCAAAACAATGCTCTCATTTTCCACTCTATCCTCAAGACCCAGCCCATCCGTAACAGCTGATTCCTCTCCTCTTACCCAGCGAATCAGACTGACAAGTTCGTCAGTTGAAAGCTGTCCCGAAGGGCTTAGCCAATCCCGCAGCAGAGCTGCTGTGGCGATATTGGCATCCAAATGAATCAGACGGGAATCATCTGGCGACTCTGTGTAAACAGTGCGGCCCAAATCAATTTGCTGCCCAGCACCACCTCGCGCTACAAAGCCGCCATCGGCCATTTTAGGCACGTGGTCACCATCACCTTCTGCCAGTTCACCCGCATCCGACCAAAGAGACAGCGCTCCAAACCGAATACCCGAGTTCTGGGTAGTCGTTTCTACGAGCGCAGGTTCGTTGTTCGCATCGACAATTTGCGGCTCGTCATGACCATCTAGATTTTTTAGGCGCAGCTTTTTGATATTACCGCGCCATGCTATGCCAGAACCCACTTCTGTCTGCGCGACAAACACATCTCTGTGAGGCCCATTCTCAGTGTCTAAATTAGGGCCAAACACCAACCGGGAAACAACGGGAGGCTTGGTAACAGCGCTCACCAGCCACTGGGTTAACGCCTCCTCGAACACCAGCGGGTCGTCTAGATACAGCGGTAAGGAGCCTGCCGCTGCAGCCAATGCACTAGTGTTTTCGCTATTTCTCTGGGCACCCACTATCAGCGCATCATTCAAAACCACACGCTGGGAATGATCGGGGAGCAAATCGAAACTATGCGATGAAAGAGAGCGTAGCATGCCATCGAAACTGCTCGCTGCCTGCTCACCGAACTCATCTTCAACCTGCGAATCTAGGTCGTGATCGAAGCTCTCTGGTGTCAACGCCAATACTAAGGTAGACATTCGCGGACAGATTGCCTGTTTTGGAACACCGCGAACATACACACCCCCTTGCATAATCGACTCGTCATAATCAGGAACAGGCGAGTCTGAACCAAAGTTACCTAGCGTGTTTGTGCCCAGTGCGACCTCTTCTCCTCGAATATAGCGCAGCCACTCCAGGAAACTCTCTCGTGGCTGAAATGCATGTGAAAAAGCGCCACCCGTCGCTGGAATGCTATTTAGCACGGTACTTATGTCTCGGCGCGCCTGTGCTGGTTTGCGATAGCCCCGCAGAAACGTTCCTCCACCGGTGCCTACACCAGCGCCTAAAGCGCCGCTCAACAAAACATTCTCGTGGTGGTTTGGAATGACTAGCGCAACGTTGACATCCGCCAAACCGGGGTGTGATAGCGCGGAATCCAAAACGGCACGAAACACCGCAGCCTCGGTGATGGAAGCTCCGACTTCAAACACAGAGTGCAGCCTTGCAAGCGCAGCCTCGGACATAAATGGCGGCGCGCAATCCAGACCTAGCGTGCAAAGAGGCTTTGCGCCCTCCGAGCTCCCGACATGCATCAGCACATGAACATAATGCGAGCGCACTGCACGATAGTAGGCATCGACTTCATCGGCCTGCGCCGCAGTACTTGTGACGAGTAGCGACAATGAAAGAAATGACAGAAACAGAAATAGTGGTTTAAAAACGATCATTTACACTAGACTCCGCTGGTTCGCGCACCCCTACCCCGCGAGTAGCGCGATATACTCCATCCTGCCCTGGGCCGGCAACACTCGCTTCTATTTCGTAAACGGCATAGCGTTCTGCTGCTGAGCTTGAGGCAATCGCTTCAGGCAGCCTTAGCTCAAGCGCTGACAAGTATTGTGGCGCAAGGCGTGTAACACGCACGTCCGCAATCGCGCCCGCAGGTAACTGCGATGCGGATGCGACGGCAGTCAAATCAAAGCTATCGCAACCCTCGGCTGAGCTGGCTACCAAGCACTGCACATGGCCCACATCAACAGACCTATTAAAATTGGCAACCTCACCTCCAACTTCCCGCGCGAAGCTCAGAGCAATTTGGCGCACGCGTTGGTTTTCCTGAAAATTCCCAGCCATGCGCATCGCCACCGTGGAGGAATGCAGTAAGCGTTGAGCGCCAAGGCCCAGCACCAGCAAGAACACCATGGCCATTAGCAGTATGACCCCGCTCATATCACCAGGCGCCCGCAGATTGGACGCTACTGTCAGTCTCTTACCCAAGACCGTGGGCCAAATTCTTCAGCTGAACAGTTGCGCTAAATACTCGCCGAACATAGCGATCAAGCGGCGGCGGGACAATGACAGCACCCAGCACGTACGATTTTTCATCTAGGCGGGGCGATACGGCATCTGCACTGCGCACCAGAAGGTGTATTCGGGCTGTCACCGCCTGGTGCATTTCAGACAGACCAAGACCAGATTGATACACGTTAGGAACGCCATCGAAATCGGTATCTAAACCGAACTCAACCTGTATGTTTTCTACACCCTCTACTAAACATCTCGTTGTCATCAGCGTTCCAGCTAGTGTTTTCATACAGAGCGTGGGCAACCCATCACCCTCTACTTGCGAAAACGGACGCACGAAAACAATACGAGCAATGGCTTGCCAATAGCTCACACTTGAAGAAGACGAAGCAGCCAGGCTAGGCAGATCACGTGGTCGCGACTTCTCCCATCGCTGTGCGACATTATTTTCTGCTCGCAAAAACCAAGTTTCGGTGGCCGAGCGCACGAGATCTTGTTCAGCCACGCCATCTCGAAGACTCGCGACAGCGGCGCTACGGCGAAAGGTCAACAAGTCAGTAGCGGGCTCAATAGAAGAGGAATCCAGGCAACCCAGTAGCTGGGCATCGCCCGTTACTGGACTGGACCCTGCTATGTAGTCGTCCACGACCTGCAGTGGACGGGAACGATCCAGCGACCAGCCAGCAAACGAGCAATCGGTTGCAGAAAGCGGGGCCGCGATTTCATGGAAATCGCCCAAAGCGCCATGATAACCAGCTAACGACAGTTCACGCGACAGAAAGCGCAGCGCAAAACGGGCATTCTCCTGAACAAACAACACTTGTTCATCATAACGGCCAGACTGCACGGCGTTGACGTAAGAGAAAACCATTACACTGCTGAGAAAGACTCCTAGCCCCATTGCTATCACCAATTCAACAAGAGAGAACCCCTTTTCAGCACTTTTAACAGCTGCGCGTAACTCTGCCGATACCTTTACGTTTGGTAGTCTCATCGCCTTAAATCACGCGGGGAATACTGTCGAATAAAACAACTGAGCGCGGTTTTTCTCGGTGCTTGCACCACCACCAGCCAAGCAGCCGGCCTCCATCGGCAGAGGTTGAGCAGTGGCTACCGACCAACTCACCCTCACCTCAATCACCCAGCCGAGGCGTGCTATACAGGCTTTGATATCTCGCAGCCTAGCAACCCACTGCTTATTGAGCCGTGTTGAAGAGCCCAACATTTGTGCATGCCACTGACGCACATCTGCCGCAGCTAACTGCGCAGCAGAGCAAATCTGCACGGCGCATTCCGTAGCCTCGACCATTTCGCCACCATCCCAGTACCCACCCAGTTCGACATACGTCTCTACAGCGCTTGGATTACTCAAAATCCGTTCAACCATTTCAAGCGCAAAAATACTCGCCTGAGTACGCTGCAATGACTCATAGTTGGATTGCATCGCAATAAACTGAGCAGAACGCGCTCCCGCCAGGCCGAGCGAAAAAACCAGCACCGCTATCATTAGCTCTACCATTCCAAAGCCGTGTTCCTGAGAGTAATTAGAGCGTGTTACTGGAAGATTCATGTCACGACCTCCGGGCATTCTCCCCAGCCCGCCTGCATACGAGGCCTGCCTACAATATTCAGTACCAGACTAAGGCTACTGAGTGATGGCAACCTAATCGAACACAGCATCAGCGTCATGTTGCGCCGCGAACTACCATCGGGAAGATAGTGAATTGCGGCTGAGATATTTGCCGTTCCCGCTTTGTTAGTAAGCCCGATGCTCGAAGGAAGCGGAGGGTAGACATGCAGAACCTCGTCTTCATCGGCATCTACCTCGCGATCTTTATCCGCATTTGCGAACACTATCCAACCGTCGCCATAGTGCCCGTCACACTCCGGCTCGCCTGATTCGTGCATTGCAGAAGGACATAACGTTACGGGCAAATTCCGTAGAACAGCTTCACTGCGGGCGGCCACAACAGAGTCCAAAAGGTGCGCGGCGGATTGACGCAGCTGGTTTTTTTGCACAAGGGCGTGCCATGAAGGAGCGGCTAGCGATAAACCGATAGCAACGACGGCCACCACGATCAACATCTCAATGAGGGTAAAACCACTCCAAGCGCTCGGCTTCGAAGGATGTTTCCCCCCGGATAATACTATTCGTATTGCTATCATGCGCTGCGCCGGCTCCCTGTGGATGCACAAAGAGTACGCGAGTAATTTTCAAGAGCCAGCGTATGAACAGATTTGCTACATTATGATGCGGTCAAGGTGGGTCGACTCGTCTATTGTCGATGACGCGTGCATCGTTTGAAGATAGTGGGCGTGCAGCCAGTGAAGACTAGAGATTAGTGACAGAGATTCGTAACTCGCGAGGCAGTGAGAACGTGACATTTTCAGGCCGGCCATCCACTTCCTGCGGAGGGTTGGCACCCAAAGCACACAATCCATCGAGTACTTCGCGCACTAAAATATCAGGGGCAGAAGCACCAGCTGTCACACCAACACGAGTCTTCCCTTCTAGCCACTTGGGGTCTATGTCTTCGGCGCCATCCAAGAGATACGCTTCGGTACCCATTCGCTCGGCCAACTCTCTGAGCCGATTAGAATTGGAACTGTTTGGTGAACCCACTACCAGCATCAAATCACATTGCGAAGAGAGCTGCTTTACCGCATCTTGACGATTTTGTGTTGCATAGCAGATATCGTCTTTTCGCGGACCCTGAATAGCTGGAAACCGCGCTCTAAGCGCCTCTATGACGCGTGCCGTATCGTCCATAGACAGTGTTGTCTGGGTAACATAAGACAGCTTTTCCGGGTTTCTAACCTTGAGTTGCGCGGCCTGCTCTTCATCTTCTACTAAATAGATATCACCACCGGCACTATGATCATACTGCCCCATCGTACCCTCCACTTCTGGATGGCCACGATGCCCAATCAAAATACACTCCAAACCCTGCAGACTGTGGCTGGCTACCTCAACGTGCACTTTTGTCACCAATGGGCAGGTAGCATCGAACACTTTGAGTTTTCTTTGCCGCGCTTCTTGCTGAACCGTCTGCGAGACTCCGTGCGCACTAAAAATGACAATACAATCATCGGGCACCTCAGAAAGCTCATCGACAAAAACAGCGCCTCTTGCTCGCAGATCTTCTA
The DNA here is from genome assembly GCA_045106775.1 of Halioglobus sp. Lineage (GTDB taxonomy): Bacteria > Pseudomonadota > Gammaproteobacteria > Pseudomonadales > Halieaceae > Marimicrobium. The sequence continues at coordinate 25,080 of JBGCFE010000107.1, forward strand.
CCACAAACTTGTTATGAACCACTTCGTGACGTACATAGATAGGCGCGCCAAATACCTCCAATGCGCGGTTCACGATATCGATAGCGCGATCAACCCCGGCGCAAAAACCCCGCGGATTTGCCAATAAAATGTCCATGACCACTACTCTCCCGGTATGCGCACTCGCCACGTTTGCGCGCCCACACAACTATGTCTTTGCTATAAAACTAGTGCAGCTCGGTGGGCTCCACTCTGTGTACAAGAACATCAAACAAAATAAACCGCCCCGCCAGTGGATGATTGAAGTCGACCGTCACTTCTACATCGTCGAACCCAACAATGAGCCCGGGTAATTCCGCACCGCTGGCATCGGCAAAAGAAAACACGATACCTTCTTTTACTTCCTCACCTGAATCAAAATGATCGCGGGGAATAATTTGAATGTTGTTTTCATTAGGTTGCCCGAACGCATTCTCTGGAGATACGGTAAACAGCTGTCTCTCTCCCGCAACCATTCCAAACAGCAGCCGCTCAAAGCCCGGCAGCAAACTGCCATCGCCGACTACAAACTCCACCGGATCACCGCCAAAATTGGTATCCACCTCGGAGCCATCTTCCAAGCCAACCGAAAAATTTAGAAACACGCGAGTTCCCTCGCCTATTGTCACGTCGGTCATTACTTCGAAGGCTCCCCTTGCGCAGCTTCATCGCGATGGATAAAGCTATCTAGCAACATCAACACAGCGCCCACCGAAATAGCAGCGTCAGCAATATTAAAGGCTGGAAAATAGCGCTGTTCATAGTGCACCGAAATAAAGTCAACCACATAGCCCAGCACGACGCGATCCCAGAGGTTGCCTATGGCACCACCTAAAATGAGCGCCAGGCTAAGGCCTAACAACCACTGACTTCGCTGCATAAGAAACAACCATGCAATCAACAGACAACTAATACCCGCTGCAACAATGCTAAAAAAGTAGCGCTGCCAACCGCCAGCATCATCTAAAAAACTAAACGCTGCACCCGTGTTGTGATGCAGGGTCAGGTTAAACCATGAGAAGACTTCTTGGGGCCGTGCATAGGTAAGATGCTCAGTGGCCAGGCCTTTAGTGTACTGATCCAAGAAAACCACAACGCCGGCCAGCAGATACCATTTAATCGCTCCAACACCATTACGCATAGAGGCGACTCTCCCCAGCCCCGTCGATATTTTCGACACAGCGCCCACACAACGTGCCATGGGCTTCAATAGATCCGACTTCAGGCCGCCGATGCCAGCAACGCTCGCACTTTTCATCCACTGAGGCGGCTACCACCAACTTAAGCCCGGGCACATCGGTTTCCGTCGCCTCGGCAGGCGCACCTTCAAAACCATGCAAACTGGCGTCTGAGGTAATAAGGACAAACCTGAGCTCGTCACCCAGCTCATTCAACAACGCCCGTAGCTCATCGCTACAGTACAAGTTAACGGTTGCGTCCAAGGAACCCCGTAACGCACCGGCACCGCGCTGTACTTCCATTTCTTTGTTAACGGCATTCCGTACGGCAATCACCTCCTGCCAATAACCGTCACCCATGGCATCTTCGGCTGGTTGGTTTGCCAGATGCTGATACCACTGTGCAATGTGCACACTAGGCTCGCGCTTCCCGGGCAGATTTTCCCATATCTCCTCCGCCGTAAAGCTGAGGATAGGTGCCATCCATCGCACCAGCGCCTCACCAATATGGTACATCGCTGTTTGGGCTGAACGTCTCGCGAGACTGTTCGCGCCAGTGGTGTACTGCCGATCCTTAATGATATCGAGGTAAAAGCCGCTCAGCTCATTCGCGCAGAAGTTATGCAGCTTCTGATAGATTTGATGGAAGTGATAGCCCTCGTACGCGGCAACTATCTCGTCCTGCAAGCGCGATGCTCGATCGATTACCCAGCGATCCAACGACAGCATGTCATCAAACGCTACGGCATCTTTATTCGGATCAAACCCATTCAGGTTCGACAAAAAGAAACGTGCGGTGTTGCGTATGCGTCGATAGGAATCAGCCGTACGTTTTAAAATTTCATCACTAACGGCGAGTTCACCACGGTAATCGGTAGCGGCAACCCACAACCGAATAACATCTGCCCCTTGATCATTCATCGCCTTCTTGGCGGGAATAATATTGCCAATCGATTTTGACATTTTGCGGCCATCGCCATCGACTGTAAAACCATGCGTTAACACAGTGTTGTAAGGCGCCACACCTTCAATAGCCAGGCTAGTGAGCAAAGACGACTGGAACCAGCCGCGGTGCTGATCTGAGCCTTCTAGATAGATGTCAGCAGGGTATTGGAGTTCTTCACGCTGACGCAGCACACAGGCATGCGTAACACCGGAGTCAAACCACACATCCAGCGTATCGGAGACCTTGTCATAGTCTTGCGCCTGCGACCCAAGCAAATCGGCCGCATCCATTTCAAACCAGGCGTTAATACCGCCCTCTTCGATCCGCAGGGCAGCCTGCTCTATTAAACCTTGCGTATCCGGGTGCAGCTCTCCGGTTTGTTTATGCACAAACAACGTAATAGGCACGCCCCATGTACGCTGCCTGGAGATACACCAATCGGGCCTACTGCCCAACATGCTGTCGATACGCGCCCTGCCCCATTCGGGCAACCAGGTCACGCCGTCAACGGCCTTTACCGCATCCGCCAGCAATCCTTTTTGATCCATGCTGACAAACCATTGTGGTGTCGCACGGAAAATAATGGGCGTTTTATGGCGCCAGCAATGCGGGTAAGAGTGCTCGTAATCTTCAGCAAGCAGCAGTGCACCACGCTCTTTGAGTAAATCAATGACAGCGCCGTTGGCTTTCAGAACATGCACACCCGCAAAGTGCTCCGTATCGGGTAGGTACACGCCATTGCCGCCCACCGGATTGTTCACTTCGATGCCATAGCGCTGGCCAACGATAAAATCGTCCTGGCCATGCGCTGGCGCTGTGTGCACACAGCCGGTACCGGCTTCGGTAGTCACATGATCGCCAAGAATGACGGGTACTTCGCGCTCGAGGAAAGGATGTTTCAACAATACGTTCTCAAGCGCCTCACCTTTACAACGCCCTAAAACCGTTGGTGCATCTAAACCAAAACGCTGTGCACAGGATTCCTGCAAATCCGCCGCTACCAGAATCGCCCGGCCACTGCCCTCAAGTAGCACATAGTCAAGCTGCGCATTCAGGCTAACCGCCATATTGGCGGGTAAGGTCCAGGGGGTTGTTGTCCAAATAGCGATAGCAACCTCGCCATCGTAACTTGCGTCACAGGCAGCGGTAACTGCAGCAGGTGTCACGGCTGCAAATGCTACATCAATGGCCGGAGACACTTTGTCTTGATACTCAACCTCAGCCTCGGCTAGAGCAGAGCCGCAATCTGTACACCAATGCACAGGCTTAAACCCCTTGTGCAGGTGGCCGTTGTCTACAATCTTGCCCAAAGAGCGAACAATGTTGGCTTCGAACGTGTAGTCCATTGTGAGATACGGATTATCCCAGTCGCCAACGACGCCCATGCGTTTGAAATCTTCACGCTGGTTATCCACCTGCCGCGCAGCGTAATCTCGACACTTCTGCCTAAACTCTGCCGCAGTTACTTTAGCACCGGGCTTACCTACTTTTTTCTCTACATTGAGCTCAATCGGCAGCCCGTGGCAGTCCCAACCCGGTATATAGGGAGAATCAAAACCTGAAAGCGTTTTCGATTTAACAATAAAGTCCTTCAGAATTTTGTTCACCGCGTGCCCAAGATGAAGCTCACCATTGGCATACGGGGGGCCATCGTGCAGCACGAACTTAGGCTGCCCGGCGCGCGCTTCGCGGATCATTTGGTAGAGGCCCATCTCCTGCCATTGTGCCAAGCGCTTAGGTTCACGCTGTGCAAGGCTCGCCTTCATAGGAAAAGCAGTTTGCGGCAGATTCAGGGTGTCTTTGTAATCACTCATAATTTTCTATTCATTGCTCGCCTGTTCAAACCAGGCTCTGGTGTGCTCAATATCGAGCGCTATGTTGTCTTTAAGTTCTTCGATCGAAGCGAACTTCTTTTCATCGCGCAGTTTGTGGCGGAACGTCACCTCAATATGCTGCCCGTACAGATCGATGTTTCTATCGAGCAGATGAACTTCCAAGTTAGCCTTAATGCTGTCATCCACCGTTGGCCTAACGCCTACATTCGCCACCGCAGGTACGCTTTCAAGGCCAGCGCCGCTCACCTCCACGACATACACGCCGGAAAGTGGCGCTCGCAGCCTACGCAGCTCTACATTGGCAGTGGGTGTTCCAATGGTTCGGCCCAACTGCCTGCCGTAAATCACTCGCCCAGAAATACTATAGGGCCGGCCCAGCAGGCGTTCCGCAGTTGCAAACTCTGCTGACTCCAGTGCCTCGCGAATGCGGGTGCTGCTGACACGGTCATCATCAATAGCGAACGTTGCCGTAGAAGCTGCATCGAAGCCATGGCGCTCGCCTTGCGCCTCAACAAACGAGAAATCACCTTCTCTGCCAGCACCAAAGCGAAAATCATCACCCAAAACCACGTGGCGAACGCCTAGCGCAGCCACAAAAATATCATCCACGAACGCCTGGGCAGTCATCGCCCTAAACTGCTCGCTGAAACGAATGCGCAGCAACCGGTCAACGCCTAACGCATCTAGTGCCCGGCATTTCTCCCAGAAGCTCATAATTCTCGCGGGCGCTTTCATAGGCGCAAAGTACTCGCGAGGAAGCGGCTCAAACACGATGATCACTGAGGGCAGATCCAACTCGCTGGATTTCTCCAACAGCTGGCTTATCACGGCCTGATGCCCCAGATGCACGCCATCAAAGGCGCCAATCGTAGCGACGCAGCCGTGGTGTCGTGGCCGCAAATTATGCAACCCGCGAATCAGTTCCATGCGCTAGAGCGCCCCGATCTGCTCAAACCCAGAAGTATAGCGAAATTGCCCCTGCTAGCCTATCGTCTCAGACCTCTAGAAAACCCGCCAATGGGCTATCTGGCGGTTGCTGGGCCTCGCAAGTGATGCATCCGGGTACCGAGTAGGAGGTGAACCACAAAATAGGCCAATGCACCCGCGCCACAGAGCAGCGCAATTTCCCAACCTCTTCGCTGCCAACCCCAATCGCTCCAAAGCGCGTTTTCGGGCAGGAGGAATATCAGCGTGATAGCCATCGCCACTGTCGCCAGAAATAGACGCACCAAAAACACAGACCAACCTCCACCCATTCTATAGATCTCGGCCTTTCGTAGCCCACGGAACAACAGACCGGCATTGAGATAAGCGGCTAAACTGGTTGCCAGCGCCAGACCAACATGACCTATGTTCCAGATGTACAGCAACGGCAGCACAAACAATACGTTCATCACCATATTGGCAGCCATCGCGATAACCCCAATTTTCACGGGTGTTTTCGTGTCTTTATGTGCATAGAAACCCGGCGCCAGCACTTTCACCAACATAAACGCCACTATGCCCAGACTGTACGCTCGCATACTTAAGCTCGACATGTGGATGTCAGTAAGTGTTAGTTTTCCGTAATAGAAGAGCGTCGTCAGAATGGGCTCAGCCAAAACAATCAGCGCAACTGCGGCCGGCACGCCCAATAGCAATACGCAACGTAACGCCCAATCCAGTGTGCCACTAAAATGCTCCGTGCGCTGGGCATTGCGGTGCGCCGATAGGGTTGGCAGAATCACTGTGGCTATCGCTATGCCAAACACACCCAGAGGCAGTTCTGCCAAACGATCTGAGAAGTAGAGCCAAGACACACTTCCCGTGGGCAGGAACGAGGCTATTACTGTGTCCAGTAACAGGTTTATCTGAGCAACAGAAACACCGAAAAGCGCAGGCACCATCAGTTTCAAGATTTTGCGTACACCTTCGTCTTTGGTATCCCAATAGGGTTTAGGCACCAGATCCAATCGATACAGAGCGGGTAACTGAAAAAGCAGCTGTATTACACCAGCAAAAAATACCCCCCAGGCCAAAGCAAAAACGGGTTGGTCAAACCAAGGGGCTGCGACTAACGCAGCAAAAATAAGGCACAAATTCAGCAGAACGGGTGTAAACGCCGGCACAGCAAACCTGCCATAGCTGTTGAGAATCGCGCCACAAAACCCCGTCATAGAGATCAACATCAAATAAGGGAACGTGATGCGAATCATGCCCGACGTCAGCTGAAATTTTTCGGGCTGGTCGATAAAACCTGGCGCAAACAGGCTGGTAACTAACGGCGCAGCTAGAATCGCCAAACCGGTGATAAACAGCAACGTACCGCCCAAGACGCCGGCAACACGATTGATCAGTGCCTGCACAGCCAACACGCTGCCCTGCGCTTTATAATCAGCCAGCACGGGTACAAAAGCCTGCGAAAAAGCTCCCTCAGCAAACAGCCTACGCAAAAAATTGGGCACCTTAAAAGCGACAAAAAAAGCGTCTGAGCTGGAACCAGCACCGAAGGTATGAGCAATCACAATATCGCGAACGAGACCCATGACCCGCGATGTCATTGTCAGGCTGCCGACAACAGCACCCGACCGAAGCAGGCTGGGCTTCGCGTTATCGGCTGCGCTGAGGTTTTCGTCTGACATATTCTGCAGCAGTGCCGCCGGCGCCTTAGCGCCAGCGCTCCCGTAGCGCATCGCCATGATGCTGTAACCACAGTAATCCAATCAGAGTGTGACCATTAGGGATTCGATTTTCCGCCAGTAGGCGCATGGCGTCGACTCTGGAAATCGAATGCACGAGAATATCTTCGCCTTCCTCCGCCAAACCGTGCATACCGCCTATTGATGCTGTTTCAACGCAGCCGCAGAACAAACGCACTTGTTCAGAGCAGGCGCCAGCGCTGGGAAATACCGTAGCGATAGGCTCTAGAGCCGATAAGGTGCAAGCCGCCTCTTCCATAGCCTCACGATGCACAACATCGATATCGCTTTCGCCCTCTTCGACAACGCCAGCTATCAATTCCAACATCCAAGGGCTCTCGTTGGCGCGTATCGCGCCAGGTCGAACTTGCTCGATCAGAACCAGCGAATCATCTTTAGGGTTATAAGGGAGCACGCCAACAGCATCACCACGCTCAAACACCTCGCGTAAAATGGGATCACTCCACTCCCCATCAAATCGCCGATGCTGAAGCTTTAACCTTCGCATGGCGTAATGGCCTTCCCACACTCGGTTGTCTTCCAGAACCCGCACATCGTCGGGCCCATATCGTAGTTCGAAGGCCATTAGAAGCGACTCGCGGTGTACCAGTTAACATCACGCGCGTGCTTATCGACCTGATCTACAACATCCAACACAAGAGCAAAGAGCGCCATTCGCACCAGCATGCCGTTATCAGTCTGCCGGAATATGGCCAGGTTGGGGTTATCGTTTAAATCGTCATCGAGCTCACGGGCGTTCGCACGCGAATCCCGTGGCAGCGGATGCATAATGACAGTATTGGGTTCGCAGTTGTGGGTGTAGATGCTTTGATTAAGGCGAAATTTGCCGCGGTAGAGGTCGGCCTCCTCTTGAGATTCGAAACGTTCCTCCTGTATACGCGTGGAGTAAACGATATCAACGTGGGCGATACTTTGCTCAAGTTGATCCGATTCCAAGACGTTGTGGCCTGTTTCGCGCAGCCCTTCAACAATCTCCTGCGGCATGCGCAGCGCATCTGGAGAGACGAGTACCACCTGCACGCCATCATACAGGCTCAGTAATTTGCACAGCGAATGAACGGTACGCCCATAACGCAGATCACCCACCATAGCTATTCGTAACTGATTGAGGGAACGACCGGTAGCAGCGAGTTCGCTGCGAATAGTATAAAGATCCAACAAGGCCTGACTGGGGTGCTCATTGCTGCCGTCACCGCCATTGATGACCGGTACCCGGCTTGCCGCTGCAAATTCTGCGACAGAACCCTCTGCCGGATGGCGCATGGCAATGACATCGGAATAACCGCTGAGTACTCGCGCTGTGTCGTAAAGCGACTCACCCTTTGCTATCGCTGAGTTCTCAATTCCCGTCGTTTCGCGAACCTCTCCACCCAGTAAATTAAAGGCGCTGCCAAAGCTGACACGTGTTCGCGTGCTGGGTTCAAAAAACATAGCACCCAGTATGGCGCCGCTCAAAACACGTGTGATGCGTTGCCGATGCGCATAGGGGGCCATACGGTCAGCGACACTGAAAATACGCTCTACATCATCGCGCTCAAACTGCCCAATAGAAATGATGTGACTGCCGGCAAATTGCACGCTGAGAGGCTCCTGATACGACTGACGCAGTGAATCTACGTGATGCTACGTATTATAAGGGTGCCATGCTGAGCTGCACATGTGCGTAATACCGAATTCAGGCCTGCAGATTCACGCCCGGGCGATTAGGCGAGCAGAGCGTCCGCCCAGTCGAGCAATTGCTCCATTAAGAGCACTTGCGCCTCGGTCAGTTCACCACCCTGCATTCGAGACTCAATATCGGCATGAAAAGCCTCCATACAGATACCAGCTCCATAGTCGGGCTCTGTGAGTCTGGCAAAGCGATACTCTTCCCAAAGCGCCTTTTCGTCTGCCGACAACGAGTCGGGAAAATTACGCGCTCGATAACGAAACAACATTTCGGGAAGGCGCTTGTCCTCAAAGGCAAAGCTGGTTTTACCCAGCTCTTCTGCGGGAAGCTCTCGCAGCTGATCCATCGCTCTCTTGTCGTTGGCAGAGAAGAAACCGCCGCTGTACAGCATTCGATCAGGATCAGTAATGGGCTCAAACTGTCGCTCCCCATAAATGGCCTGCAGTTTAGTGGTGAACAGCCCACTGTGAGCGGCCACATGTTCACGCAAGGCGGCCAAGTGCTTCCTGCAAATATCCCCATCTATACCAAGACGCGCTGCGGTTGCCGGATCAGCCATTTTTGCAGTTACCAACACAGGGCAGCGATTGATGTGCACAGATTTTAATCCAAGCCTCGACTCTCCTTGAGGCAGCTCTTCAGCGCGCATGTACAAGCGGGTAGCAAGCTCCTGCGCCGACAAATCAAATAGGCGCTGGGGGTCTGCGCTCAAATCGTAGCAAATCACTTCATTTTTGTTATCGGGGTGCATAGCGAGAGGGACAATCAACGCAATATTATTGCGCTGCGCACCAAACATACCCGACACGTGCAGCACCGGCTTCATCGCGGAAATATCGAGCTGCGCCAACACTGAACGTTTGTCTCGATTTTCTAAAAGATAGCTATAGAGCCGAGGCTGTTTTTCGCGCACCAGTTTCGCAACGGCGATTGTGGCATGCACATCAGAAAGTGCATCATGCGCTGCAGCGTGACCAATACCATTGGCCATTGTGAGATCTTCCAATCGAAAGCTGGGCAACCCGTCGTCACGCAACGGCCATTCAATACCCTCTGGCCGCAGCGCAAAGGTGGTACGTAGCATGTCGATAATGTCCCAGCGCGAATTGCCGTTTTGCCACTCGCGCGCGTAGGGATCAAAAAAGTTTCTATAGAGCGTGTAGCGCGTGACCTCATCATCGAAGCGCAATGAGTTGTACCCCACTCCACAGGTGCCAGGCTTGGATAACTCCGCATGTATTTGGGCAATGAATTGCGCTTCTGGGACCCCATGCTCCAATGCATGTTGGGGTGTGATTCCAGTCACCAGACAGGCCATGGGATGCGGCAAAAAGTCGTCAGCCGGGCGACAGAAAATCTCGAGAGGCTCACCAATTACGTTGAGCGCTTCATCAGTGCGCACACCCGCAAACTGAACGGGCCTATCGCGAGAAGGGTCTGCGCCAAACGTTTCGTAGTCGTGCCAGTAAAAAGTAGTTGCGGCCATCTGATTTACCCTACGTCATTAGGCGGCGTAGGCTATCAAATATCGGCTAAATAAGCGTTAACGCCTGTTCTTCAATTTTGGCCTGCCAAATTTTGGGGCCCACCTCATGTACCGATGTGCCTTGTGAGTCGACAGCAACACTGACCGGCATGTCTTTCACTTCAAACTCGTAAATCGCCTCCATGCCCATTTCTTCAAAAGCAACGACGCGAGCCGAGGTAATAGCCTTGGAGACCAAATAGGCGGCACCGCCCACCGCCATCAAATAAACCGCTTTGTGCTTCTTGATCGCTTCGACCCCGGTTGGGCCCCGTTCTGCCTTACCAATCATTCCCAGCAGGCCAGTTTCTTCAAGAATGAAATCAGTGAACTTGTCCATGCGCGTAGCCGTTGTGGGGCCGGCCGGGCCCATGACCTCCTCACGCACAGGATCAACGGGGCCCACGTAGTATATGAAGCGCCCCGCAAGATCGACTCCCTCAGGTAGGCCTTCGCCGCTCTCAATAAGCTCCTTCATCTTTTTATGCGCAGCATCACGCCCGGTCAGCATCTTGCCCGAAAGAAGCAAGGTATCTCCAGGCTGCCACTGCGCAGCCTCTTCGCGCGTCACTGTATCCAAATTCACACGACGCACGCCGTCACCCACTTCCCAGGTGATGTCTGGCCATTCATCAATATTGGGGGGCGTTTGCAAAGCAGGCCCAGATCCATCAAGCACAAAGTGCGCGTGTCGGGTAGCCGCACAATTGGGGATCATAGCGACCGGCAATGAGGCAGCATGCGTAGGATAGTCTTTGATTTTTACATCCAACACTGTCGTCAAACCGCCAAGACCCTGTGCGCCAATACCCAGCTTGTTCACCGCATCCATAATCTCCAATCGCAATTCTTCTGTGCGATTGGAAGGGCCCGCCTTGCGCAAGTCGTGAATATCTATGGGGTCCATTAACGACTCTTTGGCTAGGACTGCTGCCTTCTCGGCGGTACCACCAATCCCAATACCCAACATTCCCGGTGGGCACCAGCCCGCACCCATTGTCGGTACGGTTTTCACTACCCAGTCGACAATGCTGTCTGATGGATTAAGCATCGCCAGTTTCGATTTGTTCTCAGAGCCACCGCCTTTGGCAGCGACCTGTACATCAACGGTATTACCCTCGACGACCTCCATGTGAATCACAGCAGGCGTATTATCCTTGGTATTTTTGCGAGCACCGGCTGGGTCCGCGAGGATGGAGGCGCGCAACACGTTGTCAGGGTGAGTATAGGCTCTACGCACTCCCTCATTGACCATATCAGCCACAGACAGCTTGGCATCCCACTGCACGTCCATACCGATCTTGATAAACACGGTCACAATGCCAGTATCCTGACAAATAGGCCGGCGCCCCTGCGCGCACATGCGCGAATTGATCAATATTTGAGCCATGGCATCTTTCGCCGCCGGGTTTTGCTCCAGCTCATAGGCTTCATTCACCGCCTGCACAAAATCAACGGGATGGTAATAAGAGATGAATTGCAGGGCGTCTGCGACGCTATCGATAAGGTCGTCTTGTTTAATCACGGTCATGATAGGTTTCCTGTTGCACCAAGGAAGAAAATAATTTCAAATCCAGTTGGGCCTCTTGGGCCCAAAAATTCCACACCAGAGCAATACTTAGGGAGTGCTCCGAATCTGCTGAACGGAGGCTTGCAGCTCCGAAAGGCTAGCATTCACCTGCTTTCGGAACGCATTAATCGAACCGACCCACTCTTCGTTGCCCTGTACGCGCTTATCGAGTTTATTCAACTGCAGATTAATGCGGTTCAGAGCGTCAGCAACGCGCTCTACTTCAGCCTGATTTGTTTTCGCGCTTGCAATTAAACGTGACATGTCACCCGCCACGCTTTTGAGTTTATCGACTTCAGCAGTAGCCGCGGCCAACTCTTTTTCAACCTGCGTTAATGTGCCCTGTGATGACTTGATACTCCCCTGCTGTGTCTTGCTGGCAGACTCAAGCGCTGTGAGGCGAGATTTGGTTTTTTTCCAGACGTTATCCCAAAGTTTACGAACTTCGGACTCAAGTTCAGATATTTTCACCGCCTGAACAGCAGCATTTTGGTTCATGCCCTCATCGGTATCCGAAAGGCGTGCCTCAAGATCAGCGATACGGGCAGCATAGCCAGAGGCGCGCTGGTCCGCTTCGCGCAGCTCATTTTGCAGCTGCCATGCCCAAGCACAGGCCACCGCAGCGACAACCAAGGCTACCGTAATAAAGAACCTGGCCAACCAACCAGCGCCGGCTCGCGCAGCTGGTGCCGAGCCTTGGCGGCTGGCACCCTGGCCGCGATTTGCCGATTTACCGGCGGCCTTTCGCCCTGGGGCTCCCTCTCTGGAGGGAACGATAGAAGGAATATTGTCGAGATCGTCAGTAGGCATGACTACACCGGGCCTTAAAACTGTGTGCGCCAATTATACATAGCGCAACGGTGGGCAGAACGAAAAAAGCCGGGAAAAACCCGGCTTTACAACGAAGCGTGTTGTTAGCGAGTGTTACAGGAACGCTAACAGCGCCCAGATAACAGCTGTCAGCGCGATGCTGCAGTGGATAACACCCTTCACGCTGGCCATTGGGCCCATCTTGCCAAAGAGCGCATTCGCTTCGAGCGCAACGATCAGCGCAATACATGCCCAGAAACCAGCACCGTCTGAAAGCACCATAGGCGCGTGCTTTGACGCCAACATGCCAAACAGCATTGGGCCCGACAGTAGTGTGTTAGTACGCGAAGCCAAACCGGCTTTGGCTGCATTCGCTGGCCCATCGCCTTCCTTGAGGCCAATCACGACCTTTTGAGCTGGCCAAATAATCACCCAAACGTTCAGGAACATGAAAGTACCAGCCAATGCGCCTACCCATATAGCAGGCATACCCTGCAGCGCACTGAATGCACCTACCGACATCATCAAGACTACGCCAGTAATGAAGGTGAACATCGCACCCCAGCGGAACCACCATAGAGCGCGTGGAGCCAGCTTCTTCAGCGCATCCGACTTAGCGTCAGCCTCGGCCTCTTTGAAGTACTCGCCTTGAACGAAGTTGAAATAGTAAAGCATGCCGATCCAGGTGATACCGAACAGGACGTGGGCCCAGCGAAAGATGAATTCGAGAATCATGGTTCTCTCCTTTTTTTGGTTATGAACATGTGTTTGTCAGAGCGGCAGTATTGTACACCGTGAGAGTTTGCATGGACAAAACAAAAAAACCCCACGCAGAGGTGGGGTTTTTCGATTTACGATGGGAGCTGGCTTACATCATGCCGCCCATGCCGCCCATGCCGCCCATACCGCCCATATCAGGCATACCGCCGCCAGCACCGCCAGCGCCACCTTCTTCGGGTGCATCGGCAATCATCACTTCCGTGGTGATCATTAGGCCAGCAACAGAGCCAGCAGCCTGCAGCGCCGTACGCGTTACTTTGGCAGGATCAAGAATACCCATCTCGATCATGTCGCCGTACTCGCCAGTCGCAGCGTTATAGCCGTAATTGCCTTCGCCGCCCTTGACCTTATCAAGCACAACAGAGGCTTCGTCGCCCGCATTAGAGACGATCTGGCGCAGAGGACCTTCCATAGCACGCAATGCTGCGTTGATGCCGTGAGTTTGGTCTTCGTTGTCGCCCGTCAGGCCAGTAATTGAAGTCAGTGCGCGAACCAGAGCAACACCACCTCCAGCAACAACACCTTCTTCTACCGCTGCGCGCGTAGCGTGCAGTGCATCTTCAACACGTGCCTTCTTCTCTTTCATTTCGCTCTCGGTGGCAGCGCCAACCTTAATCACAGCAACACCGCCTGCCAGCTTGGCAACGCGCTCTTGCAGCTTCTCACGATCATAATCTGAAGAAGTGTTTTCGATTTGTACGCGAATCTCGTTTACGCGAGCGGTAATGGCGTCGTGATCACCAGCACCATCAATCACGGTGCTGTTGTCTTTGTCCATGGTCACACGCTTGGCAGAACCCAGGTGCTCCAGAGTTGCTGTCTCAAGATCAAGACCCACTTCCTCAGAGATCACGGTACCGCCGGTGAGGATAGCGATATCCTGCAGCATGGCTTTGCGACGATCACCAAAGCCAGGTGCCTTACAGGCAGTGACCTTCACAATGCCGCGCATGTTGTTAACAACCAACGTCGCCAGCGCTTCGCCTTCGACGTCTTCTGCAACAATTACCAATGGCTTAGACGCCTTGGCAACCTGCTCCAGCAACGGCAATAACTCACGGATGTTAGAGATTTTCTTATCAACCAAGAGGATGAAAGGCGCTTCAACATCGGCGCTCATGTTTTCCTGATTGTTGATGAAGTAAGGAGACAGGTAGCCGCGATCAAACTGCATACCTTCAACCACGTCCAGCTCGTTCTCAAGACCTGAACCTTCTTCAACTGTGATAACGCCTTCTTTACCAACCTTATCCATCGCCTCAGCAATGATCTCACCCACAGCGGTATCGCTGTTTGAGGAGATAGACCCAACCTGTGCGATAGACTTGCTGTCTTCGCAGGGAATAGCCGCCGCTGATACTTTCTCTACTGCTGCAGCGATTGCTTTATCGATGCCGCGCTTGAGATCCATTGGGTTCATGCCTGCAGCAACAGACTTGAGGCCTTCGTTCACGATTGACTGGGCCAGAACGGTCGCAGTAGTGGTGCCGTCGCCAGCTACGTCAGATGCCTGTGAGGCAACTTCCTTAACCATCTGTGCACCCATGTTTTCGATCTTGTCCTGCAGCTCAATTTCCTTCGCAACAGATACACCGTCTTTAGTCACCGTAGGCGCACCAAAAGACTTGTCGAGAATGACGTTACGGCCCTTGGGCCCGAGAGTTGCTTTAACAGCATCAGCCAATGTGTTCACACCGGCCAGCATGCGCTGACGCGCACTATCACCAAAGATTACGTCTTTAGCCATTGTTCAAATTCCTTCGTTTTAAATTGCGTTAGTACCATGGAGCTCGATTATTCATCAGTACGTCATTAATCGACGACTGCAAAAATCTCGCTCTCGCCCATGATGATCAGCTCTTCGCCATCGATCTCGATAGTGTTGCTGCCGGCGTATTGGCCAAAGACAACGGTGTCACCGACATTTACGGCCAACGCTTTCACGTCGCCGTTGTCGAGGATCTTGCCTTCGCCCACGGCGACGATTTCACCCTGATTTGGCTTCTCTTTGGCGGAACCTGGCAGAACAATACCGCCAGCACTGGTTGCTTCTTCTTCCTTACGGCGAACGACCACGCGGTCGTACAACGGACGGATTTTCATCTGTGTAACTCTCCAAGTAACTAAGTAATGAAAGCCCCCAAGAATGGGGT
>JBGCFE010000108.1:0-30112 GCA_045106775.1 Halioglobus sp.
CCGGTGGCTTCGTCGATAATGAAAGTCTTCAATTCGAGCAGTAGGAGCCTTGCAGATGCAGGCAGATAAAATAGCCAGCCATTTTGATTTGACCGACAAAGTCATTCTCATTACTGGTGGAAGCCGTGGTTTGGGCCTTGAAATGTCACTCGCGTTTGCGCTGGCAGGTGCAACCGTTGTCATCAGTTCGCGCAAACAAGACGGGTGTGATGCCGCTGCCGCGCGCGTGACCAAGGAAACTGGCCAGCCCTGTCGTGGCATTGCCTGCCATGTCGGTGACTGGGATGCCTGTGATGCCTTAGTGGATGAGGTGTACCGCGCCTACGGGCGGGTAGACGTGCTGGTAAACAATGCCGGCATGTCGCCCCTGTACGAATCCCCGTCCGCGGTTAGCCGCGAGCTATGGGATAAGGTGATTGGTGTGAACCTGGCGGGGCCGTTCCGGTTGTCGGCATTAGTGGGTGAACGCATGGTGGCGGGCGAGGGCGGCTCTATTATCAATATCAGCAGTATCGCCTCATTGGCGCCCAGTGCTATTGAGCTACCCTATGGTGCGGCAAAAGCCGGGCTGAACAATCTGACAGAAGGTCTTGCGCGCACATTCGCTCCGAGTGTTCGTACAAACTGCATTTTACCCGGCCCCTTTCTCACGGATATAGCCGATGCCTGGAGCGACGATATAAAGAAGCATATCGAGGGCATGGTGCCTCTGGGTAGAGCAGGCCAGCCAGAAGAAATTGTTGGCGCAGCGCTTTACCTTGCTTCTGATGCTTCGCGGTATACCAACGGCTCCATCATCAAAGTGGATGGTGGTGCCGTATACGGAAACTAACAAGGTTATGCTGTAACGAAAAAAAGCTCCTTGGGGAGCTCTTTTTCGTAATGGTGGTTGGCGTACAGCGCTGTACTAGCTGAGATTGAGTTTCAAAAATGGGTTCATCCAGCGGAAACGCCAATCGGTAAACTTCAGCGGCGCATCAAGCACAGCCAGACAAACACAGTCTTCAGACTGCAGCGCGGTAGGTGCATGAGTATCGCCCGGGCGTCTAATCAAAAAATCGCCGGCATGGTAGCTACCATTCGCATCTGAAAAGCCGCCCTCCAGAATCAGTGTCATCTCTGTGCCACGGTGTGTGTGGCTTGGGATGCGGCCGCCTGCTTTGATGTGATAGAGCGCAAACTCGTGCTCTGGGTCACCGGTGCTTAAGTGGCTAATGCGCAGGGCAGAGCCAATATTTTTCCAGGTTAAATCGCTAAAATCGCCCTTCATCAGGCGTTGAATAATGCCCGGGGTACTGTCGCGATTCACGTCCACCTTGGCGTACTCGAGCGGCGCCTCATCATCAAGGCGTGCTAGAACAGAGTTCAGTAGCGCATCACCTACAGGTAATGGATCCAACTCTTCGAAAAGAGCGGCGCCCACATCACTGAGCTGGCCAGACAGACGCTGGCAGTGCTCACAGTTTTGCACGTGAATGGATACACAGGCTGCCTGCGCCAATGGCAGTGAGCCGGCAGTGTATTCGGTAAGGAGTTCGAAGTCTGGATGTAAGTTAGGCATAAGTTTCTACTACTATCGTTCGATTTGTACTTGGAGTTTTTGTAAAGCAAGGCGTACCCGTGATTTCACGGTGCCCAGCGGAATATCGAGCTCGCCAGAAACTTCCGCGTGCGATTTTCCTTCCATGTATACCTTGGCAACAATCTGTCGCTGCTCAGGGGGCAGTGTTTTGATCATTGCGCGAATGCGATCTCGGCTTCTGCGCTGATGCAGAATCATGAAGGCTTCTTCAGACTCGTCTGCGGGTGCTATGTCGTCGGCACTCAGTGAAGTGTCGAATTTCTGCAGACGGCGGAACATGTCGGTACGACAGTTTCTGGCGATGGTGTATATCCAGGTGCTTGCGGCAGCTTTCTTTGGGTCGAAGCCACCTGACTTCTGCCAGACCTTCAGCATTACCTCCTGTACCAGCTCGTCGGCATGATTCGCTGAGAGCGGCGAGCCCGAAAGGGCGAAGGCTTTCATCAATGGGGCGAAGTGCCGGAATAGCCGCGTGAATGCAGCTCTGTCGCCGGTTGCTGCGATTAGCTGTAGGCATTCGCTCCACTCGTCTTTGCGGAGCTCTCCCGGTGCCGGTATCGCTTTGTTGGTTCCTTCCGCCTGGCCGTCGACGTCGGTATCGTATGTGTCAGTCAAAGGTGACATGCTCTTGTCCGTTGGGATTTCCAGTGTATACGCCACCCAATGGCTTTGGATCACCCTGATTGACTATTTTCCTGGCGGAGCGGGCAGATAAAGAAGGTGTAGGGCCGTTTTTCGGTCTGGGAGTTGATCCAGAGGCGTTTTCACGGCGTATCTACATTGAATCAAACAATAAATGCACGGTTTTGGTGCGTTTCAAGGTCGCCAGTGGCGTCAAGGCTTACGCAAGATGAAAATAGCGGTTATTGGCTCCGGCATTTCGGGTTTGTCATGTGCGCATTATTTGAGTGCTGATCATGAGGTCTCGGTCTTTGAGTCCAATCGCAGGATCGGCGGGCACACAGCAACGGTGGACGTGCAGCTGGGTAACAAGCGCTATGCGATAGACACGGGCTTCATTGTATTCAACGATTGGACGTACCCGAACTTCATTGCGCTACTTGATGAGTTGGGGGTGGCGAGTAAACCTACGACTATGGGTTTCAGCGTCCGCGATCCGGATACGGGCCTTGAGTATTCAGGGACGAATATCGATACGCTGTTCGCTCAGCGACGCAACTTGGTGTCACCATCGTTCCTGAGTATGGTGCGCGATATATTGAGATTCAATAAAGAGTCGATAGCAGATCTGGAGTCAGGCAGGCTGGATCCGGCCGAGACCTTGGGCTCCTACCTATCGCGCAACCGTTACAGCCGCACGTTCATTGATAAGTATCTGGTTGCGATGGGTGCTGCTATCTGGTCGGCAGACTGCGGCACCATTGAAGATTTCCCAGCCAGTTTCTTCCTGCGTTTTTTCAAGAATCATGGTTTGCTCTCGGTAACCAACCGGCCAACATGGCGGGTGATAGAGGGCGGTTCGCGGCAATATCTCGAGCCGTTGTGCGCAAGCTTTGCCGATAGGATTTTTACAGGCAACGCCGTTAGCAAGGTTGTACGTCAGCCCGGTCGTCCTGCGCAATTGGTGATGGCAGATGGAACAGAGCACTTTTTCGATCAGGTGGTGTTCGCTTGCCATTCCGATCAGGCCCTTGCCATGCTCGATCAACCTACCCGACAGGAGTCGGAGGTGTTGGGCGCTATCCCCTACCAGAGCAACGACGTAGTGTTGCATACGGATACTCAGATGTTGCCACGAAGAGAAAAAACCTGGAGTAGCTGGAACTACACGCTGGGCAGAAGCACCGAGAGAGCGGTAGTGACATACAACATGAACATCCTGCAGGGGATACAAGCGCCAGAAACTTTCTGTGTAACGCTCAACGATACGGCCGCGATTAACCCGCATAAGATTTTGGGACAGTTTTCTTACGACCACCCCGTATTTTCCATCGAGGGCATGGCTGCCCAGGAGCGGTGGCAGGAAATTAATGGGGTTAACAATACGTGGTTCTGTGGCGCTTACTGGCGCAACGGTTTCCATGAAGACGGTGTTGTAAGCGCTTTGCGTGTCGCCAATGCCATTGGGCAGCAAGCGCAGGCAGCGGCTTGAAATCTCGCCTATACGAAGGCATTGTCCGGCACCGCCGGCGCAGCCCAAAGGCTCACGAGTTCGAGTATCGCGTAGCGATGCCGTATCTCAATCTAGATGAGCTAGATGAGGTATTTGAGCAGTCTAGATTCTGGTCCCGCGAGCGCGGTGGGCTGGCGCAGTTTCGCCGTACCGATTTTTTAGGAGACCCCGAGTTGCCTCTTGCGCAGGAAGTGCGCAGGCGTATTCAGGAAGAAACCGGCGAGGCCCATACCGGCCCCATTTATCTGTTGGCCAATATGCGTTACTTCGGATATTCCATTAATCCTATTGCCTGCTATTACTGCTTCAACGAAGACGAGTCGCAGTTGGAATACCTGGTTGCTGAAGTGAACAACACACCGTGGGACGAGAGGCACAGCTATGTACTGGCCGGCCCAGATTCTGGCCAGTGGCTGAAAACAGTGTTTGGCAAAGCGTTTCATGTTTCGCCGTTCAACCCGATGGACATGCGATACCACTGGCGCAGCAATACACCCAATAAGCGTCTTGTGTTGCACATGGAAAACTCGCAGGACGAAGAGAAGGTATTTGACGCAACGCTGTCGTTGCGCGCCAAACCTATGACCGCCCGTAGCATGAATGGCCTACTACTTCGATACCCCTTTTTGACGGCCAAGGTAGGTTTGGGTATTTACTGGCAGGCGTTGCGTTTATACCTTAAGGGCATGCCTGTTTATAACCATCCAAAAAATGAAACTGCGGCGGCGTTAAAAACTGCACCCGCCGAAGCCGCCCCAATTAGCACAATACCGAACAAGTGATAGGAGTTAGCAATGAGTGAAGTGAGTATCGGCAGTATCCCTCTGCCGTCGTCACGCCGTAAAAAAATTGGCGAGCGTATAGCGCGTGAAGCCATGTTTCGTGTGTTGGGCCGACTCGAGATCGGCGCATTAACGCTGCACGAGGGGCCTGACAGCCACCACTTTGGTTCCACTGAGAATGTGCAGGGCCCTGTGGCCGAGGTGCACATCCATAATCAGGAAGTGTACACATCGATACTCACCGGTGGATCGATAGCGGCAGGCGAAAGCTACATTCTTGGCCACTGGTCTTCCCCTGATCCGGTGCAGGTAACGCGTTTGTTCTGTGCCAACATGGCGGTGATGGACCAGTGGGATTCAAGCCAATCCTGGCTTGCCGGGATTGCACTGAAGATCGCGCACCGTTTAAACCGTAATACTGCCACTGGGTCTAAAGACAATATTTCTGCTCACTACGATTTGGGCAACGACTTTTTTGCACTGTTTCTCGACCCAACCATGATGTATTCGTCAGCGGTGTTTGATGACGCTGGAGTTGATTTGGATACTGCCTCGGTAGCGAAGCTGGATGAGATATGCCATCAGTTGGAGCTAACGCCCGATGATCACCTGTTAGAGATAGGTACAGGGTGGGGCGGTATGGCGATACACGCTGCCAAGCACTTCGGCTGCAAGGTAACTACCACGACAATCTCTAAAGAGCAGTATGACTATGCCTGTGCGGCTGTTGCGCGGGAGAACCTGGAAGATCGCATAACGTTGCTTTGTCAGGACTACCGAACACTCGAGGGCGAATACGACAAGCTGGTATCGATAGAGATGATAGAGGCAGTGGGGCACGAGTTCTATAAAGAGTACTTTCAGCGCTGTTCTGATCTGCTAAAGCCCGACGGCAAAATGGTTATTCAAGCCATTACCATGGCGGATCAGCGTTATGAGCAGGCCCGTGACGATGTCGATTTTATCAAGCGCTATATCTTCCCTGGCGGCTGTCTTCCTTCGGTTGCGGTTATTGCACAGCATCTGGCGGAGGACACAAACCTACAAATGGTGCATTTACGCGATATCACGCAGGACTATGCGCTGACGCTTGACCACTGGCGAACGCGCTTTATGGGTAAGCTCGATACGGTGCGTGAGATGGGGTTTGACGAAAACTTCATCCGCATGTGGGATTACTACCTCTGCTACTGTGAAGGCGGGTTCCGCGAGCGCATTATCAGCACGGTGCAGCTGGCCTTTGCCAAGCCCGCCTATCGCTTACCCTTGTCGAAAGCCGTTTAAGGTTGTTGCTCAAAAATCGACCGGTTTTTTTTTGAAAAGAAACCGGTTCTACGCGATCTAAATACTGAGCTTGCGCGTAATTACCTGTACAACCTGTACGGAGAGACGCCATGAACGCTGCTGTAATGGAAAAAGTTGTTCCCGCAAGCCCAGTATCCTCACATGCCGCTACACCCAACGTAGCCGCTGACACTGTTTTAGAAGCCCCAATCTCTGACGACGCACGCAGAGTACGGGATGTATTGATAGAGCGGGGTCTCGAAACGCCGCTGCTAAACAACGATTTAACACGCGACCAGAAGTTCGAGCGCATTCGCGACGCGTTTGCCGACATAGCTGGCGCCTTAGGCCTTGATCTGTCCGATGACAGCTTGTGTGAAACGCCTCAGCGTATTGCCAAGATGTACGTGGACGAAATATTTTCAGGCCTGGATTACGCCACATTCCCTAAAGCGACAGCCATAGACAACAAAATGGGTGTTGAGGAGATGGTGAAGGTCGATGACATTACTGTCACCAGTACCTGTGAGCATCATTTCATCACCATTGATGGCATGGCTACCGTGGCCTATATACCTGAAGGTCGCATCATTGGGCTTTCAAAAATCAACAGAATCGTACGTTTCTTTGCGCAGCGTCCACAGGTTCAAGAGCGGTTGACGCAACAGATTCTTATTGCTCTGCAGACCTTGTTGGAAACCGAGAACGTTGCTGTGACGATGACTGCAGCCCACTACTGCGTGAAAGCGCGCGGTGTGATGGATTCGAATTCTCAAACAACAACGACGGCATTGGGCGGGCAGTTCAAAGACAACGCGAGCACCCGTGCGGAGTTTTTGCGCTGATTCCATGGCTCAAAGTCGCCAACGGATTTCTGTTTAATCTGAGTTGGCTCGGTATTGTGACTACGGCTTCGGCCGTAATCGCTCCTCTAATTGTTGTCGTTCACCTTGCAATACACGCGACCTTTATTGGGTTAAAGAAAGGCGAGCCGCTGTTCATTTTATTGGTTGCCGGTACCGGTTTTCTGCTGGATCAGCTGTTGTTCGGTGCGCAAGTTTTTCTGGTAAATGGCGTACCGGCATCTGCGCCCTTTTGGCTTAGCTGTCTGTGGCCTGTATTGGCGACAACCTTCATGCATGCGTTTGAGTCATTGCAGAAACAGTTGGCACTCGCATCATTGGTGGGTGCGGTAGGAGGCGCGCTCTCCTATATTGGCGGTACGCGCCTTAGTGACGTCAGTTTTGGGCACGACGTCATTGGCCCTTTCCTACTGGCAGGACTTTGGTTTGTGTTGATGCCGCTGCTGTTATGGCTCGCGGTGCGGCTCGCGACTGCCGAGCCGGTGCCTGATGTTTAAGTTCGCATTTTTGCCGCTGGCGCTCTTGCAGAGCGTGTTGTTAGTTTTTGCGATTGCTCCCACCACTACAGCTGCGAACACTCCTCCAGATCCACTGAAAAACACAACTGAAAATGGGGCTGGGCCTTCAGAGCGTTTAAAGGACCTGCAAACGATAGGAGAGGCGCGAGACCAGAAAGGCGGCGGCTTGTTGTATCGCGAGTACTATTACTGCTCTGAAAGTGGTGAGCACTGTTCTGTTGTTTATCGAGACACCAATAACACAGTGATTAGCCGCAAGGCCCTGGATTATTCTGCGAGCCTGATTGCGCCTAGCGTAGCGATTGAAGATCTGCGGCAGAACGAAGCATTCACGCTTGCTCGCAAGCCCGAAAGCAACGCGGTAGTGGATGCAGGCTTTGATAATTACGTGCGTTCGCAGTGGGACGCACTGAACGGCGGTGAGCAGGTAAAGTTTGAGTTTTTAGTGGTGGGGGCGAAAAAGCCCTACAAGATGCGCGCGCAGCGCGACAGTGATGCGAAGTGTGCCGAGGAGCAGCTTTGCCTGACGGTTGAAAT
Organism: Halioglobus sp.; assembly: GCA_045106775.1. GTDB lineage: Bacteria > Pseudomonadota > Gammaproteobacteria > Pseudomonadales > Halieaceae > Marimicrobium. Next base: position 7,701 of record JBGCFE010000108.1, read on the forward strand.
AGACTCCTGGTTGCTAGGGCTTGTGGCGCCTACTATTGAACTGGTTTACTCGCGAGAAGACAGAACGTTATTACGCTTCGTAGGTACCAGCAATATCCGCTCAGTTGACAACAAAACGCAGAGTGTCGATATCGCCTATCGCTATGAGAATCTAAGACAACCCCAATAGAGATTGTGATGTTATGACCGCGCCTATCATTTACTGGTTTCGGCAAGATCTTCGCCTTGATGATCTACCAGGTTTGCGAGCCGCGGCGAAAACAGGGCAGCCCATATTGCCCTGTTTTGTTTTGGATGAAGAGACCCCGGGTAATTGGCAGCCCGGTGCGGCCACGCTTTGGTGGTTGCACCATTCTTTAGCGGCACTTGGAGCTGCGATCGAAAAGAAGGGAGGGCAGCTTTACCTGGCGCGCGGTGATACCGCAAAGGCACTGGGAGAGATAGCTGCTAAAACCGGCGCAGAACAAGTGTTTTGCAGCAGGCAGTACGAACCCTGGGCACGCGAGCAAGAACAATCACTGCATACGTCTTTGGCTGATCATGGGGTTGAGTTAAAGCGTTTTTCTGGCCACCTATTGTTTGAGCCAGAAACTATCGCCAACAAGCAGGGTTTACCTTTTAAAGTTTTTACTCCTTTTTGGCGGCACTGTCGTGCTCTGGAATCTCCCATTGTTCCTGCCGGCCCCTGTAACGTCAAAAATTGGGTGAGTGACGCAAAGGGAGGCGAACAGCTAGAAGCGTGGGGCCTTTTGCCTACGCAGCCCAACTGGGCAGCAGGCTGGGAAACACTTTGGGCACCGGGGGAGGCGGCAGCGCGTAAAAAGTTGCGAGCCTTTCTTAAGAACACCGTTGCCAATTATGAAGAAGGCAGAAATTTTCCCGCAACACAGAGCACCTCGCTTTTGTCACCCCATTTGCACTTCGGAGAGATATCACCGGCGCGAATTTTTGTTGAGGCACAGCAGGTGGCGGCGCAGAGCACTGAGTTGGATACCGCCGCAAACAAGTTTTTGAGTGAGGTAGGTTGGCGCGAGTTCAGTAATCACCTGCTGTTTCACTTTCCACATTTACCAGAGTCGTCTTTCAACAAGAAATTCGAAGGGTTTCCCTGGGCAGGTAGTAAGGCGCATCTGCAGGCCTGGCAGCGCGGGCAAACGGGTTACCCGTTGGTCGATGCGGGAATGCGGGAGCTATGGCAGACCGGCTATATGCACAATCGCGTGAGAATGGTGGTTGCCTCCTTTCTGTGTAAACACCTGTTGGTTGATTGGCGCGCGGGCCAGCGTTGGTTTTGGGACACATTGTTGGATGCCGATTTGGCGAATAATGCCTGTAGCTGGCAGTGGGTTTCTGGCAGTGGCGCAGACGCCGCGCCTTACTTCCGTATTTTCAACCCGATTACTCAAGGGAAAAAGTTTGATAAGGCGGGGGAGTACATTCGGCAATGGGTACCGGAGCTTGCGGCATTGCCCGATAAGTACTTGCATGAGCCCTGGCTAGCGCCTGACGATGTGCTTGAGCATACTGGCTTGGCACTGGGCGAGTCTTATCCCGAGCCTATTGTTGATCACCGAGCCGCCAGGGAGTCCGCATTGGCTGCCTTTTCCACTATCCGCAGTTCCTAAGTGAGCAAACGGTTGAGCCAACGAGTGGATCGCTGCGTATCAGTAACCCGTAACCAAAATCAAAACTAACCCCCATCAGAATTTACTACCGGAATCATTATGACGCTGCTTCACGAAACGATTGAAGTCGATCGCCCCGTAAGGGAGGTGTTTTCCTACATCAGCGATTTCTCTACAACCAGAGAGTGGGATGCAACAGCGTTTGCGGCTCGCAAGCTCACCGATGGTCCTATCGCGGCCGGTACGGAATTTGAGGTTGAGTGCGCGCTGCCAGTGGGCAGTGTGACGTTAATTTATACGGTAGAAGAGCTGGAACCTGAAAAATATCTTCGTTTGCGTGGAACCAGCAAGTTTTTCGATGTTATTGACAGCATCGCCTTTGCTTCAACTAAAAACGGCACGCAGGTAGACTACCAAGCGAAGTTTGAGTTTAACGCGCTGATCGAGCCCATGGCCGCACTGTCTAAATCCGGTATGGAGAAAATGGGGCGCGACGCGCTGGCCGGCATGAAGCAAGCACTGGAGGATGATTTTGACATTGTAGATCACCCCGGTTTGACACGCCGAGCAGACCGCTGGTTTGTCCCCGGTCTCAGCCTGTTCACCAAGTTAGGTTATAAGCTCGCGAAAAAGCACTTCAACCCGGTGTCCGCTTACCTTGAAGATCAGCATATGGTCGTCACCGGAGCATCCTCTGGCTTGGGATATGCAGCGGCGCAAATGCTGGCTCAGCGCGGCGCCCAATTGACACTGGTAATGCGCAACAAGAAGAAGGCAGAGGCGGCGGTTGCGACACTGATTGAAGAAACCGGTAATGGCAATATTGCTTACGAGCTGGCAGACCTTTCTTTAATGTCGGATGTTGATGCGCTAGTGAAGCGCTTAAAAAAGAAAGGCAAAGCTATCGACGTGCTGGTAAATAATGCGGGAGCACTGTTCAACCCTCGCGACGAGACCGCGGAAGGCTTGGAGCAAAGCTTTGCGCTACTGCTGTTGAGCCCCTATCGCCTGACACTTGGCTTGAAGCCATTGCTTAAAAAGGCGCCAGCGGCGCGCGTGGTGAATGTGGTTTCGGGCGGTATGTATAGCCAGAAGCTGGATGTCGATTCTCTCATTATTCAAGCCGATGAGAAGTACTCAGGTAGTGTTGCCTACGCCAAGCAAAAGCGGGCGTTGATGGTGCTCACGCAAGAATGGGCGAAAGAGTGGGCAGAGGATGGCATTGTGGTGAACGCGATGCATCCGGGCTGGGCAGATACGCCGGGCGTCCAAGACGCGCTGCCAGAATTTCGCAGCCTCACTCGGCGCGTGCTTCGCAATAGTGAGGAGGGCGCGGACACCATCTTTTGGCTGGCAGCGGCTACTGAGGCTGCTGATGCCAGTGGCGAGCTATTTTTGGATCGCCTGATTCACTCTCCCTATTTTGTTCCCAGAACAAAGGAGCAGCCGGAAGAGCGGGCCAAATTGCTGGAGTTTCTGGCTGGCTACAGCGTTTAGGGCTCATTGTCTAATTAGTCAGCCCATAATCGCCTTATAGGTCATTCTGTTTCCGATTGATTTTGCTACAGTGGCGCCCTCAAAACGGCTACCGGGTGCCAGCCATGTCAGTGTTTCCAGCCCTTTCTTATAGGGTATTTTACCGATTGGGCGGGTTAGTCTGTGCTTTGGCGTTGTCGTTCTCTTGTGCGGCTGCAGCTAGCGATCTACCGCCCAAGAACCCATGGATTGCAGATAGCGCCTACGCGATCTCTCATCATAACGCCGCGCAAACCGATGCTACTGCCATTGCAGGCCCCACCAGAGGCGCAGTGCTAACCGCTGAGCAAGTGAAAGTTGTGCCGCTGATATGGTGTTCAGCCCCGCTGTTTAAGCATATCGGTGATGAGACAGTGGTAATCGCCTCCAACCCACTAGGCTTAATCAAAGTGCGTGCTACCGGCGAGGACTTTACGCCAATCTCAAATGTGCCTTATCCGGGCCGAGACAGCGTGCACGCCGATGTATCCGACGCGACTATCTTCAGCGTGATGGGTGATATCGACGAAAAGCGGCGCGCCAAACAAGATTGGCGCCTACTGTTTAACAGTTGGCTGATGTACTACAAATTCAATATCAATATGCGCACGATGCCATCGGGCGCCTATGCGGTGATTGATCGCGAAGGCTATCACTACACATTTTATGATCTTCATCACCTGGTGAAGTCATTTGACGGTAACAAGGTTGATCAACCTCTGCGTCCTATTAAGCACAGCAATATCGTCGACCAACTGCCGAAAAATGTGGGCAAGGGTATCGACAAAATACTCGGCATTAACATGACGCACGACGGCTACATTGTAGCGGCGGCCACTGGTGTGGTGATTGTTGCCAATCGTGATCTAGAGGTAATGGATTACGCCCTGTTTCCCGCGGAGCATGTTGAAAATTCTGTGGCGGTGGATGAGCACGGTGGAATTTACGTCGTTACTTCGGTGAACATGCACAAGCTGGTATGGAATGGCGAGAAGCTGTCACGCGAGCAGAGCGACGGCGCGTGGAGCAGTGCCTATGATGTGATGCCTGAAGGTGGGGCGCTGGATTTAGGGGCGGCTTCTCACGGCTCTGGTACCACCCCTTCGCTGATGGGTTTTGGCGATGATGAAGACAAACTTGTGGTGATCTCGGATGGCAATCCTGACAACGCGCAGATCGTTGCGTTTTGGCGTGATGAAATCCCCGCCGATTTTGAACAGCAGCCCGGTACGCAATCTCGGCGTATTGCAGATCAAATTCCCTTCCGGTTGAGTAAAACAACCGTGGAGGCTTCTCCGGTGGTGTATGGCAATGGTGTGTTGGTGGTCAACAGTACTTACCCCGATCCTGGCCCTATCTCGATGGATCTCATTAGCAACGCCTTTTTGGCGGGTACAACCCGCGATGCGCCCTTGGGTATTCAGAAGTACCTCTGGGAAAGCGACACCAACCGATTTGTGGAAGATTGGGCGATAGACGGCGTAGACAATACCGACTGGATGCCGCCGGCGGTGTCTGAGGCCAATGGTCTTGTGTATATCGCTAATCGGCAGAACGACACTTACGAGTATTTTGCTGCCGACTGGATGACGGGTGAAAAGAAGGCCACCTGGCAGTTCCCTGATGACAGTGTGCTGTGGAACAACTGGGGCGGCATTACCGTCTTTCTGGACGATGGTGATTTTCTTTTAGGTGGATTCTTCGCCATCAAGCGTTACGATGTAGGGCACATGAAGTAGTTCTTACCCGTTTATCACCGTGTTTTGGTTAGGGAGCAGTGCCTTGGTTCACCCTAGTAACCGCGTTTATCCGCTGAACAGCGTTTGGTTGTCCCCGTTTTGGCGTTGTTTTGCGCTCATGGCCTTTCTGGTGCTGTCTGGATGTGCGCAGGAGTCCGGTGAATCATCAGGCTCAGGTGAGGCGGCGTTAAAGACAGGGCAAGCGCAAGAGACGTCGGCGGCGCAGCCCGCGCCAGTCACCCTGCATACTCTCGCAAATCAAACCTGGACAGGCAGCATAGCGGCTTTCGGTGTGGTTGAAGCTCTTGAAGAGGTGAATGTTGCTGCTGAGCTTTCCGGTACCGTGGCTTCTGTTCACATCAATGAAGGCGACCGCGTGCAAGCCGGCCAATTGTTGCTCACACTGGATGCGCGCAAGCGTGAGTTGGCGCAACAGCAGGTGAAGCAGCAAGTACAACAATCGCGTACTGCATTGCGTGAAGCGCGCTTAAAGTTGAACCGGCGTTTGGATCTTGCAAAAAAGGAAAGTATTTCTAAAGAGGTGCTGGATAGCGCTCAACTGGCGGTTGATGGTGCCAGCGCTGCCTATCAACAAGCGGTGGCAACACTGCAGTTAGCAGAACGCGAACTGGCAGATACCAACATTCTCAGCCCCACTGATGGTCTGGTAGATATTAAGGCTGTAGAGGTTGGCGAGGCAGTGCAGGCGGGTTCTTCGCTTATCACTTTGCAGGCAGACGCTAGCCTGCGCGTTCATACCTGGGTGAGTGAAGCCGATATTGCGCATTTGCGCGCGGGCAACGCAGCCAGTGTGACAACGATCGGTTTGCCCGGGCGCGTTTTTGCAGCGGTAGTGGAGTGGGTCGGCGTGAATGCAGATGCGGCAACCGGCAACTTCCCAGTGAAACTGATTTTGACAGACCCCAACCAGATTTTGCGGCCGGGTATGACAGCGAGTGTCACTATAGCCGGTATTAGCGTGCCCAACGCGCTGCTGCTACCCGAAGCTGCGCTGATCGATCGGCAGCGCAAACGCGTTGTCTTTGTGGTTGAGCAGGGCGTTGCGCGTTTGCGTGAACCCTTGCTAGCCGCGGGTTTTAGTAACCGCCTGCAAATCATCGATGGCCTGGTACCGGGCGAGCAGGTGGTAACTGCTGGGCAGGAGCGCTTGCGAGACGGTACGCCAGTTCGTATACAGGTTAAGCAGCCCGATAGCGCGAACATGGGCCGCTAGGCGCGATGCAAGCATTGATAGCCTGGTTCGTCGATCGCCCATTGGTCGTTAACCTCATCATGGTCGTGGTGTTCATCCTCGGCTATCTCACCATTGCCGACATGCGCTACGAGTACAACCCCAAGGTTGATATGGGGGTGATTAACATCACCACCGTTAAAGCTGGCGCAGGGCCTGAGGAAATCGAGCTGGCAATAACGCTGCCGCTGGAAGAGGAACTTTTAGAAGTTGATGGCATCAAGCGGATGTACTCCGTGAGTATGGAAAACCTCTCTGTAATTACCATTAACCTTGATTTGGACACGGCCGAAAAGCAGGAAATTGAGCGCGATATTCAACAGGCGGTCGATCGCGCTGTGGTGCGCCTGCCAGATGATTTGTTAGAAAAGCCTTCCACAGAAGAGCTTTCAACGTTAGTCACGCCCATCATGGAGGTGCACGTTACCGGTGACGTGCCTGAGGCGATGCTGCGCGATGTGGCGCGTAACGTGTCTGATGGGCTGCGAGATGTGGAGGGTATCGCCAGTGTTGAAAAGCTGGGCTATCGCCGCCCCGAAGTGCGCATCATGCTTGAGCCGCAAAAGCAGGCGCGACTGGGTATTAGCCACGAAGAAATTATTGCCGCTATACAGGCGCGTAATCTACGCGACAGCGGTGGCGCTATCGATTCTTTCATCGCCGAAAAGAAAATCGTAGCGGTAGGGCAGTTCAGCGATCCTAAAGAAGTGGAAGACGTGGTGATTCGCTCGGGTGAGCCGGGTAACGCTGTGTTGTTGCGCGATATTGCCACCGTGGTGATGGACTATGAAGACTGGGAAGTACAGTCGCGCGTTAACGGCCGCATGAGCATAGCGTTGCAGGCGCGTAAAAAAGCACTGTCTGATGAGTTGCACACCGCCGCCAACGTTCGCGCCTATATAGAAAGCCTTGCGCTTCCCCCAGGTGTGGAGCTGGAGATGACAGCGGATATTTCTCGCCTCACTGTGAACATGCTCGATGTGTTGGGTGGTAACGCGCTGTTGGGCTTGATCTCTGTGCTGATTTTGCTGATGTACTTTCTGGAGTTCCGATTTGCTGTGTGGGTTGCTATTGGTATTCCGTTTGCGGTTTGCCTCGCCTTTCTTCTCATGGCGGCCATCGACGTGACGATTAATGCGATGAGCCTGACCGCCGTCATTTTGCTGATGGGCATATTGGTGGACGACGCGGTGGTGGTCAGCGAAAACACGCAACGGCTTCGCGCTGAGGGTATGGGGTTGCGTGAGGCGAGTATTTTGGGCTCCAGCCAGGTTTCACAGCCGGTTATTTTTAGTGCGCTCACTACGGTACTGGCGTTTGCGCCTTTGTTATTTATTGGAGGAGTGAACGGCGCTTTTTCTGAGCCGATGCCGTTGGCCGCGATGGCGCTGTTGGGCGCCTCGTTGCTAGAGAGCCTTTGTCTGTTACCGAGCCACCTTTCACATGTGCCGCACCGCGATGTCTCTAAACGCGCGCCGGCCTTTGCCCGTTTTCGGGATGCGTATCACCGCGTCATCGGTAGCTGGTTGGGGCGGCGGTATATCACGCTGTTTCTCTTTGTGCTTACCTTCGTGGTGGTTATGACGCTCGGTAGCATGTTCATCAAGTTCAGTTTGTTCCCCGATATTGATATCGACACCGTGCATGTGAAGGTGGAGTTACCCGTCGGCAGCCGCTTTGAGGACACCGTGAAGGCGGTGGAAAAAATGGAGGCCGAGCTGAAAGAGTTTGTCGACCCCGTAGACCTGCAGGCCATCACCAGTCAGGTGGGCCATCACGATACAGATTTTTATGGCGCGACAGAGGGTCGCAACCATGCATGGGCGCTCATTGCCGTACAACTCGAACCCCTTGGCCGCCGTTCAGCAGATACCAGTACCCGAGATTTGGTGTTAACACTGCAAGATTGGGCGGCGAAGAAGGAAGGGTTTGCCCTATTGGATGTGCAGGCGCAGACCGATATTCCGGTGATGGGTAAACCCGTGCAGATAGAAGTCATTGGTAATAGCGATGACCGATACGATGTGGCCTCAGAGATTCTGGCCTACCTGGCAGCGCACCCGGCCATCACCAGCAGTTGGGAGAGCACTAACACCGGTAAAGACGTGATTGAGCTGGATGTTAATCATCAACTACTGGCCGCGCGCGGACTGACTATGGAGCAGCTTGTGCGAGCGATGCGTATTGCGGTAGATGGGCTGTTAGTAGATGAATTGCAAACGCTCGATGAGCGCGTGCGTTTTCGATTGCAGTTACCGTTATCCGATGCCGGTAACCTGGACAGCCTGCAACGGCTGGCCATTGTGAATACCCGCGGTGAGCCTGTGTATCTGAATTCACTGGCGCAGTTTTCTGTGCGCCCGGGTGAGGCAGACATCAAACACTATTTGGGCAAGCGCACCGTGACTGTCTATGGAGAGATTGACAGCGAACTTACCAGCATCGAGCTAATCAACACCGAGGTGGCGCAATGGATATCGGAGCAGGGGTGGCATGTGCAGTATCCGCAGTTACGTATTCATCAAGGCGGTGAACTCGAGCAGCAAGACGAAGCCATTGGCGATCTGGGTATGGCGGCCGTTATTTGTCTCGTATTGATTTTTGCCTCGTTAGTCATTCTCTTTAACTCGGTCTCTCAACCATTACTGATTATTATCTGCATACCGTTTGGCATGGTGGGTGTGGTGCTCTGCTACCTGGTGCAAGGCATGTCCATGGGTATGATGGCGTTTACCGGTATCATCGGCTTGATTGGCGTGCTGGTGAACGACTCGCTAGTGCTGCTTTATACGCTCAACGAAGAGCAGCGTGAAAAGGGCGAGAGACTTTCCGTCGAGGAAGTTGCGGGGGTGGCTAAGCGTCGCTTTCGTCCGATCTTTATCACGTCTGTTACCACCGCCGTTGGATTAATGCCGACTGCGTATGGCTTTTTGGGTGAGAACAGTTATGTAACCCCTATGGTGATGAGTATGGCGTGGGGTGTGGTGTTTGGTGGCTTGGTGTCGCTGGTGTTGCTGCCAGTGCTGTATATGATTGAGCAGGATATTCGCGCGCGTTCTACACGGGCGTAGAAAACAAACTTTCGAGGCAGAGCTTTGGAACCTTCACAGTATTTATTAGGCCTTATCCTGGTTCTGTTCTTTGTTGAGCTGCTAAAAGGCTCCTACAAGAACGTTAAAAAAAATGATTGGCTGATCAATATCATCAGCTACATTCAAGAAAACATCACTCGGCCGTTAATGGCTTTTGGTTTATCTGTTGTGCTGATAAGCGCCATTCCTGATTATGCCGGAGCGCTTTCAAATTACGCGTTTTGGCCTACGCTAATAGCCTTTTTTCTGGTGCAGGATTTAGTGCACTACTGGTACCACCGCATTGCCCATGAGTGGGAGCCGTTGTGGCGCATTCATCGGACACACCATTCAGCGCCGTCCATGAACGTGATGGTAACCAGTCGGCTTAATTTTCTGTGGCAGTTGCTTATGCCGGTTAACTATATCTCCGGCGTGGCGATCTATTTAGGCTTGGTCGACATATTTTTGGTCTGGTGGATATTTAGAGCTTTCCTCAATTATTTATCGCACACCGAAGTGCGTTGGGATTTACCGCTCTATCGAATCAAACCACTCAAGCCCATCCTATGGATTGTAGAACATATTTTTACCACGCCCGACGCACATCATGCACACCATGGATATGGCGAGCACGGAAACCCAATGGGTAACTACGCACCCGTTCTGATATTCTGGGATTTCGTGTTCGGCACGGCTAAGTTACCGCACTGTGAGCAGGATAAGATTGGTATTGATCACGATCCGCTCTACCCGTGGTATCAGCAACTTTGGTGGCCGTTGTTCAAGCTTGAAGAAAATAACGCCGTGAAAAATGTGAAGGATTTGTAGCGATGACTGAATCGAACTCCCCCTTTAGCGCCTTTAAAGTTGGGCCACTCACGTTGCGCAACCGGTTTATTAAATCTGGCGCCAACGAAGCCATGAGTAAAGAGGGTAGGCCCACTAAGGCACTGGTCAAACACCACCGAGATTTAGCTGCCGGTGGTGTGGGGATGACAACGGTTGCCTACATCGCGGTTTCAGAGATTGGGCGCACGTTGCCCAACCAATTGTGGATGCGGCCTGAAGTGCGCGACGATCTCAAAGTGTTAACCGATGCTGTTCACGCTGAGGGAGGTGCCATCTCTGCACAGATTACCCATGGCGGCTCTTTTGTGACGGGTATGCATGTCAACCAGCGGCTAATGAGCACCAACTCTGGATTGAATCCTGCAGGGATGATGAAGGCGAACTTTTTCACCCGCGGTATGAAGGCAGCGGATATGGCGCTGGTTACCGCGCAGTTTGTCTCTGCCGCTGAGCAGGCCAGAGACGCAGGTTTTGACGCGGTTGAGCTGCACATGGGGCACGGTTACCTACTGAATCAATTTATCTCGCCGCTGAATAACCGGCGCAAAGATGAATATGGCGGCTCGGCAGAAAATCGCGTGCGCTTTCCGGCTCAGGTGCTGAAAGCCGTGAAAGAAGCCGTGGGGAATGACATTGCTGTGCTGGCCAAGATCAATGTGTCTGATGGTGTGCGGCGCGGCGCTGACGTGAACGATGCGATTGTTACCGCAAAGGCATTGGAAGCTGCCGGCGCAGATATGCTGGTGCTGTCCGGTGGCCGCAACGTTGAATCCACCTGGTTCATGTTTGGCAGCAATATGAATCGCGAGGCCGTGGGCGCAATGTTGCGTGAACAAAAAGATTGGCTGGCTGCATATATGATAGGCATGGTCGCCAAGACGGAGCCGCAAGTCGCCTTCAAAGAAATGTACTTTTTGGAGTACTCCCGCGAGATTCGAAAGGCAGTGCAATTGCCATTGGCGTATTTGGGCGGCGTAAAATCACTGGCCAATGCAGAACAGGTAGTGGGTGAAGGCTTTGAGTGTGTGGTGTTGGCGCGAGCGCTGTTGCACGAACCTGCGCTGGTGAGTAAGTTTCAGTCCGGTGAGCTTAAGGAATCAGGTTGTGACAACTGCAATGCCTGTGTTGCCTACATCTATCACCCCGACGGAACACGCTGTGTTTATCGCGGCAAGAACGATACAGCCCTTACCGCATTTGTCACCGACGCCTAATATCTAGGGGAATTTGAATGACCAGCAACAATCCTGAACGCGTCGATATCATTATCATCGGCGCCGGCTTTTCTGGCATGTACGCCATACACCGCCTGCGCAACTATAACGTTGTGTGCCTGGAGGCGGGCGCGGGCGTGGGCGGTACCTGGTATTGGAACCGCTACCCTGGTGCCAGGGTAGACATTGAAAGTGTTGAGTACTCCTACGGCTTTGACGAAGCATTGCAGCAAGAGTGGAAGTGGCCTGAGTATTTCTCTGCACAGCCAGACTTGGAGCGATACGCCAATCACGTGGCTGATCGATTTGATCTGCGAGAGAAAATTCGCTTTTCGACCACGGTAGAGAAATTGCAGTTTGATGAAGATGAAAACGAGTGGCAAGTACAGACAAGCAATGGAGGCCATTTGGTAAGCCGTTACGTGGTAGCAGCCACGGGCAGCCTTTCTGCGCCCAATATGCCGCCATGGCCAGGCCGTGAATCGTTCAAGGGCGAGATTTATCACACCGCCCGATGGCCAGACGAAGGCGTTGATTTTACCGGCAAGCGCGTAGGCTTTGTGGGTACGGGCTCTACCGGCATTCAAGCAATGCCTATCATTGCGGAACAAGCCGATGAGTTACTTGTGTTCCAGCGCACGCCGGCATTCTGTATGCCGTCAAGCAACCGTCCGCTAGACGAGGCGCATGAGCGTGATTGGAAGGATAATTACCCAGAGCGGCGCAAGCAGATGCTCGACACCTATGGTGCTTCTTTAGTGGAATACCCCGAAGCCTCCGCGCTCGATTTAAGCCCCGAAGAACGCGAGCGTATACTGGAAAAATCCTGGAATTCAAAGAGCGCCTTCCAAATGCTTTTTGCATTCAATGACGTAATGACCAATCCCGAGTCGAATGAAATAGTATGCGAATTTATGCGCCAAAAGATTCGCTCGATTGTGAGCGACCCTGACACTGCTGAGTTGCTGTGCCCTACCACCTATCCCATTGGCGGCAAGCGGTTGTGCATTGCCAACGGCTATTTCGAGATGTACAACGCCGATAACGTCACGTTAATAGATGCTAAAACTGCGCCTATAACGGCGTTTACTGAAGCAGGCCTGCGCACAGCGGATGCGGAGTATGATCTTGATGTGATTGTCGCGGCCACCGGTTTTGATGCCGTTACTGGGGCGATGGCGCGCATGAACATTGAAGGCATTGGTCAGCGCACGTTACAAGACAAATGGGCTGATGGCCCAACAACCTACCTCGGTTCAATGGTGTCGGGGTTTCCCAACCTGTTCATGATTCACGGGCCTACGACGCCCGGCGCGCAGGCGCAGATGATTACCACCGGCGAATGGCAGGTGGATTGGACGGCCGACATTATCGACGCGATGGAGAGTGAGGGGCTGTCGCATATCGACGTCACTGAAGAAGCAGAGCAAGAGTGGGCGCAAGAGGTGGCTGCGGTGTCTGATTTTTCGCTGCACAAGCATGCTGACTCTTGGTACAACGGCAAGAACATTGAAGGCAAGAAGGGCGGGTTTATGATCTACGTAGGTGGCTTCCCGCGTTACGCAGAGCTATGCGATACCGCTGTGGCAGAAGGTTATAAGGGTTTTACTCGACGCTAACGGGAGTAGCAGAGTATGAAGCGATTTGATTCAAGTGCCGTGCTGGTAACAGGCGGCGCATCAGGTATTGGTAAAGCCGTGGCGCATCGCCTGGCCGAGGAGGGCGCTGATATCGTCATCGGCGATATTAATCTTGAACCCGCCCAGGCGGTTGCTGCCGCGATCAGTGAACAGCACGGTGTTGCGGCACAGGCTGTTGCGGTGGATGTTGCCGATACCGATAGCTGTAAAAACCTGGTTGAAACTGCGGTGGCAACGTTGGGTAAGCTCGATGTGCTGGTGAACTGCGCCGGCATAATGGAATGGTTTCGTACGTCGGAATATCCGGAAGAAAATTTTGAGCGGGTGATGCAGATCAATCTGTTCTCTGTCTTCTATCTCAGCAAGCATGCACTGCCGCATTTGCTAGCATCGCGCGGAAATGTGGTGAGTATTTCGTCAGCTGCATCGCTCGGTGGTGTGCCTTATGCCGCAGCCTATTGCACCAGCAAGGGCGGCATCAATGCCATGACACGGGCAATGGCCGTGGAGTATGCCGAAGAAGGTGTGCGCTTCAACGCGATTTGCCCTGGTGCAGTTGATACGCCGATGAACACGCCGGAGTCATTGCCGCTATGGGGCGATATGAATAAGGTTGCACGGCTGAGCCCGAAGACGGGCGTGGCATCGCAGCCCGAAGAAATTGCCGCAGCGGTGGCTTATCTTGCATCGCCAGACGCCTGCAATATCACGGGCACAATGCTGTCTGTTGATGGCGGGCAAATGGCGGGTTAAGTACTGAGCGGGAGCTACCGCCCAAGCCTGGCGCTAGAAATCCACGATTGTGCTTTTTTCCGGGTTACGTTGCTCGGCTATCTCGGTAGTGCGCTGCTCAACCATCGGCATAAAGGCTGTGTCAGGTATCAGCCAGAACTGATCCGCTTCAATGCCCTTAAACACCAGTGCTGCAAAGTCATCGGGTGATAAGCCTGCGGCGACGTTACTGGCGACCGCATCGTGAAACTGCTGCTCGGCTTCGCCCAAAGCTATATGCTGATCTTCCGGACGAAGGCGATCTGAGTGCCAAATCTGTGTGGCCACTTCAGCGGGGCATAGCACCGACGCGGTAACATCGCCTTGTTCTTGCGCCAGTTCTTTGTAGAGGCTTTCGGTTAACACTACTATCGCATGCTTGGTGGTTTGATACTGGCTCATGTATGTACCGCCACCCAGAAGCCCGCCAATTGAGGCGGTATTAATAACGCGCCCCGGTTCGCCCTGTTCCAGCATGCGCGGTACAAAATGGTGTAGCCCGTGAATAACGCCCATCACATTCACGTCGAGAATCCACTGCCAGTCGCGCAGCGGCCGCTCCCAGGATTTACCATCGACTAAAACACCGGCATTGTTGAACAGCAGGTTCACTTTGCCATGTTGCGAGTAAACCCAATCGGCAAACTCGCCGACGGCATCGGCGTTAGTGATATCAAGTTCGTGCGTGCTTAGGTTTTTATTGTTGCCGACGCTTTCTTTTAGCCGTTCAAGCCCCTCACTATCAATGTCTGCGCCAATAACCTGCATGCCCTGCTGTAGCGCATAACGCGTTAGCCCAGCGCCTATGCCACTGCCGGCTCCAGTAACAACGCAGACTTTTTCTGACCATTCACTCATTTTTTGCGCTCCGCCAGCCATCGATAGTTTCTAACCAGCAGCTCACGGGTGGCCTTAAAGGGTTTCAACGCTAAGTCAGCTTTGCCCGTGGTACCCAGCGCGTGAATCTGCCCGTAATACCAAAACTGAACGCCGAATGAGGCCAGTGTTCTTACCGATTTGAAGGTGTTCAGAAACCCAAGCCACCCAGGCAGCATGGAAAGGTTGTCTTCGTAGCGTGGCAGCTCATCTTCGCCAGCCAATAGTTTGTTGGGTGCATCGGTTACCACGCACATGGGCCTGCCGATACCGATCACATCAGCGCTGCCACTGGTGATGACTGCCTCCATTACCGTGCGGCTTCGAAAACCGCCGGTCACCATGAGGGGGATGGAGACTTTTTCCTGCATGGCGATGGCGAAATCTACAAAGTACGCCTCGCGCATGGCCGTGGACTGTTTGATGTTCTGCTCTTCGAATTCTTCAATACCTTCGGTGCCTAACAGTCGCGGCTGCTCATAGTTGCCACCAGAAATTTCCAGTAAATCAACGCCGGCGGCCTCTAGCCACTGCGCTACCTGAAGGCTGTCTTCAAAGGCGAAGCCGCCTTTTTGAAAATCGGCGCTGTTGAGTTTTACTGCTACCGGAAAGTCGGGCCCTACCGCTTCGCGCACGCAGGCCACGGCATCCATTAACGCTCGTGCGCGATTTGCCAATTCACCGCCGTATTCGTCTGTGCGTTGGTTAGAACGCGGGCTAAGAAACTGCGATAGCAGATAGCCGTGAGCCGCGTGTACCTGAACGCCGGTGAAACCGGCAGCTTTCACCGCGGCTGCGCAAACGCCAAATCGGCGAATGATGTCTTCTATCTCGGGTACGGTAAGTGCAACTGGTTCGCCGAACTGTCCACCGGGTAAACCGATTTTGACTGACGAAGGTGCCTTAGGGTGTGGATTGACCGGCTTTTGCGTTTGACGTCCTGCGTGGCTGATTTGTGCCCAGAAGTGGTTGCCGCCTCGAGTCGCTGCCGTTGCCCAGCGGCTTAGCGCCTCGTGCATTTCTGCGTTGGGCTCTTTGTCGATGACGACATTGCCCGGGCGCTCTAGGTGATCGGCGTCAATGATGATGTTGCCTGAGAGCAGCATGCCGGCGCCGCCGTCGCTCCACAATCCGTATAACCGCTCTAACTCTGATGTTGGCAACCCTCGTGGTGTTGCTAGACCCTCGGTCATGGCTGCCTTTGAGATGCGATTGGGGAGCGTTGTCCCGCACGGAAGGGTGAGTGGTTGGTTGAGAGAGCTGGGCATAGTAAGTTGCCTTCGGCGCTGTTGGAAAGGAATGTCTTTACTTGCTGGGTGCCAAGGTTTGTGGAATGGGAGCGGGCGGGCTTTGGATTGAAACTGAAGTGAGCTTTGGCGTGGACAAATCAAGGCCTTCACCGATGGATGCGTGGTAAACCGATTCATTCACTTTAAATAGCGTTCGCATAAGGTGTTTACGTATCGTGGCTGTCACCTTAGTGTTTGGGATGCGCTCCAGATACACCCAGAGCGTGTACTCCAGCGCGTCGTCGCCTGTGCTCGTAAGGCCCCATTCGAAATCTTTGTTCTCATTGATTTTTACATTTTCGTCTTCCACACATTGTCGATTGGCGCGGTCAAACATTTTGTCTACTTTGGCGATGAAGGCTCTCAGCGCTTCATCTTTGGCATCACTGTTGGTTTCCTGAGGCATAGCCGGATAACCAATGTTGTACTTTATCGACTGTCGAATACCGTCTGTGCTGGCTACCTTGCTCAGATTGTCGATTTTTCTGCCTGTGAACTGGCTATTGCGCAGTAACGTGCGATGGTTGTTGCGTACGTCGTAGAGCACAACATAGAAGAGTGTCACCTTGGTAATAATGTACTCGTCTGGAAAGCCATCGATAACCACTACGTCGCCGTCTTCCAGCATTTGAGTATTCAGGATAATCAAGCCACTAACGATGTCTGGTGCCCATATCGAACTCGAGAACGCTAACAGGGCTGCGATTATGCCGACGATGCCTGTTGCCTCCAGCATGCTGTCGGCGCCCCAGATTTTGATTAGCACATAAATTGCAGAGGGAACAATGATGCAAAGCAGAATCAAATTTACCAGACGTGTGCTGTACGTTTCTGTATAGATGACTTTGTCATCGAGCGTACGCTTATTACCGAATCGCTTTTTCGACAGTGAACAGCTTAGCGTGTAGGCAAACATCGCTGCGTACATTGTCATCAAACTAAGGCCAACGTCGATAAAGTAACTTTGATACTCGGAGGTGATGCGAAGAAGCACGATGTCAATGCCGTGCAGCACCAACACCAAGATGTTCAGAGAGGTAAATATTTTTAGCTTACTCTCAGAAACCGCGCTTTCTTCCGCGAGGTTGAGAATAGGACGCGCCAGCAAGAGTAGGCCAATGTTGACGGCAAAAAACAGTAAGTGTACAGCCCACTCGCCTCGACTCAGTTCGGGCAGCAGCCAGCTCAGTGATTCCATCGGTAGAGCTCCATTATTGTTGACACCTTCGACACAGAACGATTATCTATAGCTGTCAATAGACGGGCAAGAGCACATTAAGTTGCGATCACCGTAAACGTTATCAACGCGGGCAACCGGTGCCCAGTATTTGTAACGGCGTAGTGACTCCACAGGGTAGGCCGCCTGCTCGCGTGTATAGGCGTGCTCCCATTCTGAAGCAGCTATATCGCCCAGGGTGTGTGGTGCATTAACAAGCGGGTTGTCTGTTGCATCCAGCGTGCCATCTTCCACCGCACTGATTTCCTGACGAATGGCGATCAGTGCATCGCAGAAGCGATCCAGCTCTGCCTGCGATTCTGACTCGGTTGGCTCCATCATCAGCGTACCCGCCACCGGGAACGACATAGTGGGGGCGTGAAAACCATAGTCGATCATCCGCTTGGCAATATCCTCTTCTGATATGCCGCTGCTCTCCTTTATAGGGCGAATATCAATTATGCACTCGTGCGCAACGTTGCCGCTGGTGCCGGTGTACAGAATGGGGTAGTGGTCTTTGAGCCTGTTGGCGATGTAGTTTGCGCTGAGAATCGCGACCTTGCTTGCGCGCGTTAAGCCTTCCCCGCCCATCAGTGCAATGTACGCCCAGGAGATAGGCAGTATGGACGCGCTTCCAAAGGGCGCTGCTGAAACAACGTCGTTGTCGTTATCTACGCCTGGAACAGGGGAAACAGGGTGGCTCGGTAAGAAGGGTGCCAGATGCGCGCCAACGCCGATCGGGCCCATACCGGGGCCACCACCGCCGTGTGGAATGCAAAACGTTTTGTGCAGGTTCAGGTGAGAGACATCTGCTCCGAATTTGCCTGGCGCTGCAATGCCCACCAGAGCATTGAGATTTGCGCCATCAACATACACTTGGCCGCCGTGCTCGTGGATTAGGTCACACAGTTCGATAATGGATTCTTCAAAGACGCCGTGGGTTGAGGGGTATGTCACCATAATGCAGGCAAGATCTTGCGCGTGACGCTGGGCTTTCTCGCGAAGGTCCTCCATGTCTACATTGCCCTGGGTATCACATTCCACAATCACAACGCGCATGCCCGCCAATGCAGCACTCGCCGGGTTTGTACCGTGGGCGGAGGAGGGGATCAGGCAAACATCGCGCTGCATATCGCCGCGGCTTTCGTGGTAACGGCGAATGGCCAGAAGGCCGGCGTACTCGCCCTGCGCGCCAGAGTTAGGTTGCATGCTAATGGCGTCGTAACCGGTGCACTCCCGTAGCATGTCGTCCAGTTCTTCCAGCAGCATTTGGTAGCCGGCAGTTTGCTCACGCGGCGCAAACGGGTGCATGCGTGCAAACTCTGGCCAGGTAACAGCCAGCATCTCGGTGGTGGCGTTGAGTTTCATGGTGCAGCTGCCCAGCGGAATCATCGCGCGATTGAGCGCAATATCTTTATCTTCCAAGTAGCGCATGTAGCGCAGCATTTCTGTCTCAGAGTGATAGTTGTTGAATAGGGGGTGGTTGAGATAATTGGTAGAGCGCAGCAGGCTGTCGGGTATGCCGGCGTTTTCTATCACTGCTTCATCCAGCGTTTTAACGCTAGGCGGCGTGCTGTCTTGGCCAAAAATTTCTAGCAGTGTGGCTACATCTTTTGCGTCTGTGGTTTCATCAACGGAGAGGCCAAGTTTGTCGTCACCAATAATGCGCAGGTTAATGCCCTGCTTGAGTGCGCGTTGCACGATGGCAGTTTGTCGATCGCCCACGCTGTAGGTGAGCGTATCGAAATACGTGTCGTTGTCGGCCTTAAAGCCAAGCTCTTCCAAGCCCTGCTGAATGATGCAGGTAAGCCGCTGGATGCGCGTTGCAATGCGGCGAAGCCCCTTTGGCCCGTGGTACATCGCATAAAAGGCCGCCATGATTGCTAGCAAGGCCTGCGCAGTGCAGATGTTGCTTGTCGCCTTTTCTCGTCGGATGTGTTGTTCGCGTGTTTGCATCGCCATGCGCAGCGCCTGATCACCGCGGCGATCAATCGATACGCCAATAATGCGGCCGGGCGTGGAGCGCTTATAGGCATCGCGCGTTGCAAAAAATGCGGCATGCGGCCCGCCAAAACCCATGGGAACACCAAAGCGCTGTGTGTTACCCACCACAACGTCTGCGCCTAAATCGCCAGGCGATTTCACCATGAGAAGCGCCATGATATCGGCGGCCACTGTCACCAGCGTATTACCGTCGTGTGCTTTTTCAATTAAGGGCTCAATGTCAATCAAGTGGCCATAGGTGCCGGGGTATTGCAGCAGCATCCCAAAGGGCTGTGCTGTGTCTACCAGTTCGTTAGGGTCACCGATAACGATTTCGATACCCAGCGCCTGCGCGCGGGTTGAAACCACGGCGATGGTTTGCGGGTGGCAGTCTTGTGCGATCAAAAAAATGTTGCTGCGGTTCTTCTTGTTCACGCGCTGCAACAGCGTCATGGCTTCGGCCGCTGCGGTGCCTTCATCCAGCACTGAGGCGTTGGCAAGATCCATGCCCGTCAAATCCAGCACCATTTGTTGGAAGGTCAGAAGGGCTTCGAGGCGGCCCTGGGAGATTTCAGGCTGGTAGGGCGTGTAAGCGGTGTACCAGCCCGGGTTTTCCAGCACATTGCGTTGAATGACCGGGGGGGTATAGGTGTCGTAGTAGCCAGTGCCAATAAAAGAGCGGTTGACGATGTTGTGGTCAGCGATCTCCCTTAGCCTGCCAATCACGGCCTGTTCAGTCTGCGCATCGGCAATTTCCATAGGCTTTTCACGCCGAATAGCGGCGGGAACGGTATCGTCTACCAGCGCATCCATATTGGCATAACCAAGGGCTTTGGCCATGCTGGTTTGCTGCTTCTCGCTGGGGCCAATGTGGCGTTGGATGAAGTCGTCGTGGTTTTCAAGGTCGAAGAGTGACGGGCGGCTCATGAAGGCTCCGGAGTGAGGCTGTAAGTAGTACGTTTGGCAGTGTCCAGCGAACGCGCGATGGTAGCAGTACAGCCCCGTTACGGGCAATAATTTGCGTAGATAGTGACCATTGGCAGCGCCTCTCTTATTACGTCTAAATCACGGTTTTAGATTGTGTAAGGTAGGCTTACTTTGGGGCTGCAATTCCTGCGGCCCGGGGGAGCATTTCCAAACACCGATGGCTTGCTATACTCAAGTGCTGCAAATGGAAGTGCGAGCAAGCCCATGAGTCGAATGTTTCTGCTGATAGGAAGCCTGTCTGCTGCGCTGATTGGGCTGTTGGCAGCCTGTGGCGGTGGTTGCAATGAGGCAAGCTCACGTTTCGATCACTGAAGTGGTTTAGCAATGGCGATTCTGCCGAAGTACAGTAAAGAGAGAGAATTTTGATAGATTTGGTAAGCCCTGATGTTGTTGGGATGAGCGGCGATCAATTGGCTCGTATCAGCGAGCACCTCAAAACACACTATGTAGAGCCGCAGAAAATTCCCGGCGCCATTACACTCGTTGCGCGGGCGGGTAAGCCCTGTTTTCTAGACGTGCAGGGCCAGCGCGATGTAGAACGTGGCACGCCGATGACAGAAGACACCATTGTGCGCATTTTCTCTATGACTAAGCCGATTACGTCGCTAGCCATGATGACATTGCACGAGCGCGGCTTGTTTTCGCTAGACGACCCTGTGCATCGCTATATTCCTGGTTGGCGTAACCTGGGCGTGTGGACGGCGGGTTCCTACCCGCTGTTTGCAACCGAGCCTGTGAAACGGCCGATGACCATTCGCGATTTGTTGATGCACACATCTGGCCTTACATACGACTTCCTGCGTGCTACCAATATCGACTACGCCTACCGCAAAGAAAAAGTAGCGCTGCCGCGTGAAGATTATTCTCTTCAAATGATGATTGATGATCTGGCAAAGCTACCGCTGGAATTCTCCCCCGGCGAGCGTTGGAATTATTCGGTAGCCACCGACGTATTGGGTTACTTGGTGGAGCATATCAGCGGGCAACGATTCTCGGATTACCTGCAAACTACGATTTTTGACCCACTGGGTATGAACGACACAAGCTTTGTAATCACAGCGGATAAAACCGATCGCTTTGCCTCTTGCTATGAACGCAATCTGCAAAAAGAGATGGTATTGAAAGACGATGGGCAGGCCAGTGATTGGGTGGGGCGCACCTTTGAGTCGGGCGGTGGTGGCTTGGTATCGACTGTTGGCGATTACTACCGCTTTTGTCAGATGCTTTTAGCGGGCGGAACACTGGATGGCCAGCGTATTATTGGTACGCGCACACTGGATTTCATGACGCGTAATCACATTCCGGGTGGTGACGACATGTCGGAGTTTGCCACCGGCGGCTTTAGTGAGTCCGCCTATAACGGTGTAGGGTTTGGCTTGGGCTTTGCCACCAAAGTCGATGCTGTTGCCAATGGCCACCCCGGTAGTGTGGGTAGTTTCTTTTGGGGTGGGCTGGCAAGTACTTTGTTTTGGGTTGATCCAGCCGAAGAGTTAGTCGTGATATTTATGACCCAGTTAATGCCCTCTACAACCTTTAATTTTCGTGGTCAGCTAGAAAACCTGATTTACGCGGCTATTGAGTGATTGTTAGTTTATTTGAAGTTTTTCGTCTCAAAAAAATAATGGAGCGAACAATGAGAACAAATACTATTTCGCAGTGCCTTGCCGGCATGAGTTTGGCTGCAGCCGTTTTTTTGGTTGGCTGCTCCGATGGCAGTAGCAACGGCCCACCACCGCCGCCACCTGTACCGCCAGCGCCGCCACTTGCCAGTATTGCCACCCCCAATGCTGATCGCTGTGAAATCTTAGACAGCGAAAACTGCTTGTTACCATTCCCCAGTTCTGTTTTTACCGTGACTGATGATGCGATGGAAACGGGCAAGCGCGTGAATTTGCCAACGTTGTCTATGCCGGCGAACAAGCAAGGTGTGAACGTCGATACCTCTGAATGGAACCGCAACGACGGGTTCTCGCCCTCACAAATGTTAGTGGCGTACATTCCAGGGCTGGATCTTGTTGAAACGGGCGCGCCATTAATCACAGATATTGCTCGTTCTCTGGAAGCCGATTCACCTGTTGTTGTCATTCGTGCCAGCACCGGTGAGCAGCACCTAATTTTTGCTGAGTTGGACGCGAATACCGATGAGGCTACCGAGAAAACGTTTTTGATTCGCCCCATGGTGCAGTTTGAGCGGGGCGAGCGCTACATTGTAGCGTTGCGTAACCTTCGTGGTAGCGATGGAGAGTTGCTTGAAGTGCCGGAAGTCTTTGGCGCGCTGCGTGATAGCACGCTAACCGACAACGACGCTATTGAAGCGCGGCGGCCTGCCATGGACGCGATGTTCGACGAGCTGGAAGACGCCGGTGTAGCGCGCGAAGAACT
>JBGCFE010000109.1:0-50844 GCA_045106775.1 Halioglobus sp.
A
The DNA here is from genome assembly GCA_045106775.1 of Halioglobus sp. GTDB lineage: Bacteria > Pseudomonadota > Gammaproteobacteria > Pseudomonadales > Halieaceae > Marimicrobium. The sequence goes on from JBGCFE010000109.1 coordinate 2, forward strand.
ACGCTTGAGGCAAGCGTCCAAATGTTACAGGTGCTGCGCTTGCTGGCCAGTTTCGGTACGCAGTTGGATCAGCCTTTGGAATATCGTTTTCTTGCCAAAGTCGATTTCAATGGGCTTACACCGACTCAGCGCGTGGAAGAAACGGGTGAGATTACGCTGGGCGAGTGAGCCGTTAACAGCAGATAAGCAAAGCCCTGCTATCCGAAAAAAGCCTGCGCAAAGATTGTCAAAATAATAAGCGGGCATACAAATTTCACGTACCAGGGCCATATCTTCCAGAACAATCCGTCACTGACTTCAGGTGCGCCTTTTTCAAGTTCTTTGAGAATGCTATCGCGATGCCAAATCCAGCCGGCAAATACGCAGAACATGAAGCCAAGCAATGGTTGGCTAAAGCGTGTTGTAAAGGCTATTACCATTCCAAACAGCGTTTCAAAATTGAGCAATATGACAGTGCTAACGATAGCAATGGCACAACCAATGCTGATAACGGCGGTTTTCCGCGGTACATTGTGTGACTCAATGGTGTAGGCGACCGGTACCTCCAGCATCGAAATGGACGAGGTTAAAGCCGCAATACTCATTAGAAAAAAGAACGTAAACGAGACAATGATGCCCGCTATGCCCATTGAGGCAAAGAGTTCAGGTAGTACCGTAAATATCAGGGTGTCTTCAGAAATCAGTTGGCCGGTTTCGGTGAAGATCTCGACGCCATTATGCAGCGCAACATACATTGCGGGTAATACAAGAAAGCCTGCAACCACAGCAATACTGATATCAACGAGGGTTACCATGCCGCCAACGACGGGCAGGTTTTCATTGTCATTGATGTAGGAGCCATAGATAAGCATCGTGCCAACGCCAAGGGAGAGTGAGAAAAAGGCAGAACCCAGTGCGGCGACGATCAAGTTTGGCGTTAGCGCTCGGCCAAAATCAGGAAGCAAATACACTTTCAGCCCGTCCATTGCCCCATCGAGTGTGAGCACGTAGCCCACCAGTGCTACCAGTGTGACTAACATGGCCGGCATCAGTCTGGCAGACCAACGCTCTATGCCACCGTTAACACCTGCAGAGATGATGCCTATGGTAAGTGACATAAATAGAAGCATGAAAATAATGTTTCGCGCGAGTCCAAATGAAGTAAGCCAGGCCGCGATATCGTGTAGCCCAAGCATTTGAGCGGCAGATGACAAGAAAAAGGCGATCATCCAGCCAGCAACAATGGCGTAAAAGCTTAGAATAAGGCTGGCAACGATAAAGCCAACAACCCCAGTTGCTGTTCCAATACGTTGTATTGCTCTGTTTGGTGACAGGCCCTTGAGGGCGTTAACCGCGTTTGCATGGGCATGCCGCCCAATAATCAGCTCTGCCATCAGTGCAGGGTAGGCGAGTGTGAATGCGAGCACTAAGTACACCAAGAGGAATGCTGCGCCGCCATTGCTGGCGGCCTGCGTGGGGAAGCCCCAGATATTACCAAGCCCGACGGCGCTGCCTGCCGCCGCCATTACAAAACCAAAGCGAGAGCTAAACTCTCCGCGAGCCGATGCCATGTTCGATGCTGCCATAGTAAAATTTTTGCCAGTGTAGCATGGGGCTAAGAGAGCGGTATTCTCATGAGAATACCCATCCAAGTGGCTGTTAATTGAAACAATTGTGGTATTATGCCCGCCGCTTGCGCACCCAATTTGGGCTATATGCATGGGTCGCAGGCGTAATGCGAGTGTGGTGGAATTGGTATACACATCAGACTTAAAATCTGACGGCTTAACGGCTATGCGGGTTCAAGTCCCGCCACTCGCACCAATTTTGATACCCTTTGGGTTGTTAGATGTTGGCGTGAACGAAATAAGAATAACTGGGCAGGTCAAGTTAAGCGGGAACATACCCGCAGACTGCTTTTAAATAGCGTCATCAAATATCGGCTGAAACACCGGCAAAAAAGCGCCATCAGCGTTTCCAATTGCGTAATCGGCAGCGCCCAGAACAGCACTGTCACCACATTGGGTAAAGCATTGGATAGAGCATTGGGGTTGGTGCCGGCAAACGGGGTATATCATGTTGCATTTCAAACAGGGCGCCTTCGCCTGCTTTCTCTCTGTCTTCAAACCGCTTCGCGGTATCTCGCGCGTCTTCGTTGCGCTTGCACTGCTAGCCAGTTTCACCGCTGGTTCAGCGCACAGCATGCCTATTACCCTGACACACGGCGGTAGTGGCTCTGGCACTATCGGAGGCACAGCTTTTAATGGGGAATTCTCTATTCTCGCGCATGCAAATACCGAGGCTATTAGTGCGTTTGGCACTGGGTTTTCCTTAGAGCATCTATTTTCACAGATTGCCATAGTGGGGTTGGGTACCTTCGATTTGCTAATCCCAACGCGCACCTACGTTAACAATCGGCTTGGTCTGGTGGGTTTTGCTCGCGGTGCTGGCCCAGACCTTCTCAGCGGCCCTGCCGGCCACGATGCATTCTTAGACTGGAACATGCGCAGTTCATTGGCCATGGTGTATGGCCGTGGTTCTCATGTTCAGTGGGGGCTTTCGCCTGTTCAAACCAGTGGCGGAACGCTCTATTTCAATACCCAAGCGGGCACGGCTGCACGCTTCTCTGCGCAGGTCATACCGGTGGCTAGCAGCTCCTGGCTACTATTGCTTTGTGCTTTCCCGCTACTCTGGCGGGCCAGTAGGCGTAAGCCTTCCCGCCAATAGAGCATCTGCGTGCAACACCTATGTTTTGGCGAATCCGCCTGCTATCCTGCCGCCTGAAGGACTTAGGCTCGACACTGAGCGCGTGAACAAAAGAGGCAGGCGATTGAAACAAGCACTTACCAATATGCTGGCGATGCAGGACAGAATGAATGCGCGCGTCCACCCCGCATGGATCGAGCAAAATTTTGAATGGTACCGAGCAGCGTGGATTGAATGTGGCGAGCTCATCGAACACTACGGGTACAAGTGGTGGAAGAAGCAAGAAGCCGACATGGAACAGGTGCGCCTCGAGGTGATTGATATTTGGCATTTTGGCCTCTCGGCTCTGTTTGTGCCTGGTAAGTCTATTGACATCATTGCCGAAGAAATCCATGCAGAGTTAGAAGCCTTTTCACCTCAAGGGCTTGGCGTGCGCGAGGCCACAGAAGCGCTCGCGGTGCATTGCCTGCAGACGAAAGGTTTTTCGCCCAGCCTATTTTGGGAATTGATGTTGGCCTCTGGTTTAGATTTCGACAGCCTGTACTCTGCCTACGTAGGCAAAAATGTTCTCAATTTTTTCCGTCAGGATAACGGCTATAAAGAGGGCACATACATTAAGGATTGGTCGGGTCGAGAAGACAACGAGCACCTTGTTGAGTTAGTGGAGCAGCTTGATAAAACCGCCGATGATTTTGATAAGCAGGTGTATCAGGCACTTGAGCATCGCTACCGGGAGCTGACTGCTTCTTAGCACCGATGGCGGCCTCTGACAATAAACTGTCGACAACGGCGCTGGCCAAAAAGCTGTCGATTCCTACCCAGCAACTCTTTGCCATACTCAAAGACTACGAATGGATTCAGCGTGTGGGAGATAGTTGGGCGCTAACGTCTAAGGGTGAGTTTGAAGGCGGCAGTTACCAAAAGAGCAAGCGCTACGGCACCTACATTGTTTGGCCTGAGCGGCTAGACCAGCACCCGCTTCTGGGCAGTATTGAATCTAACCAACGTATTACCGCGGCCGCCATGTGTCGCTACTATCCACGCCTCCATCCCCGCCATATTAATCGGTCTTTGGCTGAGCTGGGTCTGCAGCAGCACAGCATTCTTGGGTGGGAGTTAACGGCATTGGGGCGCTCTCTGGGTGGACAGCAGGAAGAGAGTAAGAGTAGCGGGGCGTTTTACGTAACCTGGCCCCATGAAATTATTGACCATGCGGTGATTCACCGAGAATTAGAGCTGCAATCTGATCAGTTACCCGCTGAAGAGGCTGTCGCCGCGCAGGATTTGTTTGAGCAAGATTCGACAGAGCCCACGACGCACCGCGGTATCGATGGGCATGAGGTTGGCTCTGCGCTGCAGTTGCAAGTGTGTAATTGGTTGTATCTGGCGCAACTGGCTCATGCGTATCGGCGGTCGCTCCCCGTTGAAGACGAAATTTACGCTGATTTTTACCTGCCAGCGGGCGGTGTCTATATCGATTGCTGGGAGGCAGATGCTCCAGTGGGCGAGATGACGCAGCGCCTGCGCAAGCGGGAAGTCTATGCTGATCTGGGCCTCAAATCGATCGAGATCAATTCAGACGATGTAGCGTCATTAGACCAGATACTGGGGCGCGGTTTGTTGGCATTCGGCATTCGCTGCTAGGCCAAAAGATGAGCACTACACAGTATCTCCCCTACGTTAAACAGGGTGCTTTTCTAGCATCACTCCGCACTCCATGTGATGCGTGTATGGAAACTGATCAAACTGTGCCAGAGCGGTCACGCGATGCGTTTTGCTGAGCGTTTCGAGGTTGCGGGCGAGCGTCTCCGGGTTGCACGAAATATAGATAATATGCTGAAACGCAGAAGCCATGCTTACCGTGGCATCGTCCAGCCCGGCTCGTGGCGGGTCAACAAAAAGAGTGTTCAGGCTGTATTCATCCAGTGGTTTGGCAAGCGTGCGTAACCGTCTAAACTCGCGTTTCCCGGCCATCGCTTGGGCCACTTCTTCTGCAGATAGCCGGATGATTTGCGTGTTTGCTATCTGATTGTCTCTGACATTGGCTAATGCAGCGCGCGTAGAAGTTTTCGACAATTCTGTCGCGATAACCTGATCAAAACAGACAGACAGTGGCAGGGTGAAATTCCCGTTACCGCAGTACAACTCCAGAAGATCACCGTCCAGTGCATCGGCTTGTTTACAGGCCCATTCGATCATTTTGGTGTTGACGGTTGCATTGGGCTGGGTGAACGACTGCTCAATTTGCTGGTATGAGTAGGTGCGGCCTCTAACGTTCAGATGCTCTGTGACGTAATCTTGATCCAGCACGATTTTTTGTTTGCGGCTTCTCCCAACGAACCATACCTTTGCTGCTGTTTGAGACAGTTGTGCCTGTAGGCCTCTGGCTGCATCTTCCCAGTCTTCGTCTAACTTGCGGTGGTAGATCAGTGTAACCAGTACATCGCCTGCCGTTGTTGCAAGAAATTCAACCTGAAACAGTTTGTGTCGTAACGCCTGCGTACTTTTAAGATTATCCAGCAGTGGCTGCATAAGCTGGGTTATGGCAGCGTCGGCAATTGAAAATTGCGCGATTGGGACGGGGGTTTTTCTATCGTCGGGACGATACATCACATAGTTTAAATCATCGCCATCGTGCCACATGCGAAACTCCGCGCGCATGCGAAAGCCCAGAGGTTCCGAGCTATACACTTCTGCATCGCTAGCGAAATAGGGCGCTAGCAGCTGGCTGACACGACTGACTTTTTGTGCGAGCAGTGCGTCGTAGTTTTCAGGCTCTATGTGAGTCAGTGGCATGGTTTTAACGGCTTAAAAGCTGCTGCTTGTTTCGCGCATCCCATAGCGCTCGCGCGCGTTGCTGCGATGTGGCTTCCGTGAGTTGCGGGTTGAGTAAGCGTAGAGCAACTTGGAGCGTCTCTAAGACCGCGTTTAACCCGTATTCGTTTTGAGCCTCGCCTTGCCATAGCGATAGTAGCGGCGCAGTGGAAGGCGCGCTGACTCGCTCCGGGCGCGTCTGCATGCGCCGGGCCAGCGTGTCATCGTGGGGTTGGCTCTGCACAATCCACGAGACCGCTGTGTCGGCTTGGGGTTTGATTTCTACTTCGCCGCTCTCGCCTTTAAAAACGGCGGCATTGTGGTGGCCAAGTAATAGCCCGGCGGACTGGTGTAATGCCGCGTACGCCGGATGGAAAACGCTTTGAATACTGGCTGTGGCGTTGAGTGGGTTGAGTACCCGCGTTAGCGTGTTAACAGGCGATCTCAGCCCTAATAAAGGCCGTAGTTGCATAAGTGCATGCAAAGCAGGGCAGAAGTGTTCAAGTGAGAGATAGGCGAACCGTGAATGCGCTAGCTGTTTCTCAACATCTTTCCATGACAATGCTGGGCTTATACCTAAAGAACCCAGTGCCTGTTCTGAATACAGCCGCCCGGGTGTATGTCCGGCGCTACCGTGCATAAACACGCGATAGCCCGCTTGGGTGAGTAACAGCGCTGAGAGCAAGTACCATGGATGCTGATTGCGTTTTCCTGCATAACTGGACCAGTCGAGGTCAACGGTGAGTGCGTCAGGCGGTGCCAGCATAGCCACTCGAGACGAATCTACAAATCCGGCTAACTCTTCCGCGGTTTCCTCTTTCACGCGTAGCAACATCAAAAACGCGCCTAACTGAACCTCTTCAACGCTACCGTTGAGAATCATGGCAAAAGCAGTTTGGGCTTCCTCGCGGGTTAGCGAACGCGCGCCTTTTTTGCCCTTGCCCAGTATTCTAATAAATGGCGCGAAGGGATGCTCTGTTTCTTGAAAGCCGCTAGTCATAAACAATTGTCAGGTTTGGGAAGCCCGGCAATTTTACTGCCTAGCTTTGCCGGTGAGCCAGGAAACAGCGACATAAGATAAATACTTTTCCCTTTATCGGCACCCAGTTTCAACCCCGCGTACTTTACCAGCGGGCGCATCGCAGGTGAGCTGTCAAACTCTTGATAGTACTGCCGCAAAAGCTCAATGATCTCCCAGTGCGCAGCTGTGAGTTCAATGCCTTCGGCATTGGCGATACTGCTTGCTACTTCGGGAGACCAGTCAGAAAGATCTCTTAAAAAACCTTCTTTGTCGTATGCGCTGCTGTGAAGCATGGTCAGTACCAGGCCAGCTGGCGTGCATATTCCTCGGTGAGTACCACCAAGCCCTCGATGTTGATTGCAGAAACGCTGCCATCGATCGTTATCCCCCGTGCAATAGCGTCGCTCTCCAACGCATAGACCGTTACTTTCGAGTCAGTGCTTTGCAGGGCAGTGCTGCTGTTAGGCTGGCTTGCGTAGACGGCATCGCCCAACAGCACAATGGCATCGCCGCTTTGAGCAACCCGGATACAATCATCAAATGCACTGCTGCGGGGGCTGGCATCGATGGTGTGTAAAATCATTGCGCACATGGCTACAAGCCAATCACATGGTCATGTTCGACCAGTAGTTGTTGTATTTCTTTTGCGGCGATTGATGTCACTGGCAATGGCGCATTCACAGTCTCAATACCATACCGTTCGATGGCTTCCGCCTCTGCATAGATATGCTCGATGTCATACAGCGGGAGAGAGGCAAGCTGCTTGCTCATTGTTTTCACGCCTAGTCCGTCACCGTTTTGATTTGGTATCAGTTGTAACACCCCCTCACCGCACAGAAGCACAGAGACAGGCTGCTCAAAGGCCGCCGCTGCAAGTACGATGTCCAGTGCCGTGCGTGCGCGAGTGCTGCCGTAGGGGCTCTGGCGAATAACAGCAATAATAGTGTGTGAAGACTGAACCATGTCAGCGGCCAAACGTGATTAGGCGGTCAGACTTTGCGGAAGCATCAATTAACAGCCCTAGCCCGCCAATTTGAAAAGCACTGTGCATGCTAGCGGCATTTTTCTCATAGCGCTGCATCTCATTACTGTTGAGGATCCCGCGTTTGAGCGCGGAAGAAATGCACAGTACCAGTTCCACGCCATGATCTTCGTGCAGGCTTTGCCACTTATCCAATGGGTTACGTTCATCCTGTGGGGTTATGGAGCTACCCTGGCCGTGATAAACCCCGTCGTCCATAAAGAACACGCGGCTGATGGAATGCCCGCGCGCCAGCACTGCTTGGGCGAACGCGGAAGCGTTGTTACCGTTGCTAGGCGCGGCGAGTACAAGTAGGGAATAGATCAAAGCTAAGGAGGCTCCCAGAAACGAAAAACCCCGGCAGACACCGGGGTTTCGTTTACAGCGCTTCGGTTAACGGCACGCTAACCGCACAAACATTAGTCGTCACCGCCTAGTGCAGTGAGTAAGTGCAGCAAGTGGATGAACAGGTTGAGCACGTCCAGGTACAGAGAAACTGTGGCGCGGATATAGTTAGTCTCACCGCCATTGATGATTCTGCTGGTATCAAACAGGATCAAGCCCGACATGATCATTACAATGGCCGCCGAAATTGTCAGCGACAGAGCGGGGATAGCCAGAAAGATGTTGGCGATCATTGCCACGACTGCCACTATCAAGCCCACCATTAGGAAGCCCCCCATATAGGAGAAGTCCTTTTTGGTGGTCAGCGCATAGGCAGACAACCCAAAGAATACAATCGCTGTGCCGCCCAGTGCCTGCATCACCAGTGACGGCCCGTTGGGTAGCGCCAGATAATGGCTCAGCATGGGGCCAATGGAGGCACCCTCAACGCCGGCAAACGCAAAAATGGCGAGCAGGCCTTTGCTGGTATCTGCCATCTTGTTGACGACAAACAGAAGGCCAAAACCTACCAATGCAAGGATGAGTGCTGCGCCATGTGAAAGGCCCATGGCCATCGCCAGGCCTGCTGTCATCGCGCTGAACACAAGTGTCATGCCCAGTAGTAGGTAGGTATTTTTGAGTACCTTGTTGGTAGCCAATGCGGATTCAACCGCGAACGAATCTGGCGTGTATAGGCTCTTGTCTTGCATTGCTCTCTCCGTAGACCGCGCAATCATGGCGCTTCAGTTAGTTAGAGTGATAATAAGGCCGAAAAGTTCAAATTCCAAGTGGGATATTGCGGAATCGGTAGTGCTGCAACTTATTGATAGATTGGGGGAATTTTATGGCTTACAGGTTCGGAAGGAGGGGGACGTACGGTGTTTCGCTAGTGCGTCGGACAAATAATGGCGGTGGGCGTAGGATTCGAACCTACGGAGGGGATAAACCCTCAACGGTTTTCAAGACCGCCGCTTTCGACCACTCAGCCAGCCCACCGGAATTTTACATTGTCACGCTGCGCCAGAAGGCGAAGCGAGCGAGATTATACCTAGTTGGAAACTGGACACAAGACCGGAACAGCCCTGCGCCAGATTCCTGTTCAATAGATCACTATTATCGTGTGTCTATGCCTCGTTGCTAGTGCGATTGAGCCTTGGGTCATTGCTCGCGCGCGGTCTTTCAACGCCGCTGGAGACAGCCGGTGCTGCAACAGCGTCGGTAAACAGCACGGGATGTTCAGTGCTGATCTCGAGTGCCGTTACAGGCTTGGCGGCAACCCGAGGATCATTCGTAGCTCTGCCACCCTCGGTGAGCCCTGCTGTTGAGGCTGGCTCTTCTTTTACCTCTTCTTTTGCCGCAGGTTTAGTTTCCCGCTTTGTCTCAGGGGTTTGTGCGGGAGTGCTTTGAGGCTGTGTGTCTGCGTTTGCATCAGTCGTGTCGGAAGCAGCAACGTCTACTTCTGGCACAGCTTCGGCTTCGACAACAGGTTCTTCGGCCGGTGGTTGTGCCTCCTTGGGAGCCGGAGCCGCTTGTGCTTTAGTCTCCGCTACCACGGTGTCTGCGGTGCCTGCTGAGGTATTGGCCGACTCAGCTGCTGGTGCAGTTTGCGGCGCTGTTTCGGACTCAGCTTGCTGATCTGAATTCGACGCTATTGCAACCGCAGCGGCCGCAGTGGCAACCGTAGCTGCTGTAGCAGCGACTCCTGAAACAGACGTATCGGTGGCTTCATTAGCGGTATTAGCGGCGCTCTCGCCGGAAGGCTTACGCCCGCGGTTGCGGCGGCGTCTCTGACCCTCTGAACGTTTCACATCACTCGGGCGACGACGCGGCTTGTCTTGGCCATTGTCGTTGCCTGAAGACTGGCTATCTTCTTGTGCCTGGGTGTTAGCATCGGCACGCTTACGCTGCTCGTCGCGATTCTCTTGGCGATTGTCATTGCGATTGTCATTGCGACTGTTTTGGCGATTGTCATTGCGATTGTCGTTGCGCTGACGATCATTGCGCTTGCGGCCGCCTTCGTTGCCCGAGCGTTTGTTTTGGTTGGCATTGTTGGCTGAATCGTCGCTGTCGCGTGACTGGCCTTGGCGTGATTCGTTGTTGCGTTCTTGTCCGGAGCGATCCTGGCCGCCGCGATTGCGGCCGCCGCGACGGCGATTTCGATTACGGTTGCCCCCGGATTTTTGGCCTTCGCCACCTGAGCGATCCTGCGCTGGCTTGCGCTTTTGGGCCGGTTTTTCTTCTACAACCGGTTCCTCAGTGTTGCCCAGAAGGGCTCCCCAAAGTCGCGAAAACAGACTCTTAGGTGCTGCTGGCGCCAGTTGGGCGGCGGGCTTGCCACGGCGCGCATTTTTGTCAGGCTGGTTGTTAGAGCGATTACCAGGCTTGTTCTGGCGTTGTTTGGCTGATGGCTGTGAAGTGCTTTCCTGAGCAGGCGCCGGCGCGGGTACCTGTTGTCTTACGCCCTGAACGGCGGCTTGCTGAACAGGAATATCGGCCGAATGTGTATCACTGATTGCTTCAGCGTCTGGAACAGCGATATCAACTTTGTAGCTGGTTTCGTGGTTGCCATCGACTTCATCATCACGAAGCCTCTGTACTTCAAAATGCGGCGTTTCTATGTTCGTGTTAGGAATCACCAGCATTCGCGCTTTGGTAGCTTGCTCGATCTCGCCCAAAGCGGCACGCTTTTCATTGAGCAGGTAAGCTGCGACATCAACAGGCACAATTGCACGCACCTCTGCGCTGCGATCCTTGATCGCTTCTTCCTCAATAAGGCGGAGGATAGAGAGGGACAGCGACTTGGTGTCGCGAATGGTGCCCTGACCGGTGCAGCGTGGGCAGACAATCGCCGTCGTCTCACCTAGAGAGGGACGCAGACGCTGGCGGGACATTTCGAGCAAGCCAAAACGTGATATCCGGCCCACCTGTACCCGCGCCCGATCAATGTTCAGCGCATCACGCATACGGTTTTCAACGGCCCGCTGATTACGCGCAGCAAGCATGTCGATAAAATCGATAACCACCAAACCGCCCATGTCTCGCAGGCGCAGCTGGCGTGCAATTTCGTCCGCCGCTTCGAGATTGGTATTCAGTGCGGTTTCTTCGATGTCGCTGCCGCGTGTTGCTTTGGCAGAGTTGATGTCTATAGACACCAATGCCTCAGTCGGATCGATAACAATCGAGCCGCCGGAGGGTAGCCTCACCTCGCGTTGGAATGCAGTTTCAATTTGGCTTTCAATCTGAAAGCGGTTGAAAAGGGGAATGTTGTCTTCATATTGCGCTAAGCGGTTCAGATACTTGGGCATTACCTGACCAACGAAATCTTTGGCTTGCTGGAACGCATCGGGAGAGTCGATAAGCACCTGCCCAATGTCGTCGCGCAGGTAGTCGCGCACGGCCCGTATGATGACGTTACTTTCCTGATAAAGGAGCTCGCCGGCCTTTGCTTCATCATTTGCCTTGTGGATCGCATCCCACAGCTGCAGTAGATAGTTTAAGTCCCACTGCAGTTCTTCTCCGGAGCGACCAACGCCTGCGGTACGTACGATGACACCCATACCGTTGGGAATTTCCAGTTCGCTCATAGCCGCTTTTAACTCACTGCGCTCCTCACCTTCAATCCTGCGCGAGATGCCACCTGCGCGTGGGTTGTTGGGCATTAGCACCATGTAGCGGCCTGCCAGGCTAATAAAAGTGGTAAGGGCCGCGCCTTTATTGCCGCGCTCCTCTTTATCCACCTGAACGATGATTTCTGTTCCTTCTTTGACCACATCTCTGATTTTCATGCGGCCGTCGGAATCGCCGGGTTTGCGATAAAAGTATTCGCGGGCGATTTCTTTCAGCGGGAGGAAGCCGTGGCGTTCAGCGCCAAAATCGACAAAAGCCGCTTCCAGGCTCGGTTCTACACGCGTAATTTTGCCCTTGTAGATGCTGGCTTTTTTCTGAATGCGGGTGCGGTTTTCGATGTCGAGATCGTACAGCCGCTGGCCGTCGACGAGAGCGACCCGCAGTTCTTCGGGTTGTGTTGCGTTAATGAGTATCTTTTTCATAATGCCATTTGCCTTTTGTGGCAGATGGCCTGCTGGACTAACTAGTGTAGAACGGCCAAGTGGCCAGAGGACTGCAGTGACTAAAAACTAGGCAATGTAGGGAAAGGGCGCAATATTGCCGCCGGTTCTCGCCATATGTTGCTGATCTTTCAGGCTATTGGGCTGCGGGAAAAATGCGCTGTTGGTTTCCTAAAACCCTTGCGCTATTACCGAGCAATAGCCTGAAAGCTACTTAATTTTCACTGTTTCAAACGCTGGGAGTAGCCATCCTGACTAGCGTGGTGTTACTTGTGGTGCTATTTGTGCTGCAACTTCCCATCGTTTTTTGCTAGTGTCGCCGCACCGTTTGGGGTGCCGCGACGCTGATCGTTCTCTCTAACTAATTCTGTGCCCGGGCAGGTCAATCTGCTGGGTTGTTTTGTGTTAACGGGGCGGTAAAGCTATCGTTTGCGCAGGCTTGTTCAGCGCGCGGTGCCACTTGGTTAACTGGTTGTTTGACTCAATGTATCAATTATTGCAGTGCTTACTGCTGCTAGGTGTGATTGATCTGGCGGAACCTTGCTTCTACTAGGCAGGGCCCCAATCGTCGCCAGGGGTTCTGGTGGCAATCACGGCGCATAGCATAGCAGCGTATCCACTACATTTATACGGTTTTAACGGCTTATGGCCTCAGAAGAACGTGAAGATTCCCACTCTGGCGGCGTCCGCCACGTGACAGTGGATGAAGAGGCCTCCGGGCAGAGGTTGGATAACTTCCTGTTGAAGCATGCCCGCGGTGTCCCCAAAACGCGTATTTATCGTGCCCTACGCAAGGGAGAGGTGCGCGTAAACAAGGGCCGTGCGAGAGCGGATTATCGTATCGTGGCTGGTGATTTAGTGCGGATTCCGCCTCTGCATCAGGCGTCTAAAACCGGGTCAGCAGCGGCCCCAGAGCGCATGGCCCAGCAGATACTGCGCCAGACCGTGCACGAAGACGATGACCTTCTTGTGGTCAATAAGCCCTCCGGGTTGGCTGTACATGGTGGCAGCGGTTTGAGCTTCGGATTGATCGAGACGTTGCGTAAGCTCCGTCCCGAGGCGCGCTACCTTGAGCTGGTGCATCGCCTGGATCGTGATACCTCGGGCCTGATTTTAATTGCTAAACGTGCAGCTATATTGCGCGAACTCCATCGACAGTTGCGAGAAAAACATATCGACAAGCGGTATTTGGCGCTGGTTGCGGGGCACTGGCCGCAACGACAAGTACAGGTGGAAGCGCCATTGGAGAAAAACGTCGTACTCTCAGGCGAGCGGATGGTACGAGTGAGTAAAGAAGGCAAGCGGGCACTCACACAGTTTAAAGTGGTAGAGCGTTATGCTCACGCGACGTTGATTGAGGCGAGGCCGATTACCGGCAGAACACATCAGATTCGTGTCCACGCCCTGCATGCTGGCTTTCCTCTACTGGGTGATAGCAAGTACGAGAATGCTCGCTCTGCGCAACTGACCCGCGAGTTGGGGTTAAAACGGCTGTTTCTGCATGCCGCCTCTTTGCGCTTCACACTGCCAGAGCGCCCTGAAATGCAGCTGGAAGCTGAACTGGAGAGCACCCTCAAAGATGTGTTAAGAAGGGCTCGTAAGTAATTGTAATTTATAGTATTTGTACGCCGGCTCGGCCCAATATGGCGCTGACAGCGATCAACGGTAAGCCCTCCAAAGCGGTGGGATCGGTGCCGCTGAGGCTCTCAAACAGAGTGATACCTAAACTCTCTACCTTGAAAGAGCCCGCGCAATCGTAGGGCTGGTCTTTGTGTAAATACGCTTCGATTTGCTGGTCCGTTAAGTCCAAAAACTGAACATGTGTGGGAATCACACAAGTCTCGTGAAACCTCGGTTCTGCGCGCGTTATACAAACGCCGGTAAAGAAATCGACCCTTTGGCCACTGCAGGACCGCAACTGTTGTACCGCACGTTCGTGTGTACCAGGTTTATGTAATTGCGTGTCGCCAAGGGCGGCAACCTGGTCGCTGCCAATCACAATTGCATCTGGTGATACCAGTGAGCCACTCATAGCGACGGCCTCGGCTTTCTCGGTGGCCAGGCGTCGCGCTAACGCTTCGGGCGCCTCATCGGGCAGCGCTGTTTCATCCGTGTGAGGCGGGATGCAGGTAAACGGAATCTGTAAGCGCTCAAGAAGCTGTCTGCGATAGCTCGATGTTGAGGCCAGGATGATGTTCATTGCGGTGCCTTTGTAGACTGTGAGGTGTGAGAACTACCTGTATTCTAAAGATATTTTTGACAAAGCGGGAATCGGCCCCTAAGATGCGCGCCTATGTCAAATGAGCCCCTCCCGACGACGCTCGACTTCCGCAAGGCAGTGGTGCGTTCGGCTGAACTTAGTGGGCATGTTGACGTCCAAAACCTATCGCGTTTTCAACCTATGCTGGCTGACGAAAGCGGTGATGTACAGGCGCTCTTGCAGTTCTCAAAGGATGAAGAAGATCGCTCTTTAGTAAGGGTGAAGGTAACTGCAGAGGTAACAGTGATCTGTCAGCGTTGCTTACAGCCAATGCAAGAAAAGGTTGTGAGCGATAACACGCTGGCGATGGTTTGGAACGACGAGCAGGCGGTGGCATTGCCCAAGTCACTGGAGCCGTTGATTGTTGATGACACGGCATGTGATGTTTACGCGCTGGTAGAGGATGAGCTGATTCTGGCGATGAAGCCATTTAGCTATCATGACGACAGTCACTGTAGGAGTGAAACAAGAGAATTTTTAGACCCTCGAGCGGTTACTGACGAAGTGGTAGAAAAGCCAAACCCTTTTGATGTGTTGGCTCAGCTTAAGTCAGATGTAAAGCCGGACGCGGGGTCAGGTGGTAAACGCGGGTAGCGCGTAGAAGGCAACGATAAGCTCAAAGACAGCCATCCGTTTACAAACACGGTTTCAACTAGGAGAAATCATTATGGCAGTTCAGAAAAGTAAGAAAACGCGCTCGCGTCGCGGTATGCGCCGTTCGCACGATGCATTGACAGGTTCAACGCTTTCAGTCGATGAGACGTCGGGTGAAACTCACCGTCGCCATCATGTGACAGCTGACGGTTTTTACCGCGGGAAGAAAGTCGTAGAGACTGGAAACGAAGACTAGATCTGGCGTTTTCGAAAAGGGGCCGCCGATTTGTCGGCACTGGCTGATACAGCCTCGGCCATACTGGCCACCCCTGAAAGCTGCGCAACTCCCTGCCGCAGCGTTTGTATCCCTCTCAGTGTAAGCGGTGTCAACAATTCTCTTGTTGGCACTCTTTCAACACAAACACTTAAAACCAATCCTATTGCAGGCCATGTAGCAGACGAGATAAGGCGTTCTTATGGCGTCAATGCTCTGTGCCTCGCCGCGTCTAATAGCGTGATATCGGAGTCCATTTTTTATGTCTAACGATAGTCTTGCCTTTGTGTTCCCAGGCCAGGGTTCTCAAACTGTGGGCATGTTGTCTGATGTGTATTCCCAATATGGTGAAGTGCGTGAAACATTTGCTGAAGCATCTGAAGCGCTGGGTGAAGATGTTTGGGCCCTGGTGGAATCGGGGCCGCAAGAATCCCTCAACATGACGGCCAATACGCAACCTGTTTTATTAACCTGCAGTGTTGCGCTTTGGCGAGCCTGGCAGGCCGCTGGAGGCAGCCAGCCGTCCATCATGGCGGGGCATAGCCTAGGCGAATTTTCCGCTCTGGTATGTGCGCAGGTGTTTCGCTTTGACGATGCAGTTAGGTTGGTACGTAAACGTGGCGAGTTTATGCAGAGCGCAGTACCTGCCGGACAGGGCGCAATGGCTGCGATTATTGGTCTTGATGATGACGCCATCAATAAAGTGTGTGAGGACGTATCTTCCTCTGGAGTAGGTGTTGTAGCCGCCGTGAACTACAACTCGCCGGGGCAGGTTGTGATCGCAGGGCACACCGCTGCGGTTGATGCGGCGAACGTGGGCCTCAAAGAGGCAGGTGCCAAGCGCGCTATGCCTCTGCCAGTGAGCGCACCGTTCCATACCTCTTTGATGGAGCCCGCAGGGGTCTCCCTGCAGGAAGAGTTGGTCAATATCGAAATGGCAGCGCCTACTATTCCTATCGTTCACAACGTACACGCTCAGACTGAACAGGATCCCCAGGCCATTCGCGAGCTGCTAACGCGGCAGATTCATTTGCCAGTGTTATGGACGGCCTGTGTTGGTGCCGCGGTAGACGCGGGGGCGAGATGCTTTGTTGAGTGCGGCCCCGGTAAAGTGCTGAGTGGATTGAATCGCCGCATTGACAAAACATTGAAGAGTTTCGCGATTGATGCACCCGAAGCGCTGCAAGCTGCGGTGAGCGATGTCAAAGCGATCGAAGGAGAATCTTGATGAGTGAAGAAGCCCGTGTTGCGCTTGTGACAGGCGCCAGTCGTGGTATTGGCAAGGCAATTGCTCAAAAATTGGCTGCTGATGGATATATTGTGGTGGGTACTGCGACCACGGAATCCGGCGCCGATGCCATTTCGGCTTATCTCAAAGATGCTGGCTGCGGCATGATGTTGGATGTCGCGTCACAAGAAAGTGTGGTTGCTACGATCGCCGCAATAACAGAGCGTTATTCTGCTCCGCTGGTATTGGTCAATAACGCGGGCATCACTCGAGACAACATCCTGATGCGGATGAAGGAAGATGAATGGCAGGATGTCGTCGATACCAACTTGAGTGCACTGTACCGCGTGAGCAAAGCCAGCTTGCGTGGCATGACAAAAGCACGGTGGGGAAGAATTGTGAACATTACGTCGGTTGTAGGGTCTATGGGAAACATTGGGCAGAGTAACTATGCCGCTACCAAAGCGGGCGCCGAGGGTTTTTCACGCGCATTGGCGAGAGAGTTAGGCAGCCGCTCGGTGACGGTTAACTGTGTTGCCCCCGGTTTTATTGACACCGATATGACAAGAGAGTTGCCAGAGGCGCAGCGCGATCTTTTATTGCAACAAATTCCACTGAGTCGGTTGGGTGCGCCCGAAGAGATAGCAGCCCTCGTAGGGTTCCTATGTAGCGACGCCGCAGCCTATATTACGGGCGAAACCGTGCACATAAATGGTGGCATGCACATGGGTTAACTACTTGATTCCACAGCACTAAACGTGGTGGATCGCGGGCAGCTAAAAAAAGTTATTACTCACCTGAAAAACAGAGTAAACTGCGCGCACAAGCCGCTTAATTGGGCCTGAAAAGCCCCGAATATTCTCGCATACCCTTGAGGAGTAACATTTAAAATGAGTAGCATTGAAGAGCGCGTTAAGAAGATTGTCGCAGAGCAACTTGGCGTTAAAGAGGAAGAAGTGCAGACCGAGGCTTCCTTTGTTGAAGATCTGGGTGCCGATTCTCTGGATACGGTTGAGCTGGTAATGGCTTTGGAAGAAGAATTCGAAACCGAAATTCCTGACGAAGAAGCCGAGAAAATTACCACTGTGGCGTTGGCGATTCAGTACATCAATACCAATCTCGCCTAATCCTTCGCTGCTAGTTACCGAAAAGCCGTTTCTATGTTTCATAGAGCGGCTTTTCTTCTTTTTGCTGTTCCCTTCCAAACATCTTCACAGGAGTTAGAGCGTTGATTGGCAGACGAGTTGTAGTGACCGGCTTGGGCATGATTAGCCCGCTGGGAAATACTGTTGCTGAAACCTGGGAAAATATTCTCGCTGGTAAAAGTGGCGTCTCTAAAATTGATAGCTTTGATGTGTCCGCTTTCAGTACGCAATTTAGCGCGGGCGTAAAAAACTTCGATCTCGAGCCTTACCTTTCGCCAAAGGAAGCGCGAAAGTTAGATGTGTTTGTGCAATACGGCATGGCGGCTGGCATTCAGGCGATGGTCGATAGCGGGCTGGAAATCACCGAAGAGAATGCTCCTCGCGTCGGCGCTTCGATTGGTTCGGGAATTGGTGGAATAGGGCAGATTGAAAAAAACGCCGAAGTGATTCGCACGTCAGGGCCGCGAAAAATTTCTCCCTTTTTTGTGCCCGGCTCAATCATCAACATGATTGCCGGCAACCTCTCGGTTAAGTACAACCTGCAGGGCCCCAATCTAGCGATCGTGACTGCCTGTACATCAGGCACTCATAACATCGGGCTTGCAGCGCGCCTGATCGCGCAGGGCGATGTAGATGCGATGCTGGTGGGAGGTGCAGAAATGGCGACTACCCCAGTAGGCCTGGGCGGGTTTGCCGCAGCAAGGGCACTTTCCAAACGCAATGATGATCCTGAAGCTGCGTCACGCCCCTGGGACAAAGACAGAGATGGCTTTGTGCTCGGCGATGGTGCTGGCGTGCTTATGATAGAAGAGTACGAGTCCGCAAAAGCTCGAGGAGCAAAAATCTACGCTGAGCTGAAAGGCTTTGGCATGAGTGGCGACGCCTACCACATGACGCTGCCTCCCGAAGATGGTCGCGGTGCAGCAGCATCCATGCAGAACGCAGTACGTGATGCTGCCGTTTCTGCTGATCGAATTCACTACATCAACGCACATGGCACTTCCACTTCTGCTGGTGACGTAGCTGAAAGTCGTGCAGTTGAAACAGTCTTGGGCTCTGCCGCTTCGCAAGTTGCCGTGAGCTCAACAAAATCCATGATTGGACACTTGTTGGGTGCCGCTGGCGCGGTGGAAGCCATCTTCTCCGTACTGGCTTTGCGCGATCAAGTAGCGCCGCCAACCATCAATCTGGATAACGTGGATGATGAAGCCTGCAAACTCAACTACGTTCCTCATACTGCCCAAGAGCGATCTATCGATTGTGTGTTGTCAAACTCCTTCGGGTTTGGTGGGACTAATGGGTCGCTGCTGTTCGGCCCGGCAGACTAAGTTTCTCGCGGGTGAATTCTAGCCCGGTCATCTGGGTCGACGGCGAGCGTTTGGCGTCATTGCCCCTTCCAGATCGTGGCCTAGAGTTGGGTGACGGGTTGTTCGAAACGCTGCTGGCCCATCGCGCAGAGCCTCTGTTTCTGGATTTGCATCTTGAACGCTTACGTTGCGGTCTGGATATGCTCGGCATCGATCAGCCCCTTGAGTCGCTCAAGCGGCAGCTGCAGTCTGTTTCTAATCTGCTGGCTCAACAGGCCTGGGAATGGGCGTCTATTCGTGTAACCGTTACACGAGGCTGTGGCGAGCGCTTTGAGCGAGGCTATGCGCCGCCAGAAAGCGCCACTCCCAGAGTAATTATTCAGGCCTATCAAATGCAGCGGAATGCGGGAGAGATGCAGCCTCCGTCTGAACTCGGCATCGGGGAATTGCAGTTGTCCATTCAGCCTGCACTCGCGGGGCTAAAGCATTTGAATAGACTGGAACAGGTGCTTGCGGCGCAAGAGGCAAAAAAACGTGGTTTTGATGACTTGTTGTTGATGGATCAAACAGAAACCGTTTCTTCGTGTATCGCAGGTAATGTCTTTGTGGTTCGTGGCGGTACTTTAGTGACGCCGCCTATTGTCAGTTGCGGGGTGGCAGGAACGCGCCGCAGAATCATTCTCGAACGTTGGGGAGGGCAGTGCGGTTATGAGGTTGAGGTGGCGCCATTGACGCTTGCCGAGGTTTTGGATGCGCAGGAAGTGTTTTGCACCAATAGTTTGGTTACCGTGAGATCGATAGCCAGTATTGGTGATCAGGTGTATTCCTCAGCCGACGCTGCGAACGCTGTTTTTGAGTGCTTTGCAGGTAGCCTTCAATGAAGCGCTTACTGGCTACACTGCTAGCGTTACTTGTTGTCGCATCTGGCACGGCCTACACGGTGTGGGAAAAGTGGTCGACGCCATTAACTGTTCCAGATGAAGGTTTCACGCTGCTCGTTGAACGCGGCGATTCACTGCGTTCTGTGACATCCCGGTTAGAAGCACAGGGGGTGCTCGAATTCCCCAGCCTGTTGATAGCCTTTGGCCGCTGGACTGGCCTTGACCAGAAAATTAAACAGGGTGAGTACCAAATCTCACCTCCCATCACGGCGGAGCAGTTACTTGTCTTGTTGAGTAAAGGCGAGGTTGTTCATTACCAGCTGACGCTTCCCGAGGGAATTACTTTGCGGGAGGCAATCGCCATTTTGCACAGGCAACCCGTTTTGAAAGCAGAATTGAGCGGTGTTGATGATGAGCGCTTAACTAAGCTGGTGGCTCCTCACACGTCCGCTGAAGGGTTATTCCTGCCTGAAACGTATCGTTTTGAACGCGGCGATAGTGACCTTGATGTACTGCGCCGAGCTCATCGGGCTTTGAATGCGACGCTCGCCAAAGAGTGGGAGTCTCGTGCTAAGGGTGTGCCGTATGAAACGCCCTACGAGGCGATTATTATGGCCTCCATTATCGAGCGGGAAACCGGTCAGGTGTCCGAGCGGCCCGAAATCGCCGGCGTTTTTACCCGGCGCTTACACAAAGGCATGTTGCTGCAGACAGACCCTACGATTATTTATGGATTGGGAGCCAGCTTCGATGGCAATCTGCGCAAACGGCATTTACGAGACGCGGCGAACCCCTACAACACCTATAAACACGCTGGCTTGCCGCCCACGCCAATTGCATTGCCAGGCGCCGCGGCGATCAACGCTGCTTTGAACCCGGCAGAGGGTAAAACGCTTTTTTTTGTTGCACGAGGCGATGGTGGGCATCAGTTTAGTGAGACGCTTGCCGAGCATAATATAGCCGTGCGTAAATACCAGCTTAGGCGGGTGAAGGATTATCGATCCACACCTAATTAAAGCTATCCACTTATTAGCCATATCCGTTATTGAAACAGGAGAATCATGAGCGCTCGAGGTTTGTTTATCACCATGGAGGGTGGCGAAGGCGTGGGAAAGAGCACGAATATGGCGTTGCTCGAGCGCTATCTGCACGGCAACAATGTTGATGTCATCGTTACCCGTGAGCCAGGTGGCACGCAGCTGGGTGAAGAAGTGCGCGAGTTATTGCTGAAAGAAAGAAAAGGCTCGGTCAGCGACATGGCAGAACTGCTGCTGATGTTTGCTGCCCGTGCACAACACATAGAAGAGGTGATCGAACCCGCGCTGGCCAGCGGTACCTGGGTGTTGTGTGATCGGTTCACAGACGCCACCTACGCTTACCAAAGCGGAGGGCGTGGCATGCCATCTGATAGCGTGCGAACCCTCGAGGATCTTGTGCAGAAAACGCTGAGGCCCGATTGCACCATATTGTTGGATGCAGACGTAGAGACGGGGATGACGAGAGCGCAGGAACGCGGAGAGCTCGATCGTATCGAGCAGGAAGCCGTGGCGTTTTTTGAGAGAGTGCGCACCAGATATCTTCAGATAGCGGCTCGCAGCAGTGGCCGTTGCCGCGTGATCGATGCATCCCAGTCGATGGAAAACGTTGAGCAACAGCTGTTGGCCCTGGGCGAGGAGCTACTCTCCTGCTGGTCAGTGCGACAGCCGGAAAAATAATGGATATTACTGCGCTGCCGCAAGTAAACGCTCCGCTGCCCTGGCATCACAGCGATTGGCAGCAAATGCACGACCAATTGTCTCAGGGTAAATTGCCTCATGCATTGCTACTGGCAGCAGAACCTGACGTAGGTGTTGCGCACTTGGCTTTATCACTTGCCAGGCTATTGTTGTGCAGTGAACCGCAGGCGGGCTTGAATTGCGGTGAGTGCCAAGCGTGCCGCCTTTCCGCCACGGGAGCACACGGTGACTTTTTGTGGGTTCAGCCCGAAGAGAAGAGCAAGACGATCAAGATTGATCAGGTTCGGCAATCTGTTGAGTTCCTGAATAAAACCGCTGGGTTTGGCGCACGAAAAGTCGTTGTGTTTTCTCCGGCAGACGCAATGAATACCAGCGCATTCAATGCACTACTGAAATCCCTTGAAGAGCCCACCGCAGACACATATCTGATTTTGGCCTGCCATGCGCTTCATAATGTTCCCGCAACTATTCGTTCAAGGTGCCAGCTTAGGCGACTGGGCGTGCCCGCTGCTAAAGAAAGTCTTGATTGGTTAGAACCGCAGATCGGCAGCCGTGAGACGGGTGAAGCTTTGCTAGATATTGCGGATGGCCGGCCGCTCTTGGCACAAAAGCTTTACCTCGACGACTCCGCGCAGTCGCTTGCGGCACGTCGAGCTGGCTTGCAGGCGGTTTGCACTGGGCGCGTCGCTGCTTCGGAAGCTGCGCAGCTTTGGGGGGCGGTAGATACCATGGAAATGTTGGATGAGCTAACTGCACATATGCAGCGTGTCATTCGCAGCTTTTCGCCGTCAGAGCTGCAAAGTGCATCTGGCCGTGAAGCCTTTTTACTGTTGGATGAGCTGGGGTCTCTGCAGAGAGCCGTAAGTGCGGGTTCCAACCCGGGGCGAGGCATACTGGTGGATGCACTTCTGTCAAAATTTCACAGAGTGTTGGGCGGCGCATAGCATGGTGATACCATCGCTCGACAATAACAAACCGCTGCAAACGCATGGTCGTGAGCAAATGTTCGTGAACTACTGTTCGGTAAGAAAGGGTCGTTAGCTAATGAGTGATTCAAAGCAGAATAACCGGAACGGTATTCTCTCTCTGACTATTAAAGACAAGGCAGTACTGTACTCCGCATACATGCCGTTTTTAGAGTATGGCGGGCTCTTTGTTCCAACCAATAAGGCTTACGATATCGGCGATGAAGTTTTTATGCTGCTCACATTGATGGATGAAGCCGAAAAAATTCCTATCTCAGGTAAAGTGGTCTGGTTAACCCCCAGAGGCGCCCAGGGCAATCGCACGGCCGGGATTGGTGTTCAGTTTAGTGAGCAGGATGCCAACGCTAACGCGAAGATTGAAAACCACCTGGCGGGCTCTCTGACGTCTGATCGACCCACCCATACAATGTAGAGTCCGTTATGCGACGGGTTGAATTAGACTAGAGTAGGTTGTGCGATTTACGTGCAAAAAAAATGGGTCCCGAAAGGGACCCACCAAGACCATTAGGAGTGAAACATAAAGGAATTGCTTCCAATATAGGGCAAGGGTATGCCCTCATGACTGCCCGATTAAACTAGGGGATAGGCAGCCACGACTTAAGTATCGCTCAATATTGGTAATTTTCCACAGTTAGTTGCGCTGTTTTTAGTGTATTTGGCTATATAAAAAACTGTATATATAATTAAAGTGAATAAAAAACCACAGGCTTTTACGGCCCAATCACCCGCCAGGCCTTTCTTGGCGGGCGTTATCGAAGGATTTTATGGTCGCACCTGGCCTCATGCCACGCGACTAGCTTATGCAGAGTTTCTTCAGCTCGCGGGCCTCAATACCTACCTCTATTGCCCTAAATCAGACGCGACTCTGCGTCGCGAATGGACCAGTCGGTGGTCAAGCGCGCAATGGATGCAAATGCTCGAGTTAGCAGCGGCTTACCAGCAGCGCGATATGCTGTGGGGGGTGGGCTTGTCTCCCTTCGAGCTTTATCGATACTACGGCGCGCGAGAGAGAGCGCAGCTACGCGATAAAATCACCTACCTGGGTGAGCTGGAGGCTCCGCTGCTGGCAGTGCTGTTTGACGACATGCCGGGTGAACTTGACTCCCTGGCTTCAAGGCAGGCGGAAATCGTCAGTGATGTGCAGCACTGGCTACCCAACGTTCGCCTGTTAGTTTGCCCGACCTACTACTCGTATGACCCAATTCTTGAGCGCTTCTTTGGAGTTATGCCAACGGGATACTGGGGTGATCTTGGACGCCTGCTGCCTGCGGAAGCTGAGGTGTTTTGGACAGGCAACACTGTGTGCTCACCGAGCATTGCGGATGCAGATTTGGCTGGCATAACAGCGGAGTTGGGGCGTGCAGTGACGCTGTGGGATAACTACCCAGTAAACGATAGTAAAAGCCGATGCGATTATCTTTATACGAAGCCCTTGTCTGAGCGTTCTGGTGCAGTACAGCCTCTGTTGCATGGGCACCTGTGTAATCCCATGAATCAGGGCGTATTGTCTCTGGCGGCTCTACGCGGGTTAAGCAGCCTGCATGGTAATGGCGGCTTGAATGATGATGCATTGGGGCAGATTCTAGGCGAAGAGTTTTGGCGGGTTTTATCGGCAGACGCAGAAACCTTTCAAATAGTCGGCCGAGGCGAAATCGACATCCAGGCCCGCGCTGGCTTAACAGACAAATATCGCCAGTTCGATGGTGTGGCCGCAAGCGAGTTGCTGGGGTGGCTCGAGGGAGATTATGCCTTTGATCCGGCCTGTCTTACCGATTGAGATTGGTTACAGTCTCGCTGGCGAAGGCCTTGGGGCTTTGTCGTGACGCTAGGCCCGGTCGCAAGTTCCTCCAGCTCAAGGCCCGCACAGGATAGGTGTAAGTAGAGGTGTTAATAGGGGGGTAAACAGGGGGGTAAATAGGGGTTAGAACAAATACCGTTATAGAAGCCTTTTATGTAGTTGAACCCCCTGTGCCACTGTGGCAGAATCCTGCCCCTTATCGGCACCCTGTGGCCTCTTTATCCAGAGGCTGACTAGAGTCTTTATTCTCGTGCAATCAAGCGCTTAAACAGGCTGTTCGCACTAGCCTCTAGTTAATCTGTAAGGGTGTTATTTTCAAAGCGGAAGTGGCGAAATTGGTATACGCGCTAGATTTAGGTTCTAGTGCCGCAAGGCGTGAGAGTTCGAGTCTCTCCTTCCGCACCATTTTTTTTATTGCATTGCCCACTCGGCGCACCCCTGGCGAACTATGAAGGTTTCGGGTGTCGCAGAATAGGGCGCAATGCTCTGTCAGAGCTTGGCGCTCTGAGGAAAACCGAAAACGAGGAAGAACCATGCAGGTTTCCATAGAAACAACTTCTGGGCTTGAAAGACGTTTGACGGTAGGTGTGCCCGCCGAGCGCGTGGATGTAGAAGTTGACACCCGCCTGAAGAAGGCAGCCCAAAACGTGCGTCTTCCAGGCTTTCGCCCTGGCAAGGTGCCTATGAAGGTGATGCGCCAACGGTTTGGTACCGGAGTGCGTCAGGAGGTGCTGGGTGAGGTTATGAGCCAGTCTTTTCAGGAGGCGGTAGTGCAAGAGAATCTGCGCCCCGCAGGCCAGCCATCCATCGAGCCAAAAAACATGGAAGCGGGCAAGGATCTGGAGTACGTGGCTGTTTTCGAAGTGTTTCCAGATGTTGAGCTCGCTGAGATGAATGCTTTTCCGGTCACTCGCGCAGAGGCCGAGGTTACTGAAGAAGATATTGACCGCATTATCGACGTGTTCCGCAAACAGCAGGGTAGCTGGGATGCGGTAGATCGCGCTGCCGAGGACGGAGATAAGGTTAATATCAATTATGTAGGTACCCGCGATGGTGAGGTGTTCGAAGGCGGCAGTGCAGACGACAGCGAGCTGGAGTTAGGTTCAGGCCGAATGATTCCAGGGTTTGAAGAGGGCGTAATCGGCATGAAGGCGTCCGAAGAAAAGACGCTTTCGCTGTCCTTTCCAGAGGATTATCACAATGAGGAGCTCAAGGGAGCCGCGGTCGAGTTCAAAATTACCCTCAATAGTGTACTCGAGCTTGTGCCAGCGCCGATTGACGAGGAGCTGTTCGTAAAGTACGGCGTCGAGGAAGGTGGCGAGCAACAGTTTCGCAAGGAAGTTGCCGATAACATGGCTCGCGAACTGAAGAATGCGGTAGAAAATAAAGTGAAGCAGCAAGTCATGGATGCCATTGTTGAAGCGCATGCGGGTGTTGAAATCCCCGCTTCTCTGGTGGCCCAGGAGGTTGGTGCCCTGCGTAGTCAAATGTTTCAGCAGTTTGGTGGTGGTATGAATCAGGATCTGGATCTTGAGTCTCTACTGCCCAACGAGATGTTTGAGGAAAATGCCAAACGCCGGGTCAAGCTTGGCCTCGTCATGGCTGAGCTGATCAGCACTCATGAATTGAAAGCGGATGGTGAGAAGGTGCGCGCCGCGATCGAGGAACTGGCGGCTACGTACACCGACCCTGAAGAAGTGATCGATTATTACTACTCTAATCAGGAGCAGTTGGCGTCTGTGGAGTCAAAAGTGCTGGAAGATCAGGTGGTTGAAAAGCTGCTTGAGAATGCCAATATCACAGTAGACAAATGCAGTTATCAGGACGCCATTAACGCCGAACAAGCCGAGGAATAACCTTCGAGCCCAGCAAGGCGTTTTGCAGACACAAATTTAATCATCGGGGACGGAACGCATGTCATCAGTAATCGAGGGTCAAAACAACCATACGATCAACAGTCTTGGTCTTGTGCCAATGGTCGTAGAGCAGACGGCGCGCGGTGAGCGCTCCTATGATATTTATTCGCGGTTGTTGAAAGAGCGGGTTATTTTTGCCGTGGGGCAGGTCGAGGACCAAATGGCTAACCTGATTGTTGCGCAGCTTCTGTTCCTTGAATCTGAGAACCCCGATAAGGACATTCACCTGTACATCAACTCACCAGGTGGCTCCGTGACGGCTGGGCTCTCTATCTACGATACAATGCAGTTCATTAAGCCTGATGTGAGCACTATGTGTATTGGTCAGGCCGCTTCTATGGGGTCATTTCTTCTCTCCGGAGGAGCCAAGGGCAAGCGCTATTGTCTCCCGAATGCGCGCACAATGATTCATCAACCTAGCGGTGGAGCACAGGGGCAGGCCACCGACATCGATATTCAGGCCAAAGAGATCCTGATTATTCGACAGCGTCTGAATGAGCTACTCGCTGAGCATACCGGTCAAACGATTGAAACCATTGAGCGAGACACCGAACGTGACCGCTTTATGAACGCCGAGCAGAGCAAGGAATACGGGTTGATCGACGAAGTTGTGGACCGCCGTCACACCGAAGGGGAATAAGTTCACATATCGTGATTTAGTTCCTTTTGGCTCTTGCAAAAAAAGCCGAAAAACATCATCTTAAAGGTGTTATTGGGCGTATAAGTACCAGTGGAAACGTAGGGCGATTGGATGAGTGACGAAACCCCCAGTTCAGGCGATGATGGCGGAAAACTGCTGTATTGCTCTTTCTGTGGCAAAAGCCAGCATGAAGTACGGAAGCTTATAGCTGGGCCTTCTGTTTTCATTTGCGATGAATGTGTTGATCTATGCAACGACATCATTCGTGAAGAGGTTCAGGAGAGCAGCACTAGCGCCGCTCAGGATCATCTTCCAGTACCGCAAGAAATTAACGGCATTCTAGACGAATACGTTATTGGGCAGCACCGCGCCAAAAAAGTGCTGTCGGTTGCTGTCTACAACCACTACAAGCGTCTGCGCCACGGCCAGGGCCGGGATGAAGTGGAGCTCGGCAAGAGCAACATCTTGTTAGTGGGCCCTACCGGTAGCGGTAAGACACTGCTTGCCGAAACGCTAGCGCGTCTGCTGGATGTTCCGTTCACTATCGCTGACGCCACAACGTTGACCGAGGCCGGCTATGTCGGCGAAGACGTTGAAAATATTATTCAGAAGCTTCTGCAGAAATGCGATTACGATGTCGAAAAGGCCCAGGTGGGCATCGTCTATATTGACGAGATCGATAAGATTTCTCGCAAGTCAGACAATCCATCTATTACACGAGACGTTTCAGGTGAGGGCGTGCAGCAAGCGTTACTCAAGCTGATTGAAGGTACGGTAGCATCAGTGCCTCCGCAGGGCGGTCGTAAGCATCCGCAGCAAGAGTTTCTGCAAGTCGACACTTCCAACATCCTCTTCATCTGTGGTGGCGCTTTTGCGGGCCTCGAAAAGGTCATTCGCAATCGGTCGGAGAAAGGCGGTATTGGGTTTGGCGCTGAGGTGAAGAGTAAAGACGAAAGCAAGAACGTCGGTGAAGTTCTCTCGCAGCTCGAGCCTGAAGATTTGGTTCAGTACGGGCTCATTCCAGAATTCGTGGGTCGCCTGCCTGTCATCGCAACACTCGAAGAACTCGACGTCGATGCCCTGATCCAAATTCTTACCGAGCCAAAGAACTCGTTGACTAAGCAGTACAGCAAGCTCTTTGAGATGGAAGGTGTTGAAGTTGATTTTCGAGAAGATGGCCTTCGGGCAATCGCCGAAAAA
The DNA here is from genome assembly GCA_045106775.1 of Halioglobus sp. Taxonomy (GTDB): domain Bacteria; phylum Pseudomonadota; class Gammaproteobacteria; order Pseudomonadales; family Halieaceae; genus Marimicrobium. Next base: position 27,959 of record JBGCFE010000109.1, read on the forward strand.
GGAATGGAACGCAAAACGGGTGCACGAGGTCTGAGGTCAATACTCGAAGGTGTTTTGCTCGATTCGATGTACAACATTCCCTCCCGCGACGACGTGAGTAAGGTCGTGATTGACGAGTCGGTTATTCGTGGCGACTCAGAGCCACTATTGGTATATCAAAACAGCGAGCCAGCAGCTCGTGCAGCCTCAACCGACGAGTAAACTCGTTTGGCTTAGGGGCTGCCACATCAGCTGATGCAAAAATGCAGTTGAGTGGCAAGACATCGGGGCGAACGCGCGTGCTCTTTTTGAGGGCGCTATTACACAGCGTGTTCTTCAAGCTATTTCAGACAACCCGGAGAAAATTATGGGTTCCTCTTCAGTAATCGAATTACCACTTTTGCCATTGCGAGACGTTGTTGTTTATCCGCACATGGTACTTCCACTGTTTGTGGGTCGCGAAAAATCAATCGACGCGCTCGAAGATGCGATGTCCAGCGATAAGCAAGTGTTGCTAGTCGCTCAGCGCAATGCAGCTGACGATAACCCCGTAGCAGAAGAGATGTACGAGATTGGCACGGTATCTAACATACTGCAGCTACTTAAACTTCCCGACGGTACGATTAAGGTTCTGGTGGAGGGCGGTTATCGAGCTCAAGTGAGTGCAGTGGATGATTCGAAGTCGTTCAGTGTGGCGAGTGTGTCAGAGATAGAGAGCGAAGAAATTCCGGAGGTAGAGGTCGAGGGACTGCTGCGTTCGACGGTTACGCAATTCGAAAAATACGTCAATTTAAGTAAGAAAGTTCCTGCTGAAGTGCTTACTTCGCTCACCGGTATTGATGAGCCTGGAAGGCTAGCAGATACGATTGCTGCTCATATGAGCGTAGACCTGGAAGAGAAGCAGCGGATTCTGGAGATCGCAGATATTCGTGCGCGCTTGGAACACCTCATGGGGTTGATGGAAGCTGAGATCGACCTTTTCCAAGTTGAAAAGCGTATCCGCGGGCGTGTTAAAAAACAGATGGAGAAGAGCCAGCGCGAGTACTACCTGAATGAGCAGATGAAGGCCATTCAGAAAGAGTTGGGTGACATGGACGAGGCGCCGAACGAGTTGGATGAGCTGCAAACGCGAATCGATGAGTCCAAGATGCCAGCAGAAGCTCTGGAGAAAGCGGAATCAGAGCTGGGCAAGTTAAAGATGATGTCGCCAATGTCTGCGGAAGCGTCAGTTGTACGTAGCTACATCGATTGGATGGTAAGCGTGCCCTGGAACAAGCGCAGTAAGGTCAAGCATGATCTAAAGCGCGCTTCTGCGATACTGGATGAAGATCACTACGGGCTTGAAGAGGTCAAGGACAGGATTCTCGAATATCTTGCCGTTCAAAAACGTGTTCGTAAGGTAAAGGGGCCTGTGCTGTGCCTTGTTGGTCCTCCTGGAGTGGGTAAGACATCTTTGGGCGAATCGATAGCGCGATCAACCAACCGAAAGTTTGTGCGCATGGCGCTGGGCGGGGTGCGTGATGAAGCGGAGATACGTGGTCACCGTCGCACCTACATTGGGTCTATGCCTGGCAAGTTGCTGCAAAAAATGTCCAAAGCGGGTGTTAAAAACCCACTTTTTCTCCTAGATGAAATAGACAAAATGGGCATGGACCATCGGGGTGATCCAGCCTCGGCGATGCTCGAAGTGTTGGATCCAGAGCAGAACCATGCGTTTAACGACCACTATCTCGAAGTGGATTACGATCTATCAGATGTGATGTTTGTGTGTACCTCAAACACCATGAACATTCCTGGTCCGCTTCTTGATCGGATGGAAGTCATTCGGATTCCTGGCTATACAGAAGATGAAAAGCTTAACATTGCGCACCGTTACCTCATCCCCAAACAGATCAAGCTGAATGGCCTGAAAAAGGATGAACTTAGCCTGTCCGAAGACTTGGTGGTCGATATTATCCGCTATTACACGCGGGAGGCTGGCGTACGTTCTCTTGAGCGCGAAATAGCCAAGGTTTGCCGTAAGATGGTGAAAGCGTTCACCATTGGTGAGGCCGAGTCTGGTGCAACGGCAACAGCAGAAGATTTACCTGATTTGCTGGGAGTGCGTAAATACAATTACGGTATCGCCGAAGAAGAAAACAAGATAGGGCAGGTGACTGGCTTGGCGTGGACTTCTGTCGGTGGCGAGCTTTTGACAATTGAGTCTGTTGCGGTACCTGGTAAAGGGAGGCACGTTAAAACGGGTTCGCTGGGTGATGTGATGCAAGAGTCTATTCAGGCAGCCAATACCGTGGTGAGGAGTCGTTCCCAGATACTGGGGATTCCAGCGACATACCATGAAAAACATGATGTGCATATTCATGTTCCAGAGGGCGCTACGCCCAAGGACGGACCTAGTGCAGGTATCGCTATGTGTACTGCAATTGTATCGGTGCTGACAGACATTCCTGTCCGCTCCGATGTCGCGATGACTGGCGAGATCACGCTGCGTGGAGAAGTACTCCCTATTGGCGGTTTGAAGGAAAAACTGCTCGCCGCCAGGCGAGGGGGTATCGAGACCGTCATCATTCCTAAGGAAAACGAACGGGATCTCAAAGAGGTTCCTGATAACATTAAAGAGCATCTGGACATCCAGCCTGTTAAATGGATCGATGAGGTCTTGGCAATTGCGTTGGAGCGTATGCCTGAGCCCTTAAGTGATGAAGAGTTTCAGGCCGATGCGTTAGCAGCGGCTTCTGAAGCGGCTGACGGCGAAAATAATCGAATAAATACGCATTAGCGGCGCAGTCGATTATTGACCCCGCTTCCCTCGTTGGTATACAGTCTCCCGTCTGAATTCCGGCCACTATTTACTGTCTTTGCAGACAGTTGGTGGTGGCCTTTCTTTGAAAAATAAGTCATTTTTGAGCTTCAACTCCTGAGGAAATAAGTGTGAATAAAACTGAATTAATCGACGCCATTGCGTCTGCTGCCGACCTGCCAAAGGCCTCTGCTGGCCGAGCTCTGGATGCGGTTGTAGACAGCATTACTGATTCGCTGAAAAAAGGCGACCAAGTCGCGTTGGTTGGTTTCGGAACATTCGTCGTTAAACACAGGAACGCTCGTACAGGCCGCAATCCCAAGACCGGTGCAGCGATCGAGATCGCAGCGTCGAACGTACCCAGCTTCAAAGCTGGCAAAGCGCTTAAGGATGCGGTCAACTCCTAAGCAGCGCTGATTCATCTCGCTTCAGCACGTTAGGGCTACAAAAATCAGGTCAAAAGGCGCACAATCTTGTGCGCTTTTTTTTATTTTCCATTTTTGACTTTCAAAATTTGGGGTAAAACTTAAAGGTCCGTGTTCAGGGGCCAATTTTACGGTCTAAGAGTAACTAATATGCTTCAAGACATTCGGAAGAGTAGTCAGGGTACCGCTGCCAAAATTATCATTGGTCTCATTGTGATTTCATTTGCCGGCTTTGGTTTGCAGTCCATTTTGGTGGATGGAGGCCAAGGCACCGTTGGCGAAGTGAACGGGGAGACGATTACGCCCAATGAATTCAATCTGGCAATGAATACGCAGCAGCGCAGGTTGATATCCATGATGGGAGATAACTTTGATCCCTCTCTATTGGAGCCCGATCGCTTGAAGCCGCAGGTTCTGGATTCAATTGTGACGAGAAAGTTGCTGGTGCAATCGGCGACTGCGCACGACCTGGCTGTTTCGGAAAGCGAAATAGGCGCGCTTATTGGCGGTATGGAGCAATTTCAGGTAGACGGCCGGTTCTCTCCCGATGTTTATCGAGCTGCTCTGTCGAATGCAGGGTACGATCCAGCGTACTTTAAACAAAGTTTGAAAGAAGATTTGGTTGTTAATCAACTGCGTTCCGGCTTAGCCGGTTCCGAATTTGTCACGCCTACAGAGATGAGCCTAAATGCCAAAATCGCACTGGAGCAGAGGGATATTCGATACCTTACATTACCCAGAGAGAACTTCGTTGCGAATGAGCCACCGCAGAAGGGCGATGTTGAGGCTTACTATGCGAATAATCAGCAGCAGTTTCAGACAGAGGAAGCTGTAGATCTGGACTATATCGAGCTGGTAGCTGCGGATTTTGTTCGTCCAGTGGATGAGCAGCTGATACGCGAAGCGTATGAGCTTGAAATAAAAGAAGCGCGTTATGGGGTACAAAATCGGGTTTCCCATATTCTGTTGACTGAGGGTGTCGATGAAAAGCTAGCCGCTGTTGAAACGAAGCTTGCCGAGGGCGTCCCGTTTGCTGAAGTTGCCAAGACGTTTTCCGATGATGCGGGTTCTGCGAATCTCGGTGGAGATTTGGGGTTTACAACCGGAGACGCATTTCCTGAAGAGATGGAGGCGGCGCTGGCAGAGTTAGCCGTTGAAGAGGTCTCTGGCCCCGTTGAAACTGACGCGGGTACACACATACTTCTGGTTACGGAGCGCTCTGAAGTCGCGCCACCGCCTTTTGAGGAGCTTAGGCCTGAACTGGAAAGTCGCATTGCTCTAAACGAGGCCAAGGTAGAAATTGTGCGTATTGTCGATACGCTAAAAGACCTTGCATTCAATGCCGACGATCTTAATGAGCCCGCCAAAGAGCTCGATTTAGAAGTAAAGCAAGCCAATGGCGTCACGCGCACGTTGGACGATGAGCTGTTCTCTCGCCCGGCGCTGCGTTCACTTGCCTTCTCTGAAGAGGTGCTGGATCAGGGGCATAACAGTGATGTTATCGAAATAGGGGACAATCACTATGTCGCTTTGCGCGTACGAGAGCATCATGAGCCAGAGATTTTGCCCATTGAAGTTGTTGAACCCCGAATTATTGCTGCCATCGGCGATCAGCAAACGACTGCAGCGCTGAATGAGGAGGCGCAGCAACTGCTAACTGCGTTGCAAAGCGGTGATTCGCTAGAGTCGCTGGCGATGCAAAAGGGCTATGAATGGCAGGTTGAGCTAGGTTTAGGCCGCAATGCTCAAAACCTTTCTCCGAGTGTCATGCGCAGAGTATTTGAAATGCCGGCGCCAGAGGCCGAAGAAGCCGTAGCAGATATTGTTCTCTCAGAGACAGGAGATGTTGTTCTGGTTCAGCTGGTTGGTGTGAATGCTGGTGATTTTGACTTGCTCACCGGCGATCAGCAATCACAACTCGAGCGCGCTGTAACTAGTGAACTGAGTGCGCTTGTGGATACACAGTACATGCGCGGCCTGCGTGAAGGCGCAGAAATCAACGTACTCTAGCTGGTCCGATTCCAGCTCCATTTGGCCACCGAGGAACCCATGGCTAAGAAAATACTGACACTCAACCAGATCTCCGTGAAAGGGTTAGATCGATTGCCACGTGACGCCTATGAACTGGCTAGCGAGTTTTCGCACCCTGACGCGATTTTATTACGCAGCCATAAACTTCAGTCGGACGACATACCAGAAAGCGTTTTAGCGATAGGTAGAGCCGGAGCCGGTGTTAACAATGTGCCGGTGGCAGATTGTACGAGTAGGGGGATACCGGTTTTTAATGCGCCTGGCGCCAATGCGAATGCCGTTAAAGAGCTCGTTGCAACAGGGCTGCTACTTGGGTCACGCGGTATTGTGGAAGGTATCGACTATGTCAAAACGCTATCCTCAGTAACCGACGAGGCAGAGCTCAATAAAATGCTCGAGGCTAACAAAAAACACTTTAAAGGCAACGAGCTTGTCGGCAAGACGCTAGGCGTTGTCGGGCTTGGCGCAATTGGTTCGCTTGTAGCGGAAATGGCTCTGACGCTCGGTATGGACGTAGTGGGGTATGATCCTGCACTGTCTATTGAGGCGGCATGGCGGTTGAGCAGCCGCGTACGCAAGGCCGATAATTTGGCCGCGTTGTTTGCTCGATGCGATTACATCACTCTGCATCTGCCCGTATTAGATTCCACCAGAGGTCTGGTAAATGCTGAGCTTCTTAACGCTGCGCAGCCTGGCACCTGTCTGTTGAACTTTGCCAGGCAGGAGATCGTTGATCAAAGCGCGGTGTTAGCGGCTTTAGAAAACGGCCAGTTACGCCGATATATTGCTGATTTCCCGGCACCTGAACTGATGGAGCGCGACGATTGCATTCTAATGCCGCACATCGGCGCTAGTACCGAGGAAGCAGAAGACAACTGCGCGATCATGGCAGCTGACCAACTGCGAGAGTTTTTAGAACACGGCAATATTCGAAATTCGGTAAACTTTCCTACGTTGATTCTCGAGCGGGTTAGCGGATGCCGCCTTTCTGTGACCAATGAAAACGTGCCCAAAATACTGGGTAATGTACTGTCGATCCTCGCAGACGAAAATATAAACGTCATCGATATGCTCAATAAAAGCCGAGACGATATTGCCTACAATTTGATAGACGTGGGTACAGCGGTTTCGGAGGATGTACTCAAAAAAATGCAGAGCATTGAAGGCGTTGTGAACGTTCGATTGATTGGAGATTGCGCGCAGTAGCGCGGCATTCTTCATGGCTGAATCGGAGCAGCTGCAGAGCCTTGAATCGCAGCTTAAAGGTCAGCGAAATTTTGATCAGCCCCCTCTGCATCTTTGGCACCCCGAACTTTCCGGCTCAATTCCTATTCAGATTAATGCCGACGGCGTTTGGTTTCATGATGGTGGAGAGATCAAGCGCGAGGCGTTAGTTAAGTTATTTGCGAGTATCCTGCGCCGCGAAGATGATGGGCTCTACTACCTGGTAACACCCGCCGAAAAATGGCTCATCGAAGTCGATCTACATCCGCTAATCGTGGTGGATTTCGAATTCGTTCATGTCGATCAGGTCCAGCGCTTAATCGTAGAGTTGAACACGGGCAAGCAAGTGGTGGTAACTGAAGAGAATCCGCTGTTTCTCGACTCCGCCGTTAATGAGGCCGCGGCCATCAGTTTGTGGCACGGGCTATCCGCCATTTTTTCACGTGCAGCGTGGCTTAGGTTGGCAGAAGTGGCTCAAAGCGAAGGCGATGCAGTCTGGGTAGAATCTGACGGCGAGCGATATTATTTGCTCGCCGATGACTCAGAGGTTGGCCTGCGGGAATAACCCCTGCTGTCGCGCGAGCGCAACATCAGGGGTGCACAAACTACATATTCGGGTAGTTGGGCCCGCCGAACCCTTCAGGTGTTACCCAGCGTATGTTCTGAGAGGGGTCTTTGATGTCGCACGTTTTACAGTGAACGCAGTTTTGTCCATTAATTTGAAAACGCGGACCTGACTCTTCTTCCACGATTTCGTAGACTCCGGCGGGGCAGTAGCGCTGCGCAGGCTCATCGTACATTGGAAGGTTTTTCGATATTGGGACGCTAGGGTCGATCAGTTGAAGGTGACAGGGCTGATCTTCTTCGTGATTGGTGTTACTCAGAAACACGGAAGATAGCTTATCAAAGCTGATTGTCCCATCCGGCTTTGGATACTCAATTTTTGGCATGTCTGCAGCGGGCTTCATACACGCATGGTCTGGCTTAGGATCACGCAGCGTAAAAGGCACTTTGCCTTGCAGAATTCCCTGATCGATGAACGCCAATGCAGGCCCAATAAAGGTGCCGAACTTGTGGAGGTACGCGCCAAAGTTACGCCACTTGTGCAGCTCATCATGCAGCCACGAGCTATCGAACTTGGTTGCATAACTCACCAGGTCTTTTGGAGCTTCGGCTTCCTGCGTCAAGGCTTCAAAGAGAACCTCTCCCGCGAGGGCGCCCGATTTTAACGCAGTGTGGCTGCCTTTAATCCTGGCAAAGTTGAGTGTACCTGCGTCATCTCCGACCAGCATCCCACCTGGAAAGCTCATCTTGGGCCGCGAAGTTGGGCCGCCTTTGATGATAGCGCGCGCACCATAGGAAACGCGCGTGCCGCCTTCGAGATAGTCCCTAATTTTTGCGTGTTGCTTCCACTGCTGGAACTCATCGAAAGGTGAGAGGTGTGGGTTCTCATAACTTAGTGGAACAACATAGCCGATCGCTACCTGGTTATTCTCACCATGGTACATGTAGCTACCAGAAGCAGTATTCTTGGCTGCTGGCCAGCCCGTGGTATGAATAACGAGGCCTTCTTTGTGCTTGGCGGGGTCGATATCCCAGATCTCTTTAAAGCCAATACCGTAATGTTGGGGGTCACAGCCCGCATCTAGATCAAATTGTTTGATCAACTGTTTGCCCAGGTGACCACGGCAACCTTCGGCAAAAATGGTGTATTTCGCGTGTAGCTCCATACCGCGCATGAAGGAGTCTTTCTCGCTGCCGTCCTCGGCAATGCCCATGTCGCCAGTGGCAATGCCCTTTACGCTTCCGTCGTCGTGGTAGAGCACTTCTGACGCTGCAAAGCCGGGGTAGACTTCGACGCCCATTCCTTCTGCCTGCTCGCCCAGCCAGCGACAAACGTTTGCCAAACTGATGATGTAGTTGCCGTCATTGTGGAATCCGGGTGCAAACATGAGTGGAACGTTAATAGCACCGCTGTCTCCGGTCATAAACATGACCTGATCCTGCGAAACTTCCACGTTCAATGGTGCGCCCATTTCCTTCCAATTGGGGAACAGCTCGTTCATGGCACGAGGATCCATTACGGCGCCAGAAAGAATATGAGCGCCCACCTCTGAGCCTTTCTCAACCACACAAACGGTTATTTCTTTCTCGTTTTCCTGTGCTAACTGTTGTAATCGGCAGGCCGTAGCCAGGCCAGCGGGGCCTGCGCCCACGATTACAACATCGAATTCCATAGCTTCACGTTCCACGATCATGTCCTCGTACTAACGGTAGGGATTGTTGCGAAGATTCGCACTCAATATGCGAAGGCACACTCTCATCGAGCAGCGCGGCAAGTATATAATTTGGAAAGGAATATTTCTATAAACGTGGTGAATAATCGGCATGTCGATTGAGGGTAGTTTATGTCCATTTTGGTGCTCTCTACCGCCCTTGACCCAACGCCCAATTCTGGGCAAGATAGCGCGCCAGAGTACTAGGGCAGCGCCATTTCTTGACGTGTCTGCCTTCAAAATCCAACCCAAACTATGGAGAATCCATGAAGGTTCTTGTCGCAGTGAAGCGCGTAGTTGACTATAACGTCAAGGTACGCGCCAAAGCCGATGGCACTGATGTTGATCTCAATAACGTCAAAATGTCCATCAACCCATTTTGTGAAATCGCCGTTGAAGAGGCCGTGCGCCTGAAAGAAGCTGGTACAGCGACAGAAGTTATCGCTGTATCCGTCGGCGATAAGAGTTGTCAGGAGCAGATTCGTACTTCCTTGGCGCTTGGTGCTGACCGAGGCATTCAGGTCGAAACCGGTGGCAGCGTTGAGCCGCTAGTGGTTGCTAAGTTGCTTAAAGCCGTCGTTGATAAAGAGCAGCCGCAGCTGGTTATTCTTGGCAAGCAATCGATTGACGGAGATAACAACCAGACTGGCCAGATGCTTGGCGCGCTCGCTGGTATGGGTCAGGGCACTTTTGCCTCAGAAGTTGTTATTGACGGTGATACGGTGAACGTTACCCGTGAAATTGATGGCGGCCTACAGACAGTTAAGCTGAATCTGCCTGCAATCGTTACCACTGACCTTCGTTTGAATGAGCCGCGCTACGCGTCTCTGCCTAACATTATGAAGGCCAAGAAGAAGCCGCTGGACGTGTTAACGCCAGATGAGCTTGGTGTAGCAGTCACCTCGCATTTGACACAGGTGAAAGTTGAGCCACCGGCTGAGCGTCAGGCGGGTATCAAGGTTGAAGATGTTGATCAGCTGGTAGATAAACTGAAGAACGAGGCGAAAGTTATCTCATGAGCACTCTCGTAATAGCAGAACACGACAATACGAACCTGAAAGGCGCAACGCTTAATACCGTAGCAGCTGCTCAGGCAATGGGTGGCGATATCGATATTCTCATCGCCGGTGCAAACTGCGGTGCAGTCGGTGAAGCCGCTGCGGCGATTCCCGGCATTGGTAAAGTATTGGTAGCCGATAACGCCGCCTATGAGCATCAGCTTGCAGAGAACGTAAGTTTGCTGATTGCTGAAGTAGCAGCAAACTATGACAACGTTCTGGCACCCGCTACTGCAAATTGCAAAAACTTTATGCCACGCGTTGCTGCACTGTTAGACGTCGCGCAAATTTCAGACATCACCAGTGTTGAATCAGGTGATACGTTCCAGCGTCCCATATACGCCGGTAACGTCATTGCCACGGTACAAAGCACAGATGCCAAGAAAGTGATCACCGTGCGAACGACAGCTTACGATGCAGCACCTGCCGAGGGCGGTTCAGCTGCAGTTGAAGCCGTGGCTTCGGCCCATGACGCTGGCGTTTCGTCTTTCGTCGGTGAAGAGGTGGCTGTTTCAGATCGTCCTGAATTGACCTCAGCCGCTGTCGTGATCTCGGGTGGTCGCGGTATGCAGAACGGCGAGAACTTTAAGCTGCTAGACGGTATCGCCGATAAGCTGGGCGCTGCGATTGGCGCTTCACGTGCGGCGGTTGATGCGGGGTTTGTTCCCAATGATATGCAGGTAGGCCAGACGGGTAAGATCGTTGCGCCTGATTTGTACATCGCGGTGGGCATCTCAGGCGCTATTCAGCACCTTGCGGGTATGAAAGACTCTAAAGTCATTGTTGCGATTAACAAAGACGAAGATGCGCCTATCTTCCAGGTCGCTGACTATGGGCTGGTGGCTGATCTGTTTGATGCTTTGCCGGAGCTTGAAGCTAAGCTGTAGTTCGCATCACTGTGGTACTGAAAGCCGGCCTTTGTGTCGGCTTTTTTTGTGCGCGTTCACAAGGTGGATGTTTAGTACCCCGACGCTGGATACGGCGATCAGTCGCTCCACGTGATTTGCCTGGTGATCACCGTATCCAGCGCCGCGGCCTCACTGCAGCGCGCACTTTAGCGATTACAGAATAGCCACCTGTATTATGAGCCTCGATAGATTTAAGGGGCTTGGGCGGAAAAGGCGTTTCCACCAAGCGAATTCCGTGGGGCGACTTGAAACGCCTTTTCCGCCCAAGACCCATCTACGCAGCTCTAACCCAGCCCACGTATACGTCTACGTATCAAGAGAGTAAAGCGTTAATCTCGCCGCAACCGATCCGAAATAGCAATCGGAGTAGGGTAGTTAAGCACCACAATATAAGAAGAGATAACCAACGTAATAATGGTAGTCGCCTGAATCAGCAAAGAAGCCTGTTCAGAAATCAGTGCGCCACCCACCGCCACATAAGCAATAAGCAATGAGAACTCGCTGCCCTGGCCAAGTCTAAAACCGAGGTCCCAGGCCAACGAGCGCTGCTCACTAACGCCTTTTAATAGGAACCTGTAAGTGACCGGCTTCAGCGCCAGCACTATCGCAGAAAGCACCATCGCCGGCGCCAACACATTGGTTAGCAGGCTGAGGTCGAATCGAGCGCCCACTGAGAAGAAAAATAAAATCAAAAAGAAATCGCGCAAGGGTTTCAGGTTAACTGCAATGTACTGACTGATAGGGCTGGTAGCGATCGAGATACCGGCGATGAATGCACCAATCTCTTCCGAAAGCCCAACGGCTTTGGCCGCCTCTGCCATACCCAGGCACCAGCCTATCGCGAGCAAGAATATGTATTCGTGAAAGCGATCGAAGCGGCTAATGAGCGGCAGAAGAATCCAGCGCACGACGCCCACGGCAGCGGCCACCAGTAAGGGTAGGCTCGCTAGCGATAAGGCCAGCGCTTTACCCATGTTTGCACTGTTGCCTTCCGCAGCTGCAAAAAGCGCAACGAGCACTATGATGGCTATTAGATCCTGAAGTAGAAGTAAACCCACCATCAATTCGCCGATGTGCCGATGATGCAGAACCGTGGTGGGTAAAAGTTTGATGCCGATGATCGTTGAAGAGAACATCATAGCGGCGCCAATAATTAGCGCATCCTGTTCGGTGTAGCCAAACTGCAGTGCAACCCAATAGCCCGACCCGAGAAACAGAAGTGAACTGATGACGGCCACAAACGTGGATTTACGTAGGGTCGACCACAGTGCCTGGGGCTGCATATCCAGCCCCAATAAAAAGAGTAGAAAAATAATCCCGATATGCCCAATCTGCGAAAGGAGATTGAGGTCAGTCACCATGGATAGCCCATAGGGGCCAATGCAGGCGCCTAGGGCGATGTACGCGATGATTAGGGGTTGGCGAGTGTAGAGAGCGAGAGATGCGAAGAGCGCCGCACCTGAAAAGATCAGAAAAAACGAGAACGTGATCGATTCTAGCTCCATTGCCTAATGTGTCCTTGAGTCGAGGCGCCACACCAGCATACAAAGTGCCCGCTGTTGAGTGCTAGCTTAGCGTCTGCGAAAAAGTGGCTGCGCCTGGTCGATGGACGCCTGATAAAACTCTGTAAACAGGCCAAGTTGCGACAGCGCGCCTTCAAGGTCGCTATCGTCAGCCGGAGCGAATGCATCAAAGCCGACACGCTGCAGATAAGTGAGCTGATCTTGAACAAAATGGCCAGCTGCTCTCAATTCGCCCGCGTAGCCACGTTCTCGCAGTTCGCGACCATAACTGAAGCCGCGTCCGTCCATAAATGCCTGAAAGTTGATCGACACCAAAGCAATCTCATCCAAATGCGCCAGTAGGGGAGCAGGGGGCTGATCGGGCTCAAGCTGAACCGCTGAATTGCTTTTGTCCGCAAGTGCCAACCATTGGTCGAGCGAGCAGATCTGACCAGAGGGCACGGAAGATGCCTCTGGATCTACCGCCGCCCAGCTATCAGCAATAATCTCCCCATTCTTAATCAGCTTTGGCATAGACACGCTCCTTAAAGGGTTCGATTCCGGCGCGGCGGTAAGTATCGAGGAAGGTTTCCTCGCCTTCGCGCAGATCGACGAACGTATCGAGAATAGTGCTCACGACGTTGGTCATATCTTCACGTTTGAAAGAGGGCCCTAAAATTTTGCCAATCGAGGCATCTTTGCCCGCATGCCCCCCTAAGCTCACCTGATAGAACTCCTGCCCTTTTTTGTCGACACCCAAAATGCCGATATTGCCGATGTGATGATGCCCACAGGCATTCATGCAGCCACTGATGTTGAGATCCAGTGGCCCTAGATCATACTGGTAATCCATATCGTCAAAGCGCGCCTGGAGCGCAGCGGCTACCGGTATGGACTTGGCATTGGCCAGCGCGCAAAAATCGCCTCCGGGGCAGCAAATCATATCGTTAAGGTAGCCCAGATTCGCGGTGGCCAGGCCAGCAGGTTCTATGCGCTGCCAGAGTGCGTACAAGCTGGCCGAAGGCACGTCTGCCAGAACGATATTTTGCTCATGCGTAGTGCGCAGCTCGCCGAATGAGAACTCGTCGGCTAAATCAGCGATTAGCTCCAGTTGCTCATCGGTGACGTCGCCGGGAGCATAGCCCGTGGCTTTCAGGGCAAGCGTTACACTGCGATAGCCCGGAACGCGGTGTGCATGCGTGTTACGCTGAACCCAGTTTGCGAACGTGGCGTTTTTTTCACAGTCCGCGGCTAAGTGTTGCTGCGCTTCTAGTGGGTCGGCGCCTGCATAGTCGGGCTCCGTGAAATGTGATGCGGCGGCTGCTATTGCCTCATCCGTTAGCGTCATGGGGCCATTTTTAAGCAGCTTCCATTCGTCATCAACGGCGGCAGAGAAGTCTTCAACACCCATAGCGCGAACGAGTATCTTAATGCGCGCCTTATATTTATTGTCTCTGCGGCCGTGCTGGTTGTAGACACGAAGTACCGCTTCAAGATAGGTCAGCAGGTGTTTCTTTTCCAGCCATGGGCATACCACAGAACCAATGACCGGTGTGCGACCCAGGCCACCGCCAACGAGTACTTTAAAGCCCGTCTCGCCGCTGTCGTTCTTACACAGTTCCAGGCCGATATCATGTACGCGGACAGCGGCTCTATCCTGTTCAGTACCACAGACGGCAATCTTGAATTTGCGCGGCAGGAATGCGAATTCCGGATGTAGCGTTGACCATTGCCGAATGATTTCGCAGTACGGTCTCGGATCCTCCAGTTCATCGGGTGCGACGCCGGCAAACTGATCGGTGGTGGTATTGCGAATACAGTTGCCGCTAGTTTGGATTGCATGCATTTGCACAGAGGCAAGCTCTGCCAAAATATCGGGTACTTCTCCCAACTTTGGCCAGTTCAGTTGGATATTCTGGCGCGTGCTGATGTGCACATAACCCTTGTCATAGTCCCGAGAGATTTTTGCCACTTTGCGTAACTGGGTGCTATTCATCAGGCCGTAGGGGACCGCAATGCGTAGCATAGGTGCAAGGCGCTGCACATATAATCCATTTTGTAAGCGCAGGGGTAGAAACTCTCCCTCAGAGAGGCTGCCATTCAGGAATCTCTCTGTCTGATCCCTGAACTGCGCTACGCGTTCATCTACTATGGTTTGATCGTATTGGTCGTATACGTACATCAATGCTTCCTGTGGCCAGGCCAACGCACGAGCGTGCTGAAAAAAGTGGCGCTACTTTATCAGAAAATGCACCCCTACAAATAGCTAAGTGTTTCATAAGCTTAGAACTAGTTGGCTTGGGATTGCGCTCGATATGGGTATAATGTCGCTCTTGATGTTGGGCCAAAGACAATGAGTGCGGAGAAGTAACATGACAGACGAACAGCAGCATGATGACAACGGCATGGCAGATGCAATTGCAGCGACGGCCATTATAACCCTAGTAATAGTGACGCTTTATATTTGGTTGTCTGGAATGCCTTCCTAAGCTTTTCCGCTGAGTCGGCGCTATTGTCCAGCGCTGCTCAGCACCAGCTGTACCACGGTGTAAACCGTTCCTATAAAGAGCAGCGTGAAGATCGCGCCTGCTGCGACGAACACGCCGAACCGGCCCTGTTTGAAATCTCTCTCTCGGTTCTTACTGCTCTGTACTCCCAGGCCAGCAGCAAACACGCTACCCACAACCTGAACAACATTTAGCCCGTCTTTTTGGCTGGCGTTTTCGCCCGGATCGCTGGAATGTGCCGTACCGTTTTCTGATTCGCTCACAGTTTCATCTTCCTCTACATCTATTAATCTAAGTTGGGCCTGAGCCACCGCGTCATCTCTTCGACAGTTTTACCCTTGCGCTCAGCAATATCTTCCACCTGGTCTTTTCCAATATTACCGATAGCGAAATAGCTGGACTCGGGGTGCGAGTAGTAAAAACCGCTAACCGACGATGCTGGGCTCATCGCAAAATTTTCCGATAGCGTCACGCCCGTCGCCTCCGTCGCATTGAGCAGTGAAAACAGCGTTTCTTTCTCGGTGTGATCGGGGCAGGCAGGATAGCCGGGCGCTGGCCGAATGCCGCGGTATCGTTCTTTGATTAGCTCCGCGTTGCTGAGTGCTTCATCGCCATCATATCCCCATAGTTCTGTACGCACTTCGCGGTGCATGAACTCAGCGAAAGACTCGGCAAGGCGGTCAGCCAGTGCCTTAAGCATAATACTGTTGTAGTCGTCATGGTCGGCTTCGAACTTGGCGGCTAACTCATCCACTCCGATGCCCGTAGTCACGCAGAACCCACCGACGTAGTCTTTCACGTCTGATTCTGCAGGTGCAATAAAGTCCGCAAGACTATAGTTGGGTTTGCCATTGGGCTTTTCCCCCTGCTGTCGAAGGTGATGCAAGGTTGCCAGTGACTCGCTGCGGTGTTCATCGGTGTACACCGTTATATCGTCTGACCCAGTGCGGGCAGCCGGCCAAAAACCAATAACGCCCTTGGCAGTTAGCTTTTTCTCGTCTACGAGCTGTTTTAGCATTGCCTGTGCATCTGCAAACAGTTCGCTGGCTTGTTCGCCCACAACCTCATCCTCAAGGATATTGGGGTACTTGCCACTGAGTTCCCAAGTCAGAAAAAACGGTGTCCAATCGATAGTGTCTATCAACTGATCCAGCGGGAAGTCTTCAAAAACGCGTGTACCTGTAAATGTGGGAACTGGCGGTGTGTAGCTTTTCCAATCGAGATTGGGAGCGTTACTAACGGCCTCGGCGTAAGGCAGCCTGCGCACCTTTGGCTTTCGATTGGCGACCCTTTCTCGCACGACTTCGTAGTCTTCGCGCACCTCTTCAACATAGCGATCTTTGCCGTCACCCATGAGTTGCGTTGCAACCGCAACGCTACGCGAAGCATCTGGAACATAGACAATCACATCTCGGTCGTAGTTGGGGTCAATCTTCACCGCTGTGTGCGCTTTGGACGTTGTTGCTCCGCCTATTAGCAGTGGGACATTGAACTCCTGTCGCTGCATTTCTGCTGCCACATTGGCCATTTCTTCCAGCGAAGGCGTGATAAGGCCACTCAACCCGATGACATCGACATCGTGTTCTTTGGCGGCTTCCAGTATTTTGTCGCCCGGGACCATAACGCCCAAGTCTATGACCTCAAAATTGTTACACTGCAGAACGACGCCAACGATATTTTTACCAATGTCATGCACGTCGCCTTTTACTGTGGCCATGAGTATTTTGCCATTGCTTGAGCTGGCGCCGTCTTTTTCGTCTTCAATAAACGGTTGCAAATGCGCCACTGCCTGCTTCATAACACGCGCGCTTTTTACTACCTGTGGCAGAAACATCTTGCCGTCGCCAAACAAGTCTCCGACCACATTCATACCGTCCATCAATGGCCCTTCAATAACTTGAATGGGCCTGTCGTACTGCTGGCGAGCTTCTTCAGCATCTTCTACGATCCAAGTGTTGATGCCTTTTACCAGACCGTGCTCAAGGCGTTTCTGAACAGATTGCTCGCGCCAGCTAAGGTCTTCTTTTTTCGCTTCTTTACCGCCAGTGTCGCGATAGCTTTGTGCGAGATCGAGCAGGCGTTCGGTGCTGTCGTCTCTTCTGTTGAGGATAACGTCTTCAACTGCTTCACGCAGATCTTCAGGTAAGTCGTCGTACACCGCCAGCTGGCCAGCGTTGACGATGCCCATGTCCATGCCGGCCTTGATTGCGTGATACAAGAACACAGAGTGAATGGCCTCACGGACTGCGTTGTTGCCGCGAAATGAGAAAGAGACGTTAGACACACCGCCTGAGACTAACGCGCCTGGGAGTTCTTGTTTAATGAAACGCGTGGCGTCGATGAAATCTACAGCGTAGTTATTGTGTTCATCTATCCCGGTAGCGACCGCAAAAATATTAGGGTCGAAAATAATATCATTGGGGTTGAAGTTGAGTTCCTTCAGCAATAGGTCGTAACTGCGGCGGCAAATTTCTTTGCGTCGCTCTAGTGTGTCCGCCTGCCCGTCGGTATCGAAAGCCATGACAACCACTGCCGCGCCGTAGCGCTGACACAACCGTGCCTGCTCTAAGAACTCTTCCTCACCTGCTTTTAAGCTGATTGAGTTAACGATCGCCTTGCCCTGGACACACTTGAGGCCCGCCTCGATAACCGACCACTTAGAGGAGTCAACCATGATGGGTACGCGCGAGATGTCTGGCTCGGACGCTATCAGGTTGAGGAAGGTCACCATGGCCTCTTCGGCATCCAACATGCCTTCATCCATGTTGATATCGATAACCTGCGCACCGTTTTCTACCTGTTCGCGCGCCACATCCAACGCAGCCTCATAGTCGCCGTCTAAAATGAGCCTTTTGAATTTGGCGGAGCCGGTAACGTTGCAGCGCTCACCCACGTTGACGAAAAGGCTGTCTTCTTGAATATTGAAGGGTTCGAGTCCACTCAGGCGGCAGGCGTTCTCTTTTGACGGAAGAGGGCGTGGCTCGACATTGGCGACCGCATTGGCGATGGCCGCGATATGGGCGGGGGTTGTACCGCAGCAGCCGCCGGCGAGATTGAGAAAACCGCGCTGGGCAAACTCGCCAAAATCGCCTTCCATGATTTCAGGCAGTTCGTCAAAATCGCCGAATGCATTTGGCAGGCCGGCATTCAAGTGCGCGCTGAAATATGCGCTGGTTGACCGTGAAAGATCTTCAATGAACGGGCGGATCTCGCGGTAGGGACGGCCGCAGTTACTGCCGACAATTAGCGGGTTGGCGTGCGCGACAGAGTTCCAGAACGCTTCTGGGTTTTGCCCTGAGAGCACCCGTCCACTAGGGTCAGGGAAGGTAACTGAGATCATAATCGGAACCGTCTTACCCAGCTCATCAAACACCTGATGAATTGCGAAGATCGCCGCTTTTGCATTGAGCGTATCGAAAATCGTTTCGACCATGATGAAGTCGGCGCCGCCCTCGATCAGGCCATGGGTGGCTTCGATGTATGCGTCTTTGAGCGTGTCAAACGTGATTCCCCGTGCACCCGGGTTATTAACGTCGGGTGAAATCGAGGCGGTTTTGGGCGTTGGCCCAAGCACACCGGCTACAAAACGGGGTTTGTCGGGCGTCTGAGCATTGAACTCGTCGACGACCTCGCGTGCTATCTGCGCTGATCTGAGGTTTTGTTCACGGGCGATATCCGCCAGATCGTAATCTGCCTGCGCAACTGACGTGCTGCCAAAGGTGTTGGTCTCAACAATATCGGCGCCGGCGTCGAGATACTCGCGGTGTATTTTGGCGATGATATCGGGGCGGACGATGCTCAGTAGCTCGTTATTCCCCTTCAGATCGGAAGAATGCGCAGCGAACCGCTCGCCGCGAAAATCAGCCTCATCTAGCCCCTCAGCCTGAATCATGGTGCCCATGGCGCCATCTATCACCAGAATTCTGTCCTGCAGGGCCTTTTCTAGCGCCCCCGAGCCTGTTGTATCGCCTGCCATCCTGTTCCCTTAAATTGCTACCGTCGCACGCCCAAAGCGTGAAAAAGCTAGAGATTTTAACAGATTGTGCGCTTCAATTGCTGCGGATTATTGATTTTGCCTCACACATAGCGGCGATCGCTTGCTATAATACCTGAGTAAATTAGTCGGAATGGAAGGTCGCATGATCACAATTACTGAATCTGCTCAGGAATACCTCTCTGAACTGCTGGAAAAGCAAGACGACGCTCTGGGTGTTCGCGTGTTTATTAACGATCCGGGCACCTCTCGCGCCGAGACGTGTATCGCTTACTGCAGAGAAGGCGAAATCGATGCTGAGGACGAGAAGCACGAGCTGGGTAAGCTGACGGTGTGGTATGACACACGGAGCCTGCCTTTCCTCGAAGATGCGCTGGTGGATTACTCCAAAGACAGAATGGGCGGGCAGCTTACAATCAAGGCGCCGAATGCGAAGATGCCGCAGGTGAATGACGATAGTCCTCTGGAAGATCGAATCAATTACGTGCTCTACAACGAGGTGAATCCTGCCCTGGCGGCTCACGGTGGTGAAGTCAGTCTGGTAGAAATCACTGACGAGATGTTTGCGGTGTTGCAGTTTGGTGGCGGTTGCCAGGGCTGTAGCGCTGTTGACGAAACGTTGAAAGGTGGTGTTGAGAAGACGCTGCTGGAGCAAATTCCAACGTTGAAGGGCGTGCGCGACATGACCGATCACACTGACCGGTCGCAGGCTTATTACTAAGTTGGGTTGATCGCGTGTTAGCTAGCGTTCGGCCGGCACTGCAACGCAGGGCCTGTGCTTGGCTTCAACTACGGCGAGCAGGCAGCACATCCTTCAATTTCTCGCGCATAGCGCGCAGCGACTCAGCGGTTGTATCCCAGTCGATGCAACCATCCGTAATCGAGACGCCGTAGGCCAGCTCGCTGAGGTTTGCCGGTATCGACTGATTGCCAGCGTTTAGGTGGCTTTCAATCATCAACGCAACAATTGATTGGTTACCTTCCAAAATTTGGTTGGCTACGTTTTCCACAACGAGTGGTTGAAGCTCTGGCTCTTTGTTGGAGTTTGCATGACTGCAATCAACCATGATGTTTTGTGCAACGCCGGCTTTTTGCAGTGCATCTTCACACAGTTTGATGTGCACGGAGTCGTAGTTGGGCCCGCTGCTGCCGCCGCGCAGTACGATATGTGCATAAGGGTTGCCCTTTGTCGTAAACACCGACACCTGCCCCTGTCTGTTAATCCCTAAAAAACGGTGTGGTTTAGCCGCTGAGTTCAATGCGTTGGTGGCGACGGTGAGACCGCCATCCGTACCATTTTTAAAACCTACTGCGCTAGACAGCCCGCTGGCCATTTCGCGGTGGGTCTGAGACTCGGTAGTGCGTGCACCGATAGCCGTCCAGCTAATTAAATCCTGCAGGTACTGTGGCGAGATCGGATCGAGCGCCTCTGTTGAGGTGGGTAGCCCCATGTCTAAAATGCCCAGTAGGAGCTTGCGACCCAGATGCAGTCCTTCTTCTATCTTGAACGAGTCATCTAGATGTGGATCGTTAATTAGCCCTTTCCAACCTACGGTAGTTCGCGGTTTTTCAAAGTAAACGCGCATAACGATATACAGGGTGTCAGCGAGCTCTTCGGCAAGCGCTTTCAGTTTCTGTGCGTACTCTAAGGCGGCTTTTGTGTCGTGAATGGAGCAGGGCCCGACCACTACGAATAATCTGTGATCTTTGCCATCGAGTATGTCTTCGATCACTTGTCGGCTGTGACGCAGGTTTTCTTCTACCTCCGCAGACATTGGCAGGGCCGCCTTTAGCGCTTCTGGGGTGATTAGTATGTCTTGCTGGGCGACATTGACGTTATGTACTTCAACGTTGTGCAGCTCACCATTGTTTACTTCACTATTGTCTGCAATAGTTTGTTCTGCCCTTGTGTTGCTCATTGTTTGTACCTGATAGAGTAAATGCGTGAAGCGTCAGCTATATTCTTGCGCCGAGTGTTGCCCGCACCAATATCTTTGCGCGCTATTGTTGTGCGGCATTATAGTACAGTCCAAAGTCCGTTAACGCGTAAAGATGCCGCAAAATTCCAATGGAGACGATCTTGCCTCGTAGTCTTTACGACATTTCACCCCTAGAGCCTTTGATAGAGGCCGGTTATACCGTACTGACGCCAAATCTACGTCTTGCGCGCAGGGTCGTACTGGAATGGAATCAGAGCAGGGCGGCTCAAGGCGATCACGCCTGGGACTCTATTACCGTTATGCCGGTTCAGGCATGGCTGGAGAAACAGTGGAGAATGGAGGTTGCTAGCGGCGCGATACCGCCGCTGCATTTACTCTCGAGTGATCAAACCAGCGTTCTTTGGCGTCAGGTCATTGATGAATGTGGGGCAGAGGAAAGTAGCCTTGCACTTTTGCAACCGAAGTCCGCCGCCGATTCGGCAGCATCCGCCAGAGATGTTTTGCTGCAGTGGCAAACGCAAGCGAGCGAAGGCCGCTGGCGCAGTTTTTTCGAGAGCGATCCAGATTGTTCAGCGTTTCTCGTCTGGCTGGCGTATTTTGAGGCTAAGTTGCACGCCGGTGGTTTTGGAACATCTAGCGATTGCATTGGGCAATTGCTTGATCTGCCAGCTTCAAGCGGCGCACAGAAAACAGCGCCACGGGTAGCTCTTTTGGAGTGTGGCGATTTGCCGCCCTTGTTTGTGAGCGCCCTGGATCATGTTTGTGCAGATGTTCACCGACTTGCTGAGCGCAAAGAAAACGCAAAAAAGCATGTGTATTCTTTTTCCGACCATGCGGCGCAGCTGCGAGGAATTGCTAAGTGGGTTCATGCCAAGCACGTTGAAGATCCGAACGCCAGTATTGGCGTTTTGTTGACAGACATGAACAACGATCGGGTATCGATAGAGTATCAGCTGAGGCGAGCATTTGACTGCCTGGGCGAAAACTATGCAAGCCTGCCTGTAAACTTTTCTACCGGCACACCGCTGGCAGACACCCCGGTTGTCAGAGATGGTCTGTTGGCGCTGGAATTTGGCGAGCATCAAGTAGGTGTCGCCGATGTCGTCAAGGTTTTGAACTCCCGCTTTTTTGCAATGAGTGATCTCGAGGGGCCACTCGTACAGTGCTTTATCACCCAACTCCACGACGACGGCGTAGCTCAATTGAGCACGTCGGCTCTGCGAGTGAATGCCGCTAAGGTGAAACTCGATGGTAGTGAAGGGATAGAACTGGGCAGCATTCTTATGAAAGTGGCGCACCTTCGGCACCTGCGCGCAAAGGTGTTGCCCGGTATTTGGGCGGATTATTTCAGTGAAGTGCTCGAGATATGGGGCTGGCCTGGAGTCGTTACGTTAGACACGCTTGAATATCAGCAGGTGAAGCTATGGTACGAAGTGTTAGATTCGATGAAAGCCCTCGATGCTGTTTCCGGCCCGCTGGAATATCGCGAGGCGTTGCGCTTGTTAAGAGAATCGGTTCGCGCGCGTATGTCGCAACCAGAGACAGCCGATAGCAATATACAAGTGCTGGGCCCGCTGGAAGCGGTGGGTTTGCAGTTCGACCACCTTTGGCTGGTGGGCATGCAGGCAACTCGGTGGCCAGAGCCACCCAGGCCAAGCCCGTTTCTGCCGACCGCGATGCAAAATGCGTTGAGCATGCCCCGCGCCAACGCTGAACGAGAGTGGGCGGTGGCCAACGGTAGGATCGGGCAATACAGTAGGTCTGTTAAACACCTCTATGCGGCGTATTCCTCAACACTCGATGGTCTGGCAGAAGCGCCCAGCGCCGTCTTGGCGGGTTTTACGCCTGCCCATTTACCAGAGACGCAAAGCACGCCTGAAACATGGATGTCGGGCTGGCGTTCGCGGGGTTTGGAGGCGCTGTCTGATGAGCGTGCACCCGCGGTCAACGTGACGGAGTCGGATGCGTACAGCGGCGGCAGCGGTCTGTTGGAAGATCAGTCTCAGTGCCCATTTAGAGCCTTCGCCAAACGTCGGTTGAAGGTTGCGCCACTTGGCGATTTTACGATAGCACTGTCTCCCGCAGAGCGCGGAGCGATTGTGCACGATGCCCTGTATGCACTTTGGGGTAGGGTAGTAGATCACTCGCGCTTACTGTCTCTGATGGAAGGTGCGGAGCTACCGCAGTTGGTGGCGGATGCTGCGCATGTGGGGCTATCGCGTGTCCACATACAGCGGCAGGG